>JBBQVR010000085.1:0-15065 GCA_038211355.1 Rhodobacterales bacterium | reverse complement strand
TTCACACCCCCGGACCCCCGTGGGATATTTGGGGAAGAGGAAGCCTGAAGTCAGAAAGTCAGGGCTTCGGCGCGCAGCTTTGGGGGCGAGGGCGCAAACCGCGCTGAGGTCAGTTCAGATCCTTCAAGAGCCGCCCGTGTTTGCGCACCTCGGCCAGCACTGTGCCAAAGGTGGCCAGGCCGCGCCCGGCCAGCATGGGCACCAGTTTCAGGAAGGCATCTGCCGTGGCCAGCGTGTCGCCCAGGGCTGTGTGGCGGGCCTCTTCGGGGATGGTGATACCCAGCCGGTGCGTCAGGGCGTCAAGGCTGTGAACCTCATGCTGGCCGTAAACCACGGCAGAGAGAAGCACCGTATCCAGCACCGGCATGTCGAAGGTCAGGCCGATCTGGCCTTCGACCCGGCGCAGGAACTCCATGTCGAAGGGCGCGTTATGGGCGATCAGAACCGCCCCTTCGGCGAATTTGTGAAACCGGCGGATCACGTCGGCTACGGGCGGGGCATCGGCGACCATGGCGTCGGTGATGCCGTGAACCCCGGTCGATACGGCCGGGATCTTGCGGCCGGGGTTGACGAGCGTGTCAAACACCTCCCCCTCAACCCGGCGGCCGTTGACGATGCGGACGGCGGCAAGCTGCACGATCTCATCGCCCTGAAGGGGGTTGAGGCCGGTGGTCTCACTGTCAAAGACCACATAGGTCAACCGGTCCAGCCGCGCCTCGGCCAGCTGATCCGTGCGGGCGGGGGACAGAAGTTCGAAGTCATAGACCACCTTGCGCGCCACGGGTTTCGGGCGGGCCACCGCGCGGCGGGCCTGGCGGATCGGCAGGCACAGGGCGGCGCGGTCCCCCACCGCCTCGGGCCAGATTTCGGTCGCATGGGCGGCAAGGACGCTGGCGACGGGGCGGTCGGGGGTGTCGGGCGACAAGGGGTCGGCCAGCCAGCGGTCCAGCGTGCCGACCGCGACCCGCGCGCCCTGCCAGGACAGGCGGATGGCGGCGCCCGAGTCTTCTTCGTCAATCGTCAGGTGCAGGTCTGTGGTCGGCCCATTGGCCTGCAGCTTTTGCGCCAGGGCGGACAGAAGGGTGATCACCTCAAACCCGTTGCAGCGCAAGAGCAGGTCAGCCGTCTGGGCCGTGGCGGGAATGCCAAGGCTGGCCAGCCGCGCCACCAGCCCCTCGGCCAGGTCCGAGGCGCGGGTTTGCGGCAGGGCGGTCGCCTCACCCTGGCCCTCTTCGCGCGCGGCGCCAAAGCGGGTCACGGCATGCGACAGGCGGGCAACCTCATCCTTCAGGGCCGATTGCATGCGTGCGGGCAGCGCATCGTCGGGCAGAACCTCGACCAGGGTGGCCAGCGTCGCGGTCGGGCGGCGCAGGCTGTCAAGCGCCTCGGCCAGCATCGCCTCATGCCGGGCCTCTTGTGCCATGTCGCCGGTGATGTCGCGCAGGGTCAGAACATAGCCCGCCGCCCCTTCGCCCAAAAGCCGCATGCGGGCGGCAAGCACCCGCGCCCCGGCAACAGTGGTGCACAACAGGTCGGACACGGCATCAGGGTCGGCGGTGGCCAGCAGCCGGTCATATGCATGGCGCAGGGGGGCGGCGTGGAGGTAATCAAACAGCTTGCGGTCAAGGCCCGCCTCAAGCCCGGCACCGCGGCCTGCGCCGATCACATCGGCGGCGGGTGAGTTGTAAAAGACCAGCGCATGGTCGGCCGAACACAGGATCACGCCCGCCGGCACGTCGGACAAAAGGGCCTCAAGCCGGGCCTTTTCCGACCCGAGCCGCAAGGTTTCGCGGGCCACAGCCTCGGCCAGGGCGCTGCGGGTGTCCGACAGACTTTCCGCGGCGGCCTGCGCGGCGGGGGCAAGATCGCCAAGATACCGGGCGATGGCGGCATCCATCCGGGCCGTCACATCGGAATGGGCGCGGGCGCGCAAGGCACCGGACAGCGTCTCGATCGGTTTGGCGACGTTGAGATCAAAGAGATACCAGACAGCCGCCACCAGACCCAGGATGGCGAAACCGGCCAACACGCCCGCCTGCACAAAGGCCTGAGCGGCCTCAGGATTTCCAAGACGGCTGTAGCCCAGCCAAAGCCCCAGCACGCTGGCGATGATCACCGCAGCGGCCAGACCTGCAAAGATCAGGAAAATCCGCAGGCGCAGGGAAAACCGGGTCAGCATGGCAGGCCCTTTGGCCAAGCGGGCATCGGATGTGGGGCCAAGGTACCTCTCCCTTCGCCACAAGGGGCGCAGGCAAGCGCCCGTTTACCGGCCGTGGCGCCTGGCCCACGCATGATCTAAGCCACCGTTCCCAGCAGGCGGCGGACTTCTTCGCGCAGGTCCTTCAGCTCAAACGGTTTGGAGATGAAGCCGTCCGCCCCCAGCGCCAGCCCCTTGCGCCGTTCGATGGCCGACCCGCGCGCTGTCATCATCAGCACCTTCACATCGGCCAGCGAGGGGTCCATCCGGATGCTCTCGCAGATTTCATAGCCGGACACCTCGGGCAGCATCACGTCCAGAAGCACCAGATCGGGATGGGTCAGCCGGATGCGCGGCAAGGCATCCGCCCCGCTGGCCACACGGTCATGATCATAGCCTTCGCGCGTCATCAGGTAGTCCAGCGCCACGGCGATGTTCTCTTCATCCTCGACCACAAGGATGCGCGGTTTGCGGTCCATTTATCCCTCCTTGCAGGCGGCTTGTTGCAAACGGTCTTCGGCGACAGCGGGGCGCCATTCGGCGCCGGTCAGCTCGCCCGCGTCGGTGATCTGGGCACCCTCCACGATCAGCGCCTGACGCGCGCCTGCACAGTCAACCGCCATCAGCCCTTCGGTCATCCCACCGGTGCGGGCGAAGCTGTACAGCGTGACCATCCGCAGGTCGGCCTGCTGCGGGTGGCTAAGCGTCTTGCGATGGTCAAGGGCGACGAAGCTGGTGGTGGCCGGGATCAGATAGCTCCACGGTCGGAAAGGCGACGCTTCCTCAAGCGAGGCGACGACCTCAATCTCGGCGGGCAGTTGTCCGGTCATCCGGGGAAACCAGTCATATTCGCTCCACACGGTGTAGCTGATCAACGCGAGTCCGGCCGAAGCGGGCACCACCCAGGTTGGCAGGGACGGTATCCAACGCCGCAAAAGCCAGAAAAGGATGCCCGTGGTGGCGGCGACGAACAGCGAGGCGATCAGGTCAATGGCCATTGTGGCGTAGGGTCCTAGCTTCTGGCGCCGCGGGACGATCCCACGGCGGATTGCATGGTGCGGACGACAACAAAGGCGTCGCGCAGGTGGCTGCGTTCGAAATCTGACAGTTCTGACGGCGCGATAAAGTTGTCGGGCCGTTCGCCCGCCTTCACGCGCCGGGCCTGATGTTCCAGCCGGGTTTCGGCGATCAGGTCATAAGCCTCGATCAGATCGCGCGCGCCTGAAGGGCTGATGACCCCCGCCTCGGCCGCCGCTTCCAGCCGGGCACGGGTGTTCACCGCCCCGAAGGCGCCGATCAGGGTATAGATGCGGCCCAGATCGACGACCGGCACCACGCCATTCATCTTCAGGTCGATGTGGTTCTTGTATTCCCCCGACCGGATGGTGGCAAAGCCACGCAACAGGCCAAGGGGTGGCGTGTGCTTCAGGCTGTTGGAAATCATGTGCGCCACGAAGATCGAGTTCTTCGCGGCCATGTCCAGCACTTCGGCCTGCAGGTCGGTGTAAAGGCCCGCCGCGCCGCCAATCGGGCGCAGGTCGAACATCACGCTGGCCAGCATCTGCGCCATCGGGTCGGGTGTGGCCACCCATTTGCGGAAATACTCATGCCAGACGTGCATCGGCTGGCACCACTGGGGATTGGTGGCCATCATGTCACCGGGGCAATAGACATAGCCGCAGGCGTGCAGCCCATCGCTGACGATCTTCGCCAGCTGGGCGAAATAGTCCATGTCAGCGGGCGTCGCTGCGTCGTCGATCATCAGGCAGTTGTCCTGATCGCTGACACCGGTCTGTTCCTGCCGGCCCTGTGACCCGCAGGCCAGCCACAGATAGGGCACCGGGGCGGGCCCCAGTTCTGCCTCGGCCATCGCCAAAAGGCGGCGCGTCACCGTGTCGGCAATATCGGTGATCAGTCGGGTCACCACCTCATGCGCGGACCCGCCGCCAACCAGCTGCACCAGAAGCTGCGGGATGCGGGCGGTGTTCTCGGCCAATTCGGCCACGGTCTGCGCCGTCGCCGCATCGCGCACCAGAAGGGCCGAGGACACGGCCTGAAACCGGACCAGATCGGTCTGGGTGATCATGCCCACCAGCCGCCCGTCCTCGACCACCGGCAGATGGCCGATCCGGTGTTCCAGCATCCGGTTCAGCACATCAGACCCAAGGCTGTCTGGCGTCAGCACCATCGGGTCCTTCGCCATGACCGCACTGACCGGCAGGCCGCTATCCAGCCCTTCGGCCAGCACCTTGCTGGTGAAATCGCGCGCGGTGACGATGCCGATCAGGTGCCCTTCATCAACCACCGCAAGGCATGAGATGTGGGCATCCCGCATGATCCCCGCCGCCGCGCGGATCGTGGTGTCACAACTGACCGAGATTGGCGCGCGGGCGATCAGATCCCCAACCTTGCGGGTCGAGATGTCGGCAGCGCGGTTGTCATGCGCCCGGCCACGGTGAAAGAACCGCTCAAACGCCGGGTAGCTGGCGATCAGGCGGCGAAACTCGGCCTCAGGCAGCATCAGGATTTCGGCGCCGTTCGTGGCGCGTGCGGTGGTGACCGCGATGCCGTCGCGCATCAGCCCACGTTCGCCAAAGCTATTGCGCGGACCAAGCAGCGACACCAGGCCGCCCGAAGGCTCCAGAACCTCGACCGATCCCTCCAGGATCAGGTAGATGCCGGTCATCGGCTCACCTGCCGAATAGATCACGGCGGTATCGTCGTAATGTCTGCGGCTGAAAGAGGCGGCGACACGCGCCATCTCGTCCCGCGGCAGGCTGTCATAGGGGTGGACCGTTTCCAGGAAGGCCAGAAGCGGGCTTGTATCCTGTTCCATGTCCAGCACTTTCCCGAAAAGGGTGTGCGCGCCCCCGGGTTTCCCCGGAGGCGCGGATTGCTTAGTGAGCGACAGCCTTGCCGGCACCTTTCGGCACGCGGATCGACTGGATCAGTTCCTGCACTTCACGCGGCGGAGCCTTCGACATCGCCGAGACGATGTAGGCCGTTGCGAAGTTCAGCAGCGCGCCGATCGGACCGAAGGCCGCCGGAGAGATACCGAACCAATGGGCATCCGGAGTGTTCGGAAGCCAGTTGGTGCCGGGGATGAAGAACCAGCCCAGGTACATGAAGATGTAGATGGACGTGGACAACAGACCGACGATCATGCCCGCGATGGCGCCTTCCTTGCCGACTTTCGTCGAGAAGATCCCCATCATCAGCACCGGGAAGATCGTCGCAGCAGCCAGACCGAAGGCCAGTGCCACCACCTGCGCGGCAAAGCCGGGCGGGTTCAGACCAAGCCAGGTCGCGAGGGCGATGGCGAAGGCCATCGAGATCCGCGCCGCCAGAAGCTCGCCCTTTTCGCTGATGTCGGGACGCAGGGCGCCCTTGATCAGGTCGTGGCTGATGGCCGACGAGATGGCCAGCAGAAGGCCCGCAGCCGTCGACAGCGCGGCGGCAAGGCCACCGGCAGCCACCAGCGCGATCACCCAGCCCGGAAGCTTGGCGATCTCGGGGTTGGCAAGCACCATGATGTCGTTGTTCACGGTGGTCAGTTCGTTGCCGACGATGCCTTGCGAAGCCAGCGACTGGCCGTTCAGCATCGCCGCTTCCAGCGCCGCAGCCTGTGCGGTGGTGGCTTCGGCAACCGCAGCTTCCAGCGGCGCCTTGTCGGCGTCGGCAGCAGCGTCGGTCAGCGCCTTGGTCGCGTCAGCCAGCGCCTTGTTGGCGTCGGTGACGGGCTTCGGCTCGTTGAAGTACTGGATCATCCCGTCGCCGTTCTTGTCGTCGAACTTGAGAAGACCGGTTTTCTCCCAGTTACGGATCCAGATCAGTTCGGGGTTGCTGTCGATTTCAGCAATCGAAAGCGCCGGCTTCGAGAACGTCTCGCCGTCGATCGCACCCGGCCAGAAGGTGGTGGTGATGTTCAGACGCGCCATCGACCCGACTGCAGGTGCAACCGTGTAAAGCAGCGCGATGAACACCAGCGCCCAGCCAGCGGACGAACGGGCGTCCGAAACCTTGGGCACGGTGAAGAAGCGGATGATGACGTGCGGCAGACCCGCGGTGCCGATCATCAGCGACATGGTGACCAGGAACATGTTCAGCATGTTCGTGGTATCGGCGGTGTAGGCGGTGAAGCCCAGATCCGTCACCACCTGGTCAAGCTTGTCCAGGAAGTAGGTCTCGCCACCGGTCGGGGCATAGGACCCGATCAGGCCAAGCTGCGGCAGGACGTTGCCAGTCAGTTGCAGCGAGATGAAGATCGCCGGGATCGTGTAGGCAAGGATCAGCACGATGTACTGCGCCACCTGCGTATAGGTGATGCCCTTCATCCCGCCGAACACTGCGTAGGCGAACACCACTGCCGAGCCGATCAGAAGGCCGGTCGTGGTAGACACCTCAAGGAAGCGCGCGAAGGTCACGCCCACGCCAACCATCTGCCCGATAACGTAGGTGATCGAGATGACAAGAAGGCAAACCACGGCAACCATGCGGGCCGAGGTCGAGTAGAAGCGGTCGCCCACGAATTCCGGCACGGTGAACTTGCCGAACTTGCGCAGGTATGGTGCCAAAAGCAGTGCCAGAAGCACATAGCCGCCGGTCCAGCCCATCAGGAAGACCGAGTTGTTGTAGCCCCCGAAGGCGATAAGACCCGCCATCGAGATAAACGAAGCTGCCGACATCCAGTCAGCCGCCGTCGCCATGCCGTTGACCACCGGGCCGACGCCCTGGCCAGCCGCGTAGAATTCGGCGGTGGTACTGGCACGGGCCCAGAACGCGATGCCGAAATACAGCGCGAAAGAAAGGCCGATGACGATGAGGTTAAGAGTAAACTGATCCATCTGGTTCTGCCCCCTTACTCTTCTACGCCATGATCACGGTCGACCTTGTTCATGACCTTTGCGTAGACAAAGATCAGAACGAGAAAGACGTAGATCGCGCCGTTTTGTGCAAACCAGAAGCCCAGATCGGCGCCGCCGATGTGGATCCCTGACAGCGCTGGCCGCAAAAGGATACCAAGTCCGAACGAGCAGACGAACCAGATCACCATCGAAATCGATATGATCCTGATATTCGCCGCCCAGTAGGAATTGGCAGATGTTGTGTCCGCCATGTGTGCTACTCCCTTGTTTCGTTTTTTTCCGTCCCCCCGGCGCGCGGGAAAGACGGCCCCTCCCGTCAGACTGAGACGCGCCCCACGATATCCGCAAGCATGGCGCGGACACCGGCGATGGACCCCATCGCCGGCACCCGTTCCAACACGGACTGTGCATCGTAATGCGCGATCAGCGGTGCCGTCTGGGCGTGATAGGCGGCAAGCCTTTCGCGCACAGTTTCGGCGTTGTCGTCAGCCCGGCGCTTGAATGCCGTACCGCCGCATTTGTCGCAGACACCGGCATTGGCGGGCTGCTTGAATTCGTCATGGTAGCCTTCGCCACAGGCGGCGCAAGTATAGCGGCCCGATACGCGGGCCACCATCGCCTCGTCATCCACCTCAAGGCTGACGGCGGCGGTCACGCGCTGGCCCGCCTGGGCCAACAGCGTATCGAGGGCTGCGGCCTGCCCCGCGGTGCGGGGAAAGCCATCAAGGATGATGCCCTTGGCCACGTCGGGTTGCGCCATCCGGTCCTTCAGGATGGCCAGCACGATGTCATCGCTGACCAACTGTCCCGCCTCCATCACGGCCTTGGCCTGACGGCCGGCATCGGTGCCTGCAGCCACGGCTGCGCGCAGAAGGTCACCGGTCGACAGCTGGACGAGACCAAAGTCTTCCTCCAGCATGCGTGCCTGGGTGCCCTTGCCCGCTCCCGGTGGGCCAAGAAGGATCAGGACCGGTGCCACTGGCATCAGACCTTGTTCATCCGGTTGGCGATCAAATCCTCGACCACCGCCGGATCGGCCAGCGTCGAGATATCCCCCAAGGCGCCAAAGTCGTTTTCGGCGATCTTGCGCAGGATTCGGCGCATGATCTTGCCCGAGCGCGTCTTGGGCAGGCCCGGCGCCCACTGGATCAGGTCAGGTTTGGCGATGGGGCCGATTTCGGTGCGGACCCAGGCTTCAAGCGTTTTCTTCAGTGCGTCGGTCGGCTCGATCCCGTTCATCAGGGTGACATAGGCATAGATGCCCTGTCCCTTGATGTCGTGCGGGTAACCGACCACGGCAGCCTCAGCCACCGCTTCATGTGCGACAAGGGCGGATTCCACCTCGGCGGTGCCCATCCGGTGGCCAGAGACGTTGATCACGTCATCGACACGCCCGGTGATCCAGTAATAGCCATCCGCATCGCGGCGGCAGCCGTCACCGGTGAAGTAGTACCCCTTGTACTGGCTGAAATACGCCTCTTCGAACCGGGCGTGATCGCCCCAAAGCGTCCGCATCTGGCCGGGCCAGCTGTCGGTGATGCACAGGACGCCATCGGTTTCCATCTCGGTCTGGACCTTGGCGGTCGCCGGATCCAGCACCTCAAGCTTGACGCCGAAGAAGGGCTTGGTCGCCGACCCCGGTTTCTGCGGGATCGCGCCCGGCAGCGGCGTCACGATATGGCCGCCGGTTTCGGTCTGCCAGAACGTATCGACGATCGGGCATTTTCCCTTGCCGACATGGGTGTTGTACCACGACCACGCCTCGGGGTTGATCGGTTCGCCGACCGAACCCAGCAGTTTCAGCGACGACAGGTCGTGCTTTTCCACCCACTCCGGCCCCAGCCCCATCAGGCTGCGGATCGCGGTGGGCGCGGTGTAGAACTGGTTGACCTTGTGCTTGGCGCACACCTCCCAGAAGCGGCCGGCATCGGGGAAGGTCGGCACGCCTTCGAACATCAGCGTGGTCGCGCCATTGGCCAGCGGGCCATAGACGATATAGCTGTGGCCCGTGACCCAGCCCACATCCGCCGTGCACCAGAAGACATCGCCGTCATGGTAATCAAAGGTCAGCTGATGCGTCATCGCGGCGTAAACCAGATAGCCGCCGGTGGTATGCACCACGCCCTTCGGCTTGCCGGTGGACCCCGAGGTGTAAAGGATGAACATCGGATCTTCCGCGCCCACCTCGACATAGGGGCAGTAGGGCTTGGCCGCAGCCATCTCGGCGGTCAGGTCGAAATCACGGCCTTCGGTCCAGCTGGTCTGGTCGCCGGTGCGCTTGACCACCAGCACGCGCACGCGATCATCGACATGCAGCATCGCCTTGTCGGTGTTGTCCTTCAGGCCGGTCTTCTTGCCGCCACGGGGCGCCCAGTCAGCGGTGATGACGATCTTGGCTTCCGAGTCATTGACCCGGTTGGCCAGCGCGTCGGGCGAAAAGCCCCCGAAAACGATGGAATGGATCGCCCCGATCCGGGTGCAGGCCAGCATCGCATAGGCGGCCTCGGGGATCATCGGCATGTACAGAACGACGCGGTCACCCTTGGTGACGCCATGCGCCTTGAGGACGTTCGCCAGACGGCAGGTCTGCTCCAGCAGTTCGGCGTAGGTAATGTGCTTCGCCGGTTCCTTCGGATCATCGGGTTCCCAGATGATCGCGGTCTGGTTGGCGCGGCTCAGCATGTGGCGGTCGATGCAGTTGGCGGAGACGTTCAGATGCCCGTCCTCAAACCATTTGATGCTGATGTTGCCGGGTTCGAATGAGGTGTTCTTGACGCGGGTGTAAGGCTTGATCCAGTCCAGCCGCAGCCCTTCGGCACCCCAGAACGCCTCAGGATCGGCAATCGACGCGGCATATCGGTCAGCATAGCCAGCGGCATCAATGTGCGCGGTCGCCACGAAGGTGTCAGAAGCTGGATAAACGGATTTCAGAGCTTGTTCGGTCATAGCGGTTCTCCTCCTCCACGGGGCCCGGCCAAGGACCCTGCAGCACCCCGTTCCAAAAGCAGAACGGCTCTCTCCCGCAGCAAGGGTAACACTTCGTAAAGAAAAGCGTAACCCCCTAATTACCCTGCATAATTCTGTAAATTCATTTACTTTTCACAAGTCAATTCTGCAAAGTCTGGAAAACTGGCGCCAGGATTGCCGTGGGAACTCAACCCTCTGGCCTTCACGCGCGCGTGACCGAGCGGTGGCATCTTGTGAACATCGCCTGCCTAAGGCGATTCGCCCTGTGATTGCGGCGCATCCAGCAGCCGGTCCACCGACGCGACATCCGGCAGGTAGCGCACCTCGGGGTCGCGCACCCCCTGCACCTCAAGCTGGCGGCGCAAGGCCGGACTTAATCCCACAAGGTAAAGCTGACCGCCCCGCCGCCGCGCCCGTCCCGCCAACTGGTGAAAACTGCGGGCACCGGAACTGTCGATCAAGGGCACCTCGGTCATGTCCAGAACAAAGGCGCGCGGCGCTTCGGCGATCCGCTCCAGCACGCCGCCGATCTGCGCGGCAGCGCCAAAGAAATACGGCCCCCGCATGGTATAGACCACCCGATCGGCGCGCATATCCTCGGGCGGGCGATCCTCACCGCGCATCTCTACCGTTTCCGACATGCGGCGGATGAACACCAACCCGGCCAGCGCAAAGCCGACCACGATCCCCTCGGTCAGGTCGCGGAACACGACCAGCAGGAAGGTCACAGAAACCACCAGCGCATCCCCGCGTGACGATTTCAGCAGCGAGGCAAACTCATGCCGTTCCGCCATCCCCCAGGCCACCACGCCCAGGACTCCGGCAAGGGCCGCCAGCGGAATATAGGCAGCCAGGGGTGCCGCCACCATCATGAAAATCAAGATGAACAGCGCATGCAGCATCCCCGACACCGGCCCCCGGCTGCCCGCCCGCACATTCGTGGCCGTGCGCGCGATGGTCCCGGTCACGCAGAACCCGCCAAAGACGGCAGACCCCATGTTGGCAACCCCTTGTGCCACAAGTTCCGCGTTCGACCGGTGGCGCGCGCCGCTCATCCCGTCGGCCACCACCGCCGACAGGAGAGATTCAATCGCCCCCAGCAGCGCGAAACTGGCCGCCCAGGGCAGCGCCGCCTGCACCTCTGGCCAGCCAAAGCCCGGCAGGGCGGGTGTCGGCAGCATGTTCGGCAGCGCGCCAAACCGGGTGCCGATCGTTTCAACCGGCAGTGATAGCGCGGCGGCCACGGCTGACGCGACCACCACGGCGATCAGCATCCCCGGCCAATGCGGGCGGATCTTGCGAAACCCCAGGATCAGCCCCGCCGTCAGCGCAGCCACCGCAACTGCCGCAGGCGTGACCGTGCCCCGTGCGGCCCATAACGCCTCCAGCTTGGCGAAAACCTCACCCGGCTCAGTCCCCGGCAGGGTCAGCCCGAACATCTCGCGTAGCTGGCTGGCAAAGATTATGACCGCAATCCCGGCGGTGAACCCTACCGTCACCGGATAGGGGATATAGCGGATGTAGGTGCCAAAGCGCAGCGCCCCGGCCACAATCAGGAATATGCCGGACAGGAAGGTGGCAAGGATCAACCCCTCCAGCCCAACAGCCATCACGCAGGCCGCGACCAGCACGATGAACGCCCCCGCAGGCCCCCCCACCTGATAGCGCGACCCGCCAAGGGCGCTGACCAGAAACCCCCCGACAATCGCCGTGTAAAGCCCGCGTTCAGGCCCCACCCCGCTGGCAATGGCAATCGCCATCGACAAGGGCAGCGCCACGATGGCCACCGTCAGCCCGGCCAGCGCATCGGCCTTCAGGTCGCCAAGGCCATAGCCTTCGCGCCAGACGGTCAGGATCTTGGGCAGAAACTCGGTCAGGCCATTGTGGCCCTTGGGCGTGTCGGTCATGCTACCGTCCAGCAAAGGGGTCTGGCCAGTAATCGCTGGCAGTTTCCATGAATGGCGCCAGATGACGCCCGCCCAGCGCCAGTGTCAATCGTGATGAGCCATCCATGACCACCCGACCCGACCCCGTCCAACCCGCAAATGCCGCCGCCATGGTGCTGGCGCAGGGTCTGCTGACCCTCGGCCACGCAGCCCTTGCCTGGAGCGACCCTGACACCGGCACCCCCGGCATCAGCCGCATCGCCTTTGCCCGCGACCCTGAGACGGGCCTGCTGACGCTGATCTCGGGCCTTGCCCCGCATTTCCGGGCGCTGCAGGCCAACCCCGCCTGCGCGCTGATGCTGGGCGAGGTGGGGGAAAAGGGTGACCCGCTCACCCACCCCCGCCTGATGATTCAGGCCCGTGCTGCCTTTGTCGCTCCCGATGATCCTGCCCGCCCGGAGATACGCGCCCGCTGGCTGGCCCGCGCGCCCAAGGCCACCGTCTACATCGACTTGCCCGATTTCGCCTTTGTCCGGCTGACCCCGGTCTCGGCCTTGCTGAACGGCGGCTTCGGTCGCGCGCACCGGATTGATCCTGCCGACCTGTGAAAAAGGGCGGCCCCGCAGGACCGCCCTTTCTTGTGATCAGCCCGCTGCCGCCTTACGGCGCATCCATCCGCATCCGCACCACGGCCTTGCCCCGAACCGCTTCCCCCCAGCGCAGTTGCGTCTCATTGCCAGTGGTCCCGGTGCCGGGTGTGGCATTGGGGAACGGATAGCGCGCAGAACTCGCCGCCGTGGTGATCGGCCCTTCGGGAGCCACCGACTCTACCATCCGGATCCGTCCGCCAAACGGGATCAGCGTGCCCGCGCTGACGTTCCAGGTATCCGCCGCCGTGTTCTGGGTGTGCACCACAGTGATCGGGTTCATGATCGTCTGTTCGATCTGGTTATAGCTATTGCCCTCAACCCGCACGTTCCGCGTCCGCGTAAAGTCCAGCGTCGCGATTGAGGTGTCCAGCATTTCCACCCGGTCCACGATGGCGTTGAACACCCGGAAGCTGTTCCCCGTCATTGAAAACCCGCTCAGGAAATGGCCCGGCCCGTAAGGCTTGACCACAATCCAGCGGAACGCCGACGACGTGTTGGACGCGATGAACACGTTGCCGACGATGTTCAGCCCGCCGAACGAGAACTCGTTATTGAACTCCGGCGTCGGGTCATGCTCATTGCCCCATTCGATGAAACAGTTGTCGATGTAGTTGCCGGTCACCACGGTTGATACGTTGGTCTGCGTAAAGATCAGCCCGGCGCGGCGCACCCCCGCCACCTCGGTGTCGCCCTGGAAGAAGTGGTTGGCGTGGATCAGATGCCCCGTCCCGTTCACCACCGCGAAATGCGCAAAGCGCACGACGCGGTTGTTGCGCAGCTTGACGTCATTGGCCTGCACGTTCATCGCAATCGTGTTTCGCGCCACGGCAGGGATCGACTGCTCGTTCGACAGGAACTGGCACATGTCGACGAACATCCCCTGACACCCCGCCGCGATGGACGTGATCCCCCGGTCCAGCGGCCGGTTGAAGGTGCAGGAGACAAACCGCTGGGTAGAGCCTGACAAGGGCAGCATCACGCCCGAACAATTGCCGACGCAGTTGAACTCCATGTCCTCGATCTCAAACCGCGAAAGCTGCGCAAAGCCGCTGAAATCCAGCATGTAGCGGAACCGCTTGAAGGTGTAAGGCCGCGTGCCCACCGCCCCCCACAAAGGCTGGCTCAGCTCCAGCGTGCCCGCGCCCACATTCGTTGACTTCACATAGACCTCGCGCCCGACCCCGGTGCCGCTGACCAGTGACCCCACCGGAATGCTGGCGATGTTGGCCACACCTGTCAGCGTGGTCGTCGCGGCCAGCGAATAGGTCGCAACCGACGTTACCTCGGTCGTCGTCCAGGCAGGCCCGCCCACCGCGTTCAGCTGCCCGTTGCGGATCACCCGGCGGTTGGAGAAATCGGTCAACCCGGTCAGCGCCGCTACGTCAATCGGCTCGCTCAGGTCAACCCGGCGGCCGGACAGGTCCAGCGCCACATGGTCGGTAAAGAAGAACAGCGCCTGCAGCGCGCGACGGAACCCCTCGGCTTCGCTGCCGAAAGCCTGGCCATAGGTGTCCAGATCAAAGTTGCGCGTCAGGGTGATCTTGCGGTTGGCGGGCATCGACAGCGTGCCCTCAAACCGGATGCGGCTATTGATCGTCACATCGCTGGTCAGCCGGAACACCCCCGAGGGCACCAGGATCATCCGCCCCTGCGCATCGGCATCTGCCGCAAGAAAGGCCGTCACGTCATTGGTGCTGCCATTGCCCAGCGCGCCATAGTCACGCACATCGACCCAGTCCATCAGCTTGCGGATGAAGATGTTGGTCACATCCTCGACCACAATGTCATCAATCCGCACGATCCCGCCATTCGGGCCGATCAGGTCCAACCCGACATGGGCGTAAATCACCTGCGTCGTCCAGGCCATGTCCACCCCGGTCCGCGCCGCAAGTGAGATGATCGCACTGACCGTCACCACATCGCCGTAGGTCGTCAGCGGCACGGTCGGGCCCACCTGTGTCACCGTGGCCACGTTCGTCCCACCCAATGCCCCCGCCCAGGCCGCAATCCGGACCGAGGGCAGGTTGCCCGCAACCGCCTTCACCCGCGCCGTCACCCGAAGGTAAAGCCCGCCCTGGATCGGCGTCTGCGCATAAGACCGCAGGCGCTGGGTCGCTTCGGTCTTCTGCAACTCCAGACAGCCGGCAAAGTCCTGGTCATTGCTGACCTGCGCCGCATTGGCCTGCCCCTGGTAAGACCCCGAACCGGGGGTCCCGTTTTCGCGCGACCACAGGTTCAAGCCTGCCGAAAACGGCGGCGGCATCAGGACCAGCCCGTCGGTGATTGCCTTGTTCATCTGAAAATTCCCTCGCCTCGCTCTACGCCACAGCCAAGGGCGAAGCGGGTGGAACGCACCCGGACCCCGCACCGCCATGAAGCGAAGGGGTAGCAAGGAAGGCTTAACCGGCTCTCAGACGGCCGCGCGCCCGGCCCCTTTCACGCGCAACACCCAATTGCGGTCGGTGACTGCCCGGGATCGTGAAACTGGGGTCAGGCAGGG
>JBBQVR010000084.1:0-15077 GCA_038211355.1 Rhodobacterales bacterium | reverse complement strand
CATAGGTCCGCTGCATCATCTCCTGCATCTGCGCCCGTGCGACCGAAACCACCTCTGGCCCCTCGTCCACGAACGCCTCCCCCACCTCGCGGGCCACATCGCCGAAGGCGGGCTTTGGCCCGTCAAATCCCTCCACCCGCCGCCGGAAGTGGGCCACCGTCTCGGCCCCCCGGATCACCCCCGCCAGCCGCGCGTGCATGTAGCTGCGCAGCACGTCGTTGATCCGTGGGCCGTAGCCCTCGCCCATCGACTTGAAGAACTTCACCACATCCGCCTCCAGCCCAAGGTTCACCTTCACCTTTGCGCTGCGCGGGGTGGCCTGCGCGATTTCGTGCCATTCCTCGGGGATGCGGCCCGTGGCCTCGATGGTGTTGTGCAGGTCCCACTCCAGCCGCCGCATCACGTCCATCATGTAGGTCATGTTGGCGCGCTGGCGGGGGGTCTGTTTCTTCAGGTCGGGCATCGGCAGGCTCCTGTGCGTGCCCCACCTTCGCGCCGATTCGTTAACGCCCCCCGACCGCGCCGCGCGTAGAGACGGAAGGAAGATCATGGCAAGACCAAAGGAAGATGCCGGTTTCCAAGGGTTTACCCACCGGGCAGAGGCCGCCCCGCCCCCCTGTTGCAATGATCGCACAGGCGCGGGGGGCATTTTGGAAAAAACCGTCGCCAAATGGATGAGCTTTGGCCTATAGTCCCCCGAATTCCCGTGGAAAAACCGGCGAGAGACATGATTGAACCTGACCTCCGCGACAAGATCCTCGCCCAGCCCGACCGGGTGCTTGAGGACCGCGACGTGATGAACGCCCTCGTCTCCGCGAATGAGCGTGCGATGGGTTCAAACATCGTTGACATGCGCGGAATCGCGATGCAACGCCTTGAAAACAAACTGGATCGTCTGGAAGATACCCACCGCTCCGTCATCGCTGCGGCCTATGAAAACCTGGCCGGGACCAACCAGGTGCACCGCGCGATCCTGCAACTTCTTGATCCCGCGACATTTGAGGGGTTCATGCAAGCCCTCTCAACCGAAGTCGCACAAATCCTGCGGGTAGACGTGGTCCGCCTTGTTCTGGAAACCGTGCAGGAAGACGGCCTCACCGACCCCGCCCTCCGCCGTTTGGGCGAGGTGTTGCAGGTCGCCCCGCGCGCCTTTGTGGGCAGCTATCTGACGAACGGCCGCAATGGCCCGGTCCGCCCCGTGGTCTTGCGCGCCACCACCGCGCTTGCGGCCACCGTTTATGGCCCGAGCGCTGCTGACATCCGGTCCGAGGCGCTGATGAAGCTGGATTTTGGCGATGGCCGCCTGCCTGCAATGCTGGTCTTCGGGTCGGAAGATCCGCATCAATTCAAATCCGCCCACGGCACCGACCTTCTGGCGTTCTTTGCGGGCATATTCGAACGCATGATGCGCCAATGGCTTAAATGACGGGCGACGCTGGCAAACTGCCCATATCGGGCGCCTTCCTTGCGCCGGCGATGCAGGCCGGGCTGGCTGACTGGCTGACCCAGCTGCGCGCCTTGAAGGGCGCTGCCCCGGCCACCTTGAACGCCTACAGCCGCGATGTGGTTCGGTATCTGCAGTTTCTGGCCCAGCACCGGGGCGGGGCCGAAGGCTTGGCTCGAATTGCCACCACCACCCAATCCGACCTGCGCGCCTGGATGGCGGATGAGCGTGGCCGGGGCCTTTCGCCAAGATCTTTGGCGCGGGCGCTGTCGGCGGTGAAGGGCTTCACCTCATGGGCTGCGGATCGCACCGGGGCCGATGCGACCACCGTCCTGTCCGCCCGTGGCCCGAAGTTCCGCCGCAAGCTGCCCCGGCCGCTTTCGGAAATCGGGGCAGCCGACCTGCTGGCCAGCATCGGCGACGATGCCCGCGAAGACTGGATCGCCGCGCGCGACACCGCCATTGTGACCTTGCTCTACGGCCTTGGCCTGCGGATATCCGAGGCGCTGTCACTGACCGCCGCCAGCCACCCTTTGCCCCAAACCCTGCGCATCACCGGCAAGGGCTGCAAAACCCGGATCGTCCCGGTCTTGCCCGCCGCCGCCCAGGCAGTCGCGGCCTATGTCGACCTTTGCCCCTTCGATCTTGCCCCTGACAGCCCCCTTTTCCGCGGCGCGCGCGGCGGCCCGGTCAACCCCCGTCTGATCCAGGCGGCGGTAGAGCGAGCCCGCCTTCGCCTTGGTCTGCCCGCCACCGCGACACCCCATGCGCTGCGCCACAGCTTTGCCACCCACCTTCTTTCGGCCGGGGGTGACTTGCGCGCGATCCAGGAACTTCTTGGTCACGCCTCGCTGTCGACCACCCAAGGCTATACCGCCGTCGACGCCGCCCGCCTGATGGAGGTTTATGACAAGGCCCATCCCCGAAAAGCCCTCACCCCAGGGCGGAACTGACATGCCCAGCCTGTTGCACCCCGCCCCCAAATCCGCCATCAAGATCAGATGACTCCGCAACTGAAAGCCCTTGGCGTCCACCTTCTCACCGCCTCTGGGGCGGTGCTGGCGATGTTTGCCATGCTGGCTGCGGTGAAGGGGGAATGGAGCCTGATGTTCCTCTGGCTTGTCCTGGCCCTGATCGTCGATGGAATCGACGGGCCTTTGGCACGCAAATACGACACGCAGAAGAACTGGCCTACCTATGACGGGGTCCTGATGGACCTGATCGTCGATTACCTGACCTATGTCTTCATCCCCGCTTTCGCGCTGTTCCAGTCCGGCCTTTTGCCCGGCTGGACTGGGTGGCTTGCGATCATCGTGATCTGCTACGGGTCGGTCGTCTATTTCGCCGACACCCGGATGAAGACCAAGGACAAAAGCTTTGCCGGCTTTCCGGCCTGCTGGAACATGGTGGTGCTGGTGCTTTTTGCGACCAAACCGGGTGAGATGGTGATCCTTCTGGTGGTGATCCTTCTGTCGGTGACGATGTTCACCAACCTCAAATTCGTGCACCCCACCCGGACCCAGCGCTGGCACACCCTGTCGCTGGCGGTGACTATCGCCTGGATTGCGCTGGCAGGCTGGGCCGCCTGGTGGGACTTCCAAGAGGGGCCGGTGGCGAAGTGGCTGCTGGTTCTGACCTCGCTTTACCTGGTCCTTGCGGGCATCGTGCAGCAGGTGGTGCCGGAAGGGATCCGCCGCGTCCGCTAGACCCAAAATCCTTCGAAGGATTTTGCCCCCTCACAACCGGGTGAGCATCACGCCCGCCACGATCACGACCGAGGCCAGTGCCTTTTCGCCCGTCATCCTTTCGCCAAAGACCAGCCAGCCGATCAGCACCGCAAACAGGATGGACGTCTCGCGCAGCGCTGCCACCACCGCGATGGGTGCCAGCGTCATTGCCCAGATCGACACCGCATAGGCCCCATAGCTTGCGGCCGAAGCAAAGGTCCCCATCCGCCAGGCATGTCCATCCCGCGGGATCACCCCCCAGCCGCGCAGCGCCAGCATGCCAAGGGTAAAGAACGTCCCATCCGCAACAAATACCCAAGCCACATAGGCCACCGGCGCCCCAGACACCCGCGCGCCCATCCCATCGATCAGCGTATAGGTCGCCGTGGCCAGGGCTGACCCCAAGGCAAAAGGCACCAGTTTGCGGTCCTCCCCGCTGGTGAACACCCCCCGCGCCATCAGCAGGATTCCGGCCGCAAGGACGGCAATCGCCGCGTATTCCTGCCCGCTGACCGCATCGGCCAGAAACACCGCGCCCACCAGCGCCACCACCATCGGGGCCGCACCCCGCGCAATCGGGTAGACGCGCGACAGGTCCCCCCTCTCATAGGCGTAGGTCAGGAAGAACTTGTAGGCAAAGTGGGTGCAGCCCGCTGCAATCACCCAAGGGATTGCGGCCGGATCAATTGGCGCGGCAACGCTGATGACGGCAAGCCCGATCGGCACCTCGACGATCGACAGGATCACCATCCCCCCGACCTTGGATGTCCCCAGCTTGATCAGCGCATTCCACAACGCATGCAGGAATGCTGCACCCAGAACCGCGAAGAAAACGCCAAGGGTCAAAGGACACCCGCCATGAAACCGTCCCATCTGGCTAAGCCCCCGGCCTTGCGCGCGCAAGTCGGCGGATAAGTCCACTGCGCCGGTTTCGCCAAGGCCAGCCGTGGCCAAGCCGGATCGGCGCGGACGACTTCGGTCACAAGAGAAGCGCCCCCTCGTGGCGCAGGAGCGCGGCCTTGGTCTCAACGCCCCCCGGAGCCGAAAAGCCGCCGAACCAGTCGGTGCCGGTGACCCGGTGGCAGGGGATCAGGATCGGCAAGGGGTTTGCGCCGCAAGCTTGCCCCACCGCCTGCGCCGGGGCGCCGACCAGTTTGGCGATCTGGCCATAGGTCCGCGTCTCGCCCATCGGGATCGCCGCCATCGCCCGGCGCACGGCGGCGTGCAACCCCGTCCCCCAGTCAAGGGGCAGGTCAAAGCCTTGCCTTTGCCCGTCGAAATAGGCAGCCATCTGCAGCGCCGCCTCGTCCAGCAGGGCCGAGCCGTCGCCCGGATCGGCGTGCCAGTCCAGCCGGACCAGACGGCCCCGATCCTCCAGCAGCGTCACCGGTCCGAACGGCGTGGGAACCACCGCCCGTGTCCGGTGGACGCGACCGTCCATCACCCAAGTGCGTCCGAACACCGCTGGCAGGTGCCAGGATGCTTGTGTGTGCCCACGTCCGGCAACACCTTCCAGCAGCGTTCGCACTTCGCGCCCTTGGCCGGATGGAACAGGACGGCCACATCCGGCACATCGGCAAGGGCGAATGCCCCCTCGGCTGCGGCAGATGTTGACAGCTGCAAGCCCGAGGTGATGCAAAGTTCAGCGAAATCAACGCTGCCAAGCACCGCCGCCAGCGTGGGGCTGACAAAGACCTGTGGTGCCGCCTCCAGCGAAGAGCCGATGACCTTTGCCGTCCGCTGCACTTCAAGCGCGCCGGTGACCACGCGCCGTGCATCGCGCAGGGCATCCCACTTTGCCGCCAGCGCGTCATCACGCCAAGCCTTTGGCGTTTCGGGGAAATCCATCAGATGGACTGAGGAGTCCTCACCCGGGAACCGCTCCAGCCAGACCTCCTCCATGGTAAAGACCAGGACCGGTGCCAGCCAGGTCGTCAGGCGATGGAACAGGATATCAAGCACCGTCCGGCAGGCCCGGCGGCGCAAGGAGTCGGGCGCGTCGCAATAAAGCGTATCCTTGCGGATATCGAAATAGACGGCGCTAAGGTCGGTGGTGGCGAAGGTGAACAGCTTCTGAAACACGCCTTGGAAGTCGTATTTCGCATAGCCCTCACGCACTTCGCCGTCCAGTTCGGCCAGTCGGTGCAGGATGAAACGCTCACCCTCCGGCATGTCCTCGAAGGCCACCTGCTCCGCCTCGGAAAAGCCCTGCAGCGCGCCAAGCATGTAGCGCATGGTGTTGCGCAGACGGCGGTAGCTGTCGGCGACGCCTTTCAGGATTTCCTTCCCGATGCGCAGGTCAACCGTGTAGTCCGACTGCGCCACCCAAAGCCGCAAGATATCGGCACCGTATTCGCCAATCACTTCCTGAGGCGCGGTGGTGTTGCCAAGCGACTTGGACATCTTCATGCCCTTCTCGTCCAGCGTGAAGCCGTGGGTCAGAACCCCACGGTAGGGCGCGCGTCCCTTGGTCCCGCAGGACTGCAACATTGAGGAATGGAACCAGCCGCGGTGCTGGTCGGTGCCCTCAAGGTAAAGGTCCGCCACACCATCAGCCGACCCATCCTCACGGTCGCGCAGCACGAAGGCGTGGGTCGATCCGCTGTCGAACCATACGTCCAGCACATCAAAGACCTGTTCATAATCGGACGGATTCACGATGCCATCCAGCATCTTTTCCTTGAATCCTTGCACATACCAAACATCTGCACCTTCAGCCTCAAACGCGGCCTTGATGCGGGCGTTGACCTTTTCGTGGCGCAGAAGAAAGTCCGGTGCATCCGGCCGTGCGCCCTTTTTGACGAAAGCGGTCAACGGCACGCCCCAGGCACGCTGGCGCGACAGCACCCAATCCGGCCGCGCCTCGATCATCGAATACAGGCGGTTGCGCCCTGTCGCCGGGGTCCATTCGACCAGCTGGTTGATCGAGTTCAGCGCGCGGCTGCGGATCGTCTGGCCATAGGTCGACATGCCGTCATCCAGCGTCTTGTCGATGGCGACAAACCACTGCGGCGTGTTGCGGTAGATCACGGGGGCCTTCGACCGCCAGGAATGCGGGTAGCTGTGCTTCAGCTTCGCCTTGGCAAAGAGGGCACCGGAATAGGCCAGCTGCTTGATGACGCTGACGTTGGCAGGCCCCTCCTTGCCATCGGGCAGGATGATGTGCTGCCCGCCGAACAAGGGCAGGTCGGGCCGGTAGGACCCATCCGCCTCGACGTTATAGGTCATCGCCAGCCCGAACTTCACGCCCATTTGATAGTCGTCGTCGCCGTGGCTGGGCGCGGTATGCACGAACCCCGTGCCCGCGTCATCGGTGACGTGGTCGCCGGGCAGCATCGGGACGTCATAGTCCCATTCGCCCGCTCCACCCTCGACGCCCCGGAAGGGATGCGACAGCACCAAAGCCCGCAAATCATCCCCCGGCACATCAGCCAGCCGCCGCCACATCCCCTCACCCAGCTTCGCCCCGGCCAGCACGCCGGCAGCCAGCTTGTCCGCAAGAATATAGCGCATGCCGATCGTGGCGGTGCTGTCCTCGGGTCGCCCGATCACCTCATAGCAGCCGTAGGAAATCGCTGGATTATAAGCCACCGCCCGGTTCTGCGGGATCGTCCAGGGGGTCGTGGTCCAGATCACCACGCGGGCTTTCATCTTTGCCCAAATATCCCCGCCGGAGGCTTCCGACCGCTGAACCGGGAATGCCACCCAAACCTGATGGCTGGTGTGGTCGTGATACTCCACCTCTGCTTCCGCGAGGGCGGTCTTTTCCACCGGAGACCACATCACCGGCTTTGACCCCTGATAAAGCGACCCGTTCATGACAAACTTCATGAACTCATCGGCGATCACCGCCTCGGCGTGGTAGTCCATGGTCAGGTACGGCCGGTCCCAGGCTCCGGTGACGCCCAGCCGCTTGAACTCTTCCCGCTGGATGTGGGTCCAGCCTTCGGCAAAGCGGCGGCATTCCTGGCGGAAGTCGACGATGTCCACATCGTCCTTGTTCAGACCCTTGGCGCGGTATTGTTCTTCGATCTTCCACTCGATCGGCAACCCGTGGCAATCCCAGCCCGGCACATAGCGCGCATCGCGGCCCATCATCTGCTGGGACCGCACCACCATATCCTTCAAGACCTTGTTCAGCGCATGGCCGATGTGCAGGTGCCCGTTGGCATAGGGGGGGCCGTCGTGCAGCACGAAGGGCTGCCGGCCAGCAGCATTGGCGCGCAGGCGGTCATAGACGCCGAGGCGTTCCCAGCGTGCCAGCCACTCCGGCTCACGCTGGGGCAGGCCTGCGCGCATCGGGAACGGGGTTTCGGGCAGGAAAACGGTGTCGCGGTAGTCGGGAACGACGGTGTCGGAAGACATGAGGTGGATACTCGCGGTCAAAAAGGGGGGAGGGTGGGATCGGCCAAGCGCAAGAACCCGGCGGCCTAATGTCAGCCCGCCGGGCCGCTAATTCGACGCGAGATCAGCCCATGTTCCATGCCGGGCGTTATAGGAGAACGCCCCGCCGGGGTAAAGCCTTTGGGGGTCAGGTGCCGCCAAAGGCCCCAGATCATCATCGATGCCCCCGGCGGGCCGGATGCCAGCCGCATGCCCCACCCTGTCCGGCAAGCGCCAGTGGTGGCCAACGGCCTGCGCCCATTGTCGCAAGGTCGACGGCAAGGCTTTCCATTCCCGTCCCTTTCGGCAATTCTGCCCCCACCGGGATCTTGCCCCCAACAGCGGCAAGACCCCCGCAGACCTGCAAGGAGCGTGCAGATGAAAGATGCGTCGGAAAATGTGCTGGGTGAGGCGCTTCAGCCCTGCTCAACCGCGCCGGTCACCGGCTTTTTCCGCAACGGCTGCTGCGATACCGGCCCGATGGACCGCGGCCTGCACACCGTCTGCGCCACCATGACGGCCGAGTTTCTGGCCCTGTCGAAATACCTTGGCAACGATCTGTCCACCCCCCGCCCGGAATACGGCTTTCCGGGGCTGAAGCCGGGCGACCAGTGGTGCCTTTGCGCCAGCCGGTTTCTGCAGGCCCATCAAGAGGGCGCGGCCCCGAAGATCCGGCTTGCCGCCACGCACAAGGCGACCCTGACGGTTGTAGCACTGGAGATTTTGCAGGAACACGCGGTCTGACGGTCACGCCGCCGATTGACCGCCATTTGCGGCAGCCCGTACCGTGCCGTCATCGCGCATCAGGTCATCGATGAAAAGGCTAAGAAGCTGCGGCCGCCCGCTGACCCCGGCCTTGCGATAGATAGCGTTGGTCTGCGCCTTGACCGTGCCTTCGCTGGTCGCGCGCAGGGTGGCGATTTCCGCCGTGGACATGCCCTTGATCGCAAACAGTGCGACGTCACGCTCGGACGGGGTCAGGCCCCATTCGCTGAACCGTTCCTCCAGCAGCACCATGAACGCGCCTGAGGCGCGGCGCAGGCGTTCCTCGGCCCGGTTGCGGTCGCGCAAAGCGCGGCGCAGCATTAGGCCGCCGACGACCACCCCAAGGACCAGCCCGATCGCGGCGCCGATCTCAAGGAACTCGCGCATTTCCCAGCTTATGGGGGTGGTGCGAATGCCCAGCACCGATGACAGAATGTCGGAGACGAAGAAAAAGGCGCAAAGCGCCTGAATGACGAAGATCGCCAGAAAGGGTGCCGCGCGTTTCAATCCGGCCACTTGGCGCACAGAAGATCAGTCTTCGTCGTCATCGCCACCGTCGCTTTCACTGTCGTCTTCACTGTCGTCTTCACTGTCGTCTTCGTCGCTATCATCCGAATCGTCGTCATCTTCGTCGTCGTCATCTTCATCGTCGTCATCTTCATCGTCGGCCGCATTACCGCCGCCGTTGTCTGACTTGTCCTTGATGATCTCGACGGTGGACCTGCCAGTGAAGCGCGGTGTCCAGAGGTCACGCAGGATCTCGCCGGTGCGCGGGTTGACGATGATTTCGCGCCGCCCATCCTGCTTGGATGCCGTGATGCGGACCCGCCCCAGAAGCGTGCGTTCCTGCAGCACCGTTTGAAAGCCCTGCTGGCGCAGTTGGGCGATAATGCTGCCGACAAAATCCTGCGCGACTGCCGGCGTCACCGCCGCCAGTCCCAGTGCAGCCCCAACCAGGAAGTCCCGGCGTCTTAGCGTCATCTTGGCCCCGTCTTTCCCTGCGACTATGCGCCCGGCAATGGGCCCCGGCAAGACCGGGGCCCCCGCTGGCATCAGCCGCCAGCCTTAGTCATCGCTTTCGCTGTCGTCATTTTCGTCATCGTCATTTTCGTCATCGTCGTTCTCATCATCGTCGTTCTCATTATCGTCGTTCTCATCATCGTCGCTGCCGCTGTCATCGTCGTTCTCGTCATCATCGTTCTCGTCATCATCGTTCTCGTCATCATCGTCTTCCGAGTCTGCTTCGTCGTCGTCGCTGCCGTTGTCATCGGCAAAGTCTTTGTCCGAGGTGTCGATTTCAACGCCAGTCTTGCCGCTGTATTCGTCATCGGCATCCTCGAATTCCGAGGTGATCACTGCGCCGGTGGCGTTGTCATAGACCACTTCCACCTTGCGGTCGCCCTTGACGGCCTCAAGCTTGGTCTGGGTCGGGCCGGTCTTGACCTCAACGTAGGTGTAACCCTCGGCGATGTACTTGTCGGCCAGGGCCTGCGGGTTGATCGCCGCGAAGGCCATGTTGGCCGACAGGGCCGCAGCCGCCGTGAACAGCATCAGTCTGGATTTCAGTTTCATATCCGTCTCCATCCGTTCGGGCGCATGCAAGGGCCCGATCTAGGTTGCCCGGCGCAAAGCTGCCGGTGTGCATCAGCACCATCAGGAAACGGCGGAAGCGGGCGGATAATCCATCCGCATGGGGTTTAGGGCCGGGGGCATAAACCTTCTGCCAGCGCGCCTAAACGTAAGTTTATGGGGAAAAGTGGCGCAGCGCGCCGGTTTGGCCCCCCGGGTGGCAAAAGCTGCCCCCCGGGGTCGCAAAGGGTCGTCAGATCTTCATGTCAAAGCCAAGGTGTTTGGCCACGGTGAAGATGTCCTTGTCACCGCGCCCGCACATGTTCATCACAACGATATGGTCGCGCGGCAGGGTCGGGGCGATCTTCATCACCTGCGCCAAGGCGTGCGACGGCTCCAGCGCTGGGATGATTCCTTCAAGTTTGCAGCACAGCTGGAACGCCTCCAGCGCCTCGGCGTCGGTGATGCTGACGTATTTCGCCCGGCCGATGTCGTGCAGCCAGGAATGTTCCGGCCCGATACCGGGATAGTCGAGGCCGGCGCTGATGCTGAACCCCTCAAGGATCTGCCCGTCATTGTCCTGCAAAAGGTAGGTGCGGTTGCCATGCAGCACGCCCGGACGGCCACCGGTCAGCGACGCGCAGTGTTCCATCCGGTCGTCGACACCTTTACCGCCCGCCTCAACCCCGAGGATGTTGACCGACGGGTCATCAAGGAACGGATAGAACAGGCCCATCGCATTCGACCCGCCACCGATGGCCGCGACCAGCGTGTCAGGCAGACGCCCCTCGCCTTCCTGTTCGGCCAATTGCCAGCGCACTTCCTTGCCGATAATGCTTTGGAAATCCCGCACCATCGCCGGGTAGGGATGCGGCCCCGCCACCGTGCCGATGCAGTAGAACGTATCGCGCACGTTGGTCACCCAATCGCGCAGCGCGTCGTTCATCGCATCCTTCAGCGTGCCACGACCGCTGGTCACGGGGATAACCTCAGCGCCCAGCAGCTTCATCCGGAAGACGTTCGGTGCCTGGCGTTCCACGTCATGGGCACCCATGTAGACCACACATTGCAGCCCGAACTTGGCGCAGACCGTGGCCGTTGCCACCCCGTGCTGCCCGGCCCCGGTTTCCGCGATGATCCGCGTCTTGCCCATACGGCGGGCCAGGATGATCTGCCCCAGCACGTTGTTGATCTTGTGCGCGCCGGTATGGTTCAGCTCATCGCGCTTCATGTAGACCTTGGCGCCGCCAAGCTCGGCCGTCAGCCGGGGCGCAAAGTACAGGGGCGAGGGGCGGCCAACGTAGTGCTTCCAGAGGTCCTCCATCTCGGCCCAGAAGCTGGGGTCGGTCTTGGCATGCTCATAGCGATCTTCCAACTCCAGGATCAGCGGCATCAGCGTCTCAGAGACAAAGCGCCCGCCGAACTGGCCAAACCGGCCCTGATCGTCCGGGCCCATCATGAAGCTGTTCAATCCATCTTCAGCCATTGCGCATCCCCCTTGGTGTTGCGCATCGATGTAGCGCCATTGGCCGCGTGGGGAAAGGTCCCCGTGCGTCGCACCGGAGTTTTTGAAAACTCCGGTCCGATTTCTTGCAAGAAATCGAGGCCCCCCGACCTGACGCTTTCGTGATTGGGGCGGGCGCAACTTCCCCGATCCGCGTTCCGTAACTGCTTTCGCAACCATCCGTGAAGGAGATTCCGATGCGCCCCCTTTTGACCACCGCCATTCTGCTGGCCACCGCCCTGCCCGCAGCCGCAGAAACCGCCATCGCCCTGACCGGCGACCGCACGCTGCTGATGATCGACACCACCACGGCCACGGTGACTGGCACAGTTGAGGTTCAGGGTGTCACCCGCCTGCTAGGCATCGACCTGCGCCCCGGCAATGGCAAACTGTACGGCGTGACCGACGCGCAAATGATCGTCGAGATCGACGCCGCCACTGGCATGGTGACCGAAGGGGCGATGATGGCCACGCCCTTGCCGCTGGCCGATACCCCGGTGGTGGTTGACTTCAACCCCGCCGCGGACCGGCTGCGCTACATGACTGGCACCACCAACCACCGCGTCAACCCCGACACCGGCGAAGTGACGGTGGACGGTAGCCTTGCCTATGTTGCCGAAGACATGCACGCCGGCGAAGCGCCGAGCATCGCCGCCGCCGCGTATACCAACAGCTATGGCAAACCGGAAAAGACCGCGATGTTCAACATTGACGCCACGATTTCGGGCCTGATCCAGCAGACGGCCCCGAATGACGGCACCCTGGCCGCGATCGGCAAACTTGGCCCGGTGCTGGAAGGTCCGGTCGGTTTCGACATTGCCACCACCGCCGAAGGCACCAACACCGCCTGGCTGGCCGCAAATGGCGGGCTGCACACGGTGGACCTTGCCACCGGCGCTGTAATCCAGTCCTGGGCCCTGACCGGCACCGATCAGCCGATCCGTGACCTGACGATCCTGCCGGCGATGTAACGCTGATCGAGCAGAAAAAGAAGAAAGCGGCCGCGCCTCTGGTGCGGCCGCTTCGTTTGATCAGCGCAGGCCATCAGCGCAGAATCGGCACGCCACCCTGCACGCCTTGTGCCGCCTCAACAAATGCGGCGATCTTTGCCGGGTCTTTCACCCCCGGCGAGGCCTCAACCCCAGAGGATACATCCACCTGCCGCGCCCCGGTCAGCCGCACCGCCTGCGCCACGTTCGCAGGCGTCAGCCCGCCCGCCAGCATCCATGGCCGCAACCACTTGCGCCCGACGAGCAGCCGCCAGTCGAAGGCCAGCCCGTTGCCCCCCGGCAGATCTGCGCCAACCGCAGGCTTTGCGTCGATCAACAACTGGTCGGCCGCCAGGCTCATCTCCAGCAGGCCCGCAAGGTCCCCCTCATCGGCCACGCCCATCGCCTTCATCACCGGCAGGCCGTAGCGCGCCTTTACGGCGGCTACCCGGTCCGGCGTTTCATGGCCGTGCAGTTGCAGCATGTCCAACGGCACCGCCTCAACCAGCGCATCCAGGGCCGCATCATCGGCATCGACCACCAGCGCCACCTTGCACAGGCCTTCGGGCGCAGACAGGGCCAGCCCCCGCGCAGCCACAAGCGTCAGATGGCGCGGGCTTTTGGGAAAGAAGACGAAGCCGGCATAGGCCGCCCCGGCACGGGCAACAGCCATGACATCAGCCTCGGTCCGCAGACCGCAGATCTTGACCCGCACGCCCTGCATCAGCGCTTTTCCAGCAGCGCCAGAACTTCATCCTTGGGGGCGGCCCCCGCTGCGCCGCGCAACTCGGCCAGTTCACGCTCCAGCCGGGCCACTTCGCGCGCCCGGGCGCTGGCGGTGCTGCGGATGTGGGTTTCACGCAGCCATTCCCAGACAAAACCGATCAGCACGCCAAGGACGATGCCGCCAAAGATCACGAGGAACAGGGGCACCTCTGCCGCCCAGGTCAGCCCGGTCAGTGCCGCAAGGTCGCCCGGCAACAGCCGCACCTCAACCGGGGCGCGGTTGGCCAACGCGACGGTCAGCAGCGACAACCCCACGAGGGCAATGACAAGCAGTCTCAGGTAACGGATCATCCAGAAATGCCCCCAGGCTTTGGCAGCAGTATCCGTCCGATCCGGTCCGGGCGCAAGCTCAGGGCCACAAGCTCTGCACCGCAGGGCAAGCGGCGGTTACTTGCCGTTCAGCCGATCACGCAGCAGCTTGCCGGTCTTGAAGAAGGGAACCTTCTTGTCATCGACCTTGACCGCTTCGCCGGTGCGGGGGTTGCGCCCCAGCCGAGCATCGCGGGCTTTGACCGAAAACGCACCAAAGCCGCGCAGTTCGACCCGGTCACCCTTGGCCAGCGCCTCGATGATTTCTTCAAACACCGTATTCACGATCCGCTCAACGTGACGTTGCGTCAGATGCGGATTTTCATCCGCGATCTTCTGGATCAGTTCAGACCGGATCATCGTCTTGTCCCCCCCAGTGGTTCGGCCCTGGTGTTGCCACCGGCAGCGGCCGCCACGCTCTTGTTCTAATGGGACTATAGCGCCGGGATTTGGCCTCTGACAAACAAAAACGGGGACTTGGCAGGTGCTTGGAAACAGAAAAGGCCCCGCACAGGGGCGGGGCCTTTCAATTTTCAACCCTGCGTTAGGGCTTAGCTGCGGTCTTTCAGCGCCGCGCCAAGGATGTCGCCCAGCGAGGCACCCGAATCGGACGAGCCATACTGTTCAACCGCGTCCTTCTCTTCGGCGATCTCACGCGCCTTGATCGACAGGCCCAACTTGCGGGTCTTGGGGTCGATGTTGGTCACGCGCACGTCGATCTTGTCACCAACCTGGAAACGCTCGGGGCGCTGGTCGGCACGGTCACGGCTCAGGTCGCTGCGGCGAATGAACGACTTGGCGCCGTTGTATTCGACCTCAACGCCACCCTCTTCGATCGCGGTCACGGCGACGGTGATGATCCCGCCACGCTTCACGCCATCAACCGCATCGGTGAAGTTGTCTTCACCCAGCGCCTTGATCGAGAGGCTGATACGCTCTTTCTCGACGTCCACTTCGGTGACAGCGGCATGCACCGTGTCGCCCTTGCGGTAGGTCTGGATCGCCTCTTCGCCGCGGGTATCCCACGACAGGTCGGACAGGTGGACCATGCCGTCGATGTCGTTGTCGAGGCCGACGAACAGACCGAATTCGGTGATGTTCTTGACTTCGCCTTCGATCTGGCTGCCCACGGGATGCGTTTCCGCAAAGACTTCCCACGGGTTGCGCTGCGTCTGCTTGAGGCCCAGCGAAACGCGACGCTTGGCGCTGTCAATCTCCAGCACCATGACGTCCACTTCCTGCGAGGTGGAGACGATCTTGCCGGGGTGCACGTTCTTCTTGGTCCAGGACATTTCCGAGACGTGAACCAGACCTTCGACACCTGCTTCCAGCTCCACGAAGGCGCCGTAATCGGTGATGTTGGTCACGCGGCCTTTGTGGACCGTGCCGATGGCATACATCTTTTCAACGGCATCCCACGGATCGGACTGCAGCTGCTTCATGCCCAGGCTGATACGGTGGGTTTCCTTGTTGATCTTGATGACCTGCACTTTGACAGTCTCGCCAATCGCCAGAATCTCTGACGGGTGGTTGACGCGGCGCCAGGCCATGTCGGTGACGTGCAGCAGGCCGTCAACGCCGCCCAGATCGACGAACGCACC
>JBBQVR010000083.1:0-15378 GCA_038211355.1 Rhodobacterales bacterium | reverse complement strand
CCCCGACATTGGCCTGCATGTGGTTGACGGCGAATGGGAAGACGCCTTCTGGAGCGAGCCAGAGCCCGCGCTGGCCGAAATCGCGCTTGGGGCTGAAGAAGCCGAACTGGTGACCGCAGAACCTGTGACCGAAGAACTGGCGCCTGTTGCGCAGGATGAAGATCTTTGGCAACAGGGCGCCGCCACCGCAACTAAGGCACCCACGATTGAGGGGTTAAGTACCCTGACTGATGCCGAGGGTAACCCGGTGACGGTTCTGGACGAATCCGCCTTGAACGACATCGTCCGCGCCTTGATCCGGGAAGAGTTGCAGGGTGTGCTGGGCGAACGGATCACCCAGAACGTCCGTAAACTGGTGCGGGCCGAGATCAACCGCGCGCTGACCGCCCGGTCGCTTGACTGAGCTCTTCGCTTGACTGAACCAACGGCCGAACGGGCCCGGCGCCCACGCCAGAAATGACAACGCGCCCCGGAAGGGCGCGTTTTTCACTGTGTAGCGACTTTTCACTGTTTGGCGAAGTGGCCTCAGGCGGCTTCGGCGGTCTCAGCCTCAAGCGCGTGGCGGCGTTCGGATTCTTCGCGGCTGAGGGCGACCGAGGTGCGCACGCCTTTGGACACAAACTCCATCAAGCCCTTCACGACACGCTCATTCGGGTCGATGCCGGCGCAAGACAGCACTTCACGCCCATCGCGGGAACGTGCCCAGCGGGCGATCTGGTCGGGGCCGTTGCCATATTTCTTGTCGTCTGCAATGGCATCATCCAATGCAGCCAGAACGACGGCCGCAAAAAGTTTGCGCGCACGCTGGCCTTGTTCAAAGTTGAAAGCGGTGCTGTCGATGGTATCCAGCATCGGACGTTCCTTTTTTCTTGCTCTTGTCTTTCGCGGTGTTCGTGGTTTGTAACGATTAGAACACGATTCGGGGGGCTAGCTTTCACATAACCGATATGCACTGTGTGCATGGCTTCTGACATTGACCACTGTATCTAGTCGTCTTGCCGGGCAACCACCGGCAAGATATAGGAGCGGTTAAGGTATTTTCAACCATTCACGAAGGCTCCGCACGTTTTATGGCAAAGATCAACGGTAACGAAATCCGCCCCGGAACCATCGTCGAACATGACGGCGGGCTTTGGGCTTCGGTCAAGGTGAACCACGTCAAGCCGGGCAAGGGCGGCGCCTTTGCGCAGGTGGAGCTGAAGAACCTGCGCGACGGACGCAAGCTGAACGAACGCTTCCGGTCGGAAGACAAGGTTGAGCAGGTCGAGCTTGAGATGAAAGACCAGCAGTTCCTGTATGAGACCGACGGGCGCCTCGTGTTCATGGACAACGAGACCTATGAACAGATCGAGCTGGACGCCGAGCTTTTGGGCGACCGGCGGCCGTTCCTGCAGGACGGCATGACCGTGTCGGTGCAATACTTTGGCGAAGAGCCGCTGAACGTGACCATCCCGCAAAAGGTGACCTGCAAGGTGGTGGAAACCGAACCGGTGCAGAACGGCCAGACCGCCAGCAAATCCTACAAGCCGGCGGTGCTGGACAATGGCGTGCGGGTCATGGTGCCGCCCTTCATCAACGTGGATGAGATGATCATAGTGCACACCGAGTTGATGGAATACTCAGAACGGGCCTAATCCAACGCTCCGCTGACCAGGCCAGCGACCAGCGCCAGAATGAACAGGCCCTCGATCCCGTGCGGGATCAGGGCGAACCATATGCTGCGATACTTGCGGGAAGGCAGGGTCCACAGCATGGTTGATAGCACGATTGCCGGCACCGTCAGTGGGCGGATCAGGTGGTAGCAGCCAAACAGTACTGCATTGGCCACCCAGTCCCAGCGCCCGAAAGCCCCCCGCATCCGGGGCAGCAGCACCCCGCGGAACAACAGCTCTTCCCCCAAGGCGTAGTTGAACAGGCAAGAGACCAGCGCCAACGGGATCAGCCACCACGCGCCGACGAATTGCGGCTGGGCCAGGCTGGCAAGATCGGGGGCCGGGATCAGGGCAAGCGACGGGGCAAGCCAGAGGAGCGGTGCCGCAAGAACATCGGCAAAGTCGGTCTGTTCGATCAGTGCGGTGCCTGCGATGACCGGTACCACCCACCAAAGCAGGCACATGCGCGGCTTTGCGGTGACCGGGTCGCGCGGGGCCTGCAGCCAAAGACGGCTGGCCCAACCGCTTTGCCGCGCCGCCGGAGCCTCGGCCCGCAGCAGCAGAACGGCCAGCACGCATTGCCAGACCATGCCCAGGATCATCAGCCCCCAGATTGCGATTCCGGGATGCATTCCGGTTGCCAGGGCGACCCTTGGTGCCACCCAGAAGGCAAGGATCGGCATCGGCAGGGCCGCAGCGGCCCAGATCAGTAGAATGGTTGCCAGACTGTATTGCGGCAGAGATGGCTGAGGGTGCATCTGGGGCCCATTATCACTTCACCCGTCCCGTTAGTCTGCTTGCGCGGCGTCTGTCAGGGCGGGATTCCCTACCCCAATGATCCTCAGCTACGCAGCAAGCGGAGAGTGGCGGTGCCAGCGGTCATCGCGCCCTCCGCCCGGTCAAAGCGCAGATAGGCGATTGCTTGCCCACCGCTTTGGGTGAAAAGCGTGCCTGCAGGTTTGCCATCCGCCAGAATCTCGGTGCCAACCGGGGCCGCGCCGTCGATGCTGACCAGAGCAAGCCCTTTGCGCAGGTCGGTCTTGTGCTTCATCCGGGCGGTGACTTCCTGGCCGACATAGCAGCCCTTGCGGAAATCCACGCCGTGCAGGCGTTCAAAGCCCGCCTCAAGGATATAGCTGTCATCGGGGACCAGCTCGATCCCGGTTTCGGGGATCAGATGCGCTACGCGGATCGCGTCCCAGTCGATGGTTGGGCTGGCCACTGCTCTGGCCCCTGCTGCTGCGCCATAGGCACGCCAGCCAAGGGCCGGGTGGCGCGGGTCATGCATGGCCTGTTCTGGCAGCGGGCCAAGGCCGCGCTGAACGTGCAGCGGTGCGGGCGAGATCTGCACATCAGCGCGCAGGCGGTACATCGTCAGCCGGCGCAAGGTTGCGGCGGCCAGCGCGGTGGCGATGTCGATCAAGATCTGGCCATCATGGGTGCGGACCACAAAGAAATCAGCCAGATACTTGCCTTGCGGCGTCAAAAGGGCGCACCAGACAATGCCGGGGCTACCTTCAAGCGGGCGCATGTCGTTGGACACCAGGCCTTGCAGAAAGGTCATCGCATCGGCGCCGGTCAGCGACCAGAGGGTGCGGTCAGGGGCGGCTTCGGCTTGGAGGGGCGTGTTCATGCGGTGACCTTAAGCCGGGTCCCGGCGCAGGGAAAGGTCACTCACGCAGCTGTGCCTGATGCAGTTGGGCGTAAAGGCCGCCCTTGGCGATCAGCGCGTCATGGCGGCCCTCTTCAACCACCCGGCCGTGATCAAGGACAAGGATCTTGTCTGCGCCCTTTACGGTCGACAGCCGGTGGGCGATCACCAGCGTCGTGCGCCCGGTTTGCGCGCGGGCGAGGGCGGCGGACACCGCAGCCTCGGTCCGGGTATCAAGGGCTGAGGTCGCCTCATCCAGCAGCAACACCGGCGCATCGGCCAGAAGCGCGCGGGCAATGGCAATGCGCTGGCGCTGGCCGCCCGAAAGGCCCGACCCGCGCGGCCCGGCGGGAGTTTCAAGGCCAAGGGGCAAGGGGGTGGCAAAACCCGTAACCTCAGCATCATCCAGCGCTGCGGTCAGGCGGGAGGAATCCACATCGGTGCGCCCCAGCAGCATGTTTTCGCGCAACGTCTCATCGAACAAGGCCGCGTCCTGGCTGACGGACGCCAACAGCGACCGCTGATCCTGCAGACTAAGGTCCTGCACATCGACCCCGCCAATCAGGATGCGGCCCGACTGCGGTTCAATCAGCGCCGAGATCAGCTGGAACACCGTGGACTTGCCCGCGCCGGAACTGCCGACAAGCGCGGTGACCTTGCCGGCTTCGGCAGTGAAGGACAGCCCGTTCAGGACCGGGCGATCGGGGTAGGCAAAGACCACGTCTTCAAACCGGATTTCGAGCGCGGCAAGGCTGGGGCGCGCGCGGCTGACGGCAAGGCGATTGCCGCTGGGGCGCGCATCCATCAGGGTGAAGATCCGCTCAAGACTGGCCTCTGCCACCTGCCAGAGGCCGGCCAGATCCCCCAGCCGGCGGATCGGCTGGAAGGTCAGCGCCATCGCGGTGAAGAAGGCCATGAATTCGCCGGTGGTGCGGGTGCCGTCGGCCACTTCCCGCCCGCCCAGCATCAAGACCGCGAAGAACCCGACGCCCGTCACCACGTCGACAAGGCCCGGCATGGCGGCGCGGCCAAGGGCGGATTTCACCTCGGCCCGGATGATGCGGTTGACGATGGCCTGAAAGCGGGCGGATTGATAATCCTCCATCCGGTTCAGCTTTACTGCCTGAATGCCGTGAAAAATCTCATCCAGCCGGGTGGCGCGCAGGCCGGATTGTTCGCGCATGTGCAGGGTCTTGCGCCGGATGTAGCGCGCAAGCCCAAGTGCCGGCAAAAGCAACAGCGGCGTGCCGACCAGCGCGGCGGCGGTCCAGGTCGGGTCAATCGACAGCGCCACGGCAAATAGGCCCAGAAGCGCCACCAGATCGCGCCCGACGCCCGCGACGACCATCGTGGCAGCCCCTTGGGCCGCCATCGTATCGCCCTGCACGCGGTCAATCAGTTGCCCGGGTGAGTTTGCCTGAAAGAAACTGGCGTCCAGCGTCAGCAAGTGGCGCACAAGGTCCACCTGCATCTGCCCCGCCGCCCTTTGATTGACCTTCGCCATGATCCAGCGGTTCAGGACCGAGGTGATCGCCCGCAGCACGAACAGCCCCAGGATTGCCAGCCCGACCCAGATCAGCGCGGCGCCACCCCCGGGGGCAAAGACCTGATCAAAGAGCGGCTCTATCATATAGCTTAGCAGGCCCAGCGTTGACCCTTCGGCCGCCATCAGCACAAAGGCCAGCACCAAAAGCCCCAGATGCGGCCGCAGATAGCTGTGCCAGAAGCGCAGGAACAGCTCACGGCTGGGGTAGGGGCGGGTGGGCTGCACGGGGCAGGGGCCTTTCGCGGCGGGGGGTTGGCAAGGTGTGGTCCGGGGCGGTGTAGCCGGAAAGACGGCCCGTCTCAAGCCGGGGTGCGGCGACGCGGACCCTGCCCGGCGGATTGACGGGCGCATCGGCCAGGCATAGCCATGGCGGGCAACCAATGGAGACACGCATGAGCCTTGCCCACGGCCGCCCCTATCTGGCGATTCCCGGCCCTTCGGTCATCCCTGACCGGGTCCTGCGCGCGATGCATCAGGGGTCCCCCAACATTTACGAAGGCCACCTGATCGAGATGGTCGCAAGCCTTTGGCCGGACCTGCGGATGGTGGCGGGGACCACCGGGCATGTGGCGATGTATATCGGCAACGGCCATGCGGGCTGGGAGGCGGCGAATGCCAACCTCTTCAGCCGGGGCGACAAGGCGCTGGTGCTGGCGGTGGGGCAGTTTGGCCTCAGCTGGGCCAACTCGGCGCGCGCGATGGGGATCGAGGTCGAGGTGCTGGATTTCGGCAAATCCACCCCGGTGGACATGGGCCAGGTCGAGGCGGCTTTGCGGGCGGATACCGGGCACAAGATCAAGGCCGTCCTGACCACGCATGTCGACACCGCCAGTTCGATCAAGACCGACATCCCCGCCTTGCGGGCCACGATGGATGCGGCCGGCCACCCAGCGTTGCTGGCGGTGGATTGCATCGCAAGCCTTGGCTGTGATGAGTTCCGGATGGATGACTGGGGCGTCGATGTGATGGTGGCCGCCTGCCAGAAGGGCCTGATGACGCCACCGGGCATGGCCTTTGTCTGGTTTTCCGAAGCCGCACGCCAGCGCTCTGCGGGCGCAGATCTTGCCACCCCTTACTGGGCCTGGGGACCCCGCGCCGAGCCGACCGAATTCTGGCAGATCTGGGACGGCACCGCCCCCACCAGCCACCTTTACGGCCTGCGTGAGGCGCTGGACATGCTGCGCGAGGAAGGCATGCCCCAGGTCTGGCAGCGCCACCACACGCTTGCCAGTACCGTCTGGGCCGCGTTTGACGCCTGGGGCGCGGGCAATCCGGCTATCGGGATGAACGTGGCCAACCCTGCGGATCGCGGCTGGTCGGTCACCGCCGCCCGGTTGGGTGCCCCTCACGCCACCCGCCTGCGCGAATGGTGCGAAAATCAGGCCGGCGTCACCCTTGGCATCGGCCTTGGCATGGCACCGTCAACGGACCCGGCCTATCACGGCTTTCTGCGCGTGGCGCACATGGGTCACGTCAACGCCCACATGACCCTGGGCGCCCTTGCCGTGATGGAGGCGGGAATGAAGGCGCTGGCCATTCCGCATGGGCCGGGGGCGATGTCGGCTGCGACAAGCGTTATCGCAGCCGGGACCTGACGCAGGTCTGGTCCAAGGTCGACTGCGGGGGTCGACGGCGGGCTTGGCCGCCGTTGGCTGCCAGTCAGTCCTGCCCTGCATCCACTTGATCTTGGCCTCTTGCGCCGTTGCAGGCTAGGGCGCAGCAGGTGGCAAGAGTCGGGGCAAGGCGGGCCACGGGCATCTCCGGGGTGGGTGGTTTTCCGATGCCTGCGCCATTTGCTGGGCGCGGAAAAGTCATTTCCCTGTGATCTTGCTGCAATGACAGGCATTAACCGTCCTGTGCAGGGATGAAGCCGTCCCTGTGCGCCTGCGGCCCTGCCTGAGGCCTTTTCCCCAGACCGGCGCAGCGCTAAGGTGTCTTCCGGGGAAACCTGAGGGGACGATTGTGAGTGGTGTGGCAAAGCGGGGCAGGCGGCCTGTCGTGGGGATCATCGGCAACAGCTATCTGTTGCACGATCATTACCCGGTGCATTCCGGCGGCACGATGAACTCTGCCGCCGTGGCCGAGGTTGCGGGCTGCCTGCCGTTGATCATCCCGTCGGACCCGCGGCTGGTGTCGGTTGATGATCTCTTGGACCTTTGCGACGGGTTCCTCTTGACCGGCGGTCGCCCGAACGTCCACCCCAGCGAATATGGTGAGGATGAAACCCCCGCACATGGCTGCTTTGACCGCTGCCGCGATGCGATCACGCTGCCCTTGATCCGCGCCTGCGTGGACCGGGGCCAGCCGTTTCTGGGCATCTGCCGGGGGTTCCAAGAGGTGAACGTCGCCATGGGTGGCACGCTTTACCCCGAAATCCGTGATCTGCCGGGCCGGATGAACCACCGCATGCCCCCCGAAGGCACGCTGGAAGAACAGTTCGCCCTGCGCCATGCCGTCAGCTTTTCCGAAGGTGGGCCGTTCCATCGCCTGATGGGCGCGCGTGAGGTGATGACCAACACGCTGCACGGCCAGGGCATTGCCCGGCCAGCGCCGCGTGTGGTGGTCGACGGTGTGGCCCCTGATGGCACGCCCGAGGCGATCTTTGTCGACGGCGCGCACGGCTTTACCCTTGCGGTGCAGTGGCACCCGGAATGGAACGCGGCCAACGATCCGGTTTCGCGCCCGCTGTTTCAGGCCTTTGGCGCGGCGGTTGCTGCCTTTGCCGACCTGCGCCATGGGGTTCAGGATGACCCCCTTTCGCGCAAATCGGCCTGAGCATACGCCACGCGAAAATCCGCGGCGAAGGGTTATAGCGGCCGCAGCTTCAACCGGGTCAGGCGGTTTTCGCGCCGTGACACAACCTCGAACCGGAAGCCGTGAAAGCTGAAGACCTGGCCTTCGTTCGGGATCATCTGTGCCTCATGAATCACCAGACCAGCGACCGTGTTCGCCTCATCATCGGGCAGGCGCCAATCGGTCGCGCGGTTCAGGTCGCGGATCGTCATCGCGCCGTCAATCAGATAGGCGCCGTCTTCGGTGCGGCTCAGGTTGGAGTCCTTCAAGACCACGTCGAATTCATCGGTGATTTCGCCGACGATTTCTTCAAGGATGTCTTCAAGCGTGATCAGCCCCTGCAGCGTGCCATATTCATCGACCACCAGCGCGAAATGGGTGCGGCGGGTCAGAAACTCGCGCATCTGTTCGTCAAGGCTAGTTGTGTCGGGGATGAAATAGGGCTTCATCGCCACCTTTACGATGTCCAGCTTTTCGATACCCTCGACCGAGCCATCCTCGCCGCGGATCAGACGGTCAACCTCACGCAACAGGTCCTTGGCATGGACGACGCCAAGGATATTGTCATCACTGCCCCGAAAGATTGGCAACCGGGTGTGGGGTGAGGCAAGGACGCGGGTGATGATCTCACCCGGCGGCAGGTCGGCGTCGATCATCTCGATCTGGCGGCGGTGGCGCATGATCTCGTCCACGGTGCGGTGTGACAGGTCCAGCGCACCCAGCAGGCGGTCACGGTCTTCCTTCTCAACCGCGCCTTCGGAATGGCCAAGCGCGATGGCCCCGGCGATTTCCTCGCGCAGGGCCAGCATCTCGCCCCCTGGGTTGGGGCGCAGGCCGACCACCCGCAGGATGTTGCTGACCAAAAAGCGCACCAGACCGATCACCGGCGCAAAGACCACGATCAGCACGCGGATGATGGGTGCCACCCGCGACGCGACGGCTTCGGGGAAGGTGATGGCGATGGTCTTCGGCATGACCTCGCCAAAGACCAGCACCAGCGCCGTCATGATCAGCGTGGCAAAGGCGACGCCGCTGTCGCCGAACATCCGCGTCAACAGCGCGGTGGCCAGCGAGGCCGCAAGGATGTTGACGATGTTGTTGCCGAGCAAAAGCGCGCCGATCATCCGCTCACGGTCCTCGGTCACCTTCATCGCGCTGGCAGCACCCCGTTGGCCCTTGTCAGCCTGCCCCTTCAGCTTGGACCGGGACGCGGCGGTAAGCGCCGTTTCAGAGCCCGAAAAGAAGGCCGACAATGCCAGAAGAAGCAAGATCGCAGCAGCGGTCAGCCAAAAGGCCGTATCAAGTGCGGCAGAGGGTGCAGCGTCCATGGGGTGTCATCGGTCCTTTGGGATCAGGTCTTGGAGCCCGCGTGCAGGCGTGCCAGCGGGTGATGCGTGAGAACCAGCTTTTGCAGGTGGTCGTCAAGCACATGGGTGTAAATCTCGGTCGTGGCGACATCGGCATGGCCCAAAAGCGTCTGAATCACCCGCAAGTCGGCCCCACCGGCCAGAAGATGCGTGGCAAAGGCGTGGCGCAGGACATGCGGGGTCACGCGGGCAGGGGACAGGCCGGCCAGCACGGCGATATCCTTCAGCATCAGGTGGAAATGCTGGCGCGTCATGTGGCCGTCGCGCCCGTCACCGGGGAAAAGGAATCTGGAGCCGGGCCGCCCGGCCAGGCGGGCCGCCTCATCCCCCGCGTCACGGCAGGTCAGCCAGTTGGCAAGGGCGTCGCGGGCGGGGGCAGACAGGGGCACCATCCGTTCCTTGTCGCCCTTGCCGCGCACCAGGATCATCCGGGGGTTGCCGCGCACGGCGGCGATGGGCAGACCGACAAGCTCACTTACCCGCAGACCGGCAGCGTAGAGAAGTTCCAGCAGGGCCGCATTGCGCAGCCGGTCGGCGGGGCTGCGGCCCTTGGTGCGGGCGGCGTCGATCAGGCGCGTCACCTCGTCCACGGTCAGGGTCTTGGGCAGGCTGGGCGCGCGACCGGGGCCTGAGATGCGCAAGGCAGGGTTGTCGGTGCGCCAACCCTCTTCGACGGCAAAGCGGTAAAGCTGGCGGATGGCCGAAAGCCTGCGCGCGCGGGTGGCCTTGGACAGGCCCTGGGCATCACAGTGGATCAGGTAACCCTCAACCCCGGCGCGGTCTGCGGTGGGCAGGGTGCCGCCCTGCGCGGCTAGCCAACCGGCGAAATCCACCAGATCGCGGCCATAGGCCAGCTGGGTGTTGCGCGCGGCCCCGGCATCGGCGCTGCGGGCGTCCAGAAAGGTGGAAATCCAGCGGTTGGCGTCGGGGTCGGGCATCGCCTAGCCCCTGCGTTCCAGAATCATCAGCTCCAGCGCTGTGCGCCGGGCCATGCCGTCAAGGCCAACCAGCCGCAACAGAGACAGCCCTTCGGTCACCCCGCGCAGATCGCCATGCACGCCACGACCGATGTTGTCGAGCGCCACAATGATCGCCTCACCCGTGCGGTTGCCATCCAGCAGGGCCTGCGCCTCGACCGAAGGGGCGGGCATCCGGAACGCGGCGGCAATGGCTCGGCCAAGGCTGTCGGGCGGGATCTTTGCTGTCAGATCGCCCAGGGCAAGGCCGGCAAGAAACGCCTCTTGCGCATCAGCGGCGGTGTGGCGGCGGGCGGCGACATCAAGGTAAGGTGACAGCAAGGTCACGCGAAAGCCGATGGCAGCGGCCTCACCCGTCAGGGGCAGATCGACCAGCGCCTTGCCAAAGAGGACGGCAAAGGGCACCTCAAGCTCGACCTCTTGCATCCGGGCCCAGACATCGGGCAGCGCCTGCCCGACTAGGGCCGCATCGCCGGTGGCCAGCGCGCGTTCAAACCGCTGAAACGCCGTCGCCCGGTCCCAGACCCCGCCTGACGCTGCAGGAGTGCGCTCGGTGTAAAGCCCAAGGATGACGTTCGGCGGCAAGGTGCCGCCCCGGGTCAGCCGCTCAGCCGCTTCGATCTGGGCCTTCCAGCCGGCCTTGGGGCCAATTTCGGCGTAGGAAAAGGCGACGGGCAGGCCTTCGGTGGGCAAAGGCTCACCAATGGCTTCGAACATCTTCCAGTCCAGCGGGGTGACCGGGCTGGGGGCCGGGGGCGGGGCCTCGCCTTCGAAAAGGTCGGGGTCAAGGAACCGGGCCAGAAGGGCGGCCTGATCGGCGGTGATCTGGCCCAAAGCCTCAGACGTGTGGAGGGTCAGGGCCGCGGTGTCCCAGTCCCCCTGCCGCGCCTGGCAAAAGATGCGCGCGGGCACGGTGGGCGCCAGATGCGGGGCGGCGGCCATTGCGTCGCAGGCCCGATCCTCGGCCCCGGTCAGCAGCGCCACATCAAAGCGCCGGCGGAACATGTCGGGCGTGTCGGCGCCTGCCGCCTCGATCAAGGCGGCGGCCTGTTCCAGCGCGCCAAGCGCCAGCAGCTTGTCGATCCGCACCTGCAACAGATCACCCCGCCCACCGGCATCAACCGGGGCCTCGACCTCGGCCAGCAGGATGGTCAGAAACATCTGGCGCAGGGCGGGCAGCGGATCATCGGCGTGGCCGACCAAAAGCGCCGCAATCTCGGCCGTCCGACCCGCACCCCAAAGATCGCGCGGCAGGCCTGACACCGTGGGCGGGATCAGCCCCACCGCATCGGGCGACGGGCCGTCAAGCGAGGTGGTTGCCACCGGCTGCGGCAGTGCACCGCCCTGGCCGGTCACTGGCGGCTCATCAATCGCGACCGCCCCGCCGCTGGTTGCCTGTGCGGCAGGGGTTGTCACCGATTGCGACAGCCAGTCGATGGCCGACAAAGGCCCGCCCCCCTCTTGCGCAGCAAGCGGAGCCGTCGTCGCAAAGAGGATCAGAAGACCCGCCGCCTTAATCCGCATTCAGCACCACTGGCTTTGTCACTTCACCCTGAACCGGCGACAGATCGCCCAGATAGGCATAAACCGCCAGACCAATGAACCCGAAAATCACCAGCAGAACCAGCGCTTTGATGACCCGACCCATGGAGTTGCCCTTCCTCGACCTTGCGTCAGGCGGCTTGATCCGCCCGACTTTACTTGCCGCCCCGGCAGGCGATTACGCTGCCGCGACAGGTGTGATGCACAATCTATATAGCATTCTGGAAAACTTCACGCCATTCAGGGGTAATATTTCCCGTGTGCCATAGGCAAGGTCATGCGGGCGTTGGCAGATGGACGCAATGGCACAGTTGACGAAAACCGTGGTCATGGTCGGAATGATGGGGGCAGGCAAGACCGCCGTCGGCACCGCGCTTGCGCGGCTTCTGGGGGTGGAATTCCGCGATTCCGACGAAGAAATCACCCGCGCCGCCAGCCGCAGCATCGCCGAAATCTTTGAGCGTGACGGCGAACCTTTCTTTCGCTCCCGCGAGACCGAGGTGATCGCCCGCCTTCTGCGCGGCGCGCCTTGCGTGCTGTCCACCGGGGGCGGTGCCTTTCTGTCGGCGGCGAATCGCAGCCTGATCCATGATGTCGGGGTGTCGGTCTGGCTGCGCGCCGACCTTGACCTTTTGTGGCAGCGTGTGCGCCACAAGACCACCCGCCCGCTTTTGCGCACCCCGAACCCGCGCGAAACCCTGCGCGCGCTTTACGACGCCCGCCTTCCCTTCTATGCCGAGGCGGATCTGGCCGTGGACAGCGCCGCCGACCTGTCGGTCGACGACATGGCCCTGCGCGTGCGTGAGGCATTGCGCACCCGGCCGGATGTTCTGAAGGGATAAGGCATGAACACTGTCGCAGTTGATCTTGGCACCCGGTCCTACGAGGTGCGGATCGGCGCTGGTCTGATCGGCCGCGCAGGCGCTGAAATCGCACCGCTCTTGCGCCGCAAGCGCGTGGCGATTGTCACGGATGAAACCGTGGCCGCTGCCCATCTGCCCACCCTGACCGCCGCCTTGCAAGCCGAAGGCATTGCCGTGGCGTCGCTGGCGCTGCCAGCGGGTGAGGGCACAAAAAGCTGGGAGAATCTGGCCCGCTGCACCGAATGGCTGCTGGACCAAAAGGTTGAGCGTCGTGACGTGGTGCTGGCCCTTGGCGGCGGGGTGATCGGGGATCTGGTCGGCTTTTCCGCTGCCATCCTGCGGCGTGGGGTGCGCTTTGTGCAGCTGCCGACCACGCTTTTGGCGCAGGTGGACAGTTCGGTCGGCGGCAAGACCGGGATCAACACCGCGCAGGGCAAGAACCTTGTCGGCGCCTTCCACCAGCCCAGTCTGGTGCTGGCCGATATCGACGTGCTGGCCACCTTGCCTGACCGTGACCTGTTGTCCGGCTATGGTGAGGTGGTGAAATACGGCCTGCTTGGCGATACCGCTTTCTTCGACTGGCTTGAGGATCACGGCCCCGCCCTACGCCATGGGGATGCCGCCGCGCGTTTGCAGGCGGTGACCCGGTCGGTTGAAATGAAAGCCGGGATCGTGTCGCGCGATGAGACCGAAGAGGGCGAACGCGCCTTGTTGAACCTGGGCCACACCTTTTGCCATGCCCTTGAAAAGGCGACAGGATATTCTGGTCGGCTGTTGCACGGCGAAGGCGTGGCCATCGGCTGCGCGCTGGCGTTTGAGCTGTCCTCACGCCTTGGCCTGTGTTCGCAGGAAGACCCCAGTCGCGTGCGCGCGCATCTGCGGGCGATGGGGATGAAGGTTGATCTGGCCGATATTCCGGGCGATCTGCCGGATGCCGAGGGTCTGGTTGCGCTGATGGGGCAGGACAAGAAGGTGATCGACGGGCGCTTGCGCTTCATCCTTGCGCGCGGGATCGGCCAAGCCTTCGTGGCCGAAGATGTGCCCGGTGATGCGGTCCTGAAACTGCTGCAAGACGCGCTGGCCGGGCGCTAATCCTTCAGGAAATCCAGCACCGGGGCCAGGCTGTCCGCAGGCGCCTCTTCCTGGGGCACATGGCCGAGATCCGGCAGGACCACAAGCCGCGCGTCGGGCAGATTTGCCAGATAATCCTGCGCGTTTGCCACAGGGATCATAGCGTCCTTTCCCCCCCACAGCAGCAGCACCGGCGCGGTGATGCCCTGCAGAAAGGGTTCTGGCGGCACCAGCACGGTCTGGCGCATCCGGTCCAGCATCGCCTGCCGGTTGCCGGGGGCCAAAAGCAGGGCGTGATACCGCTCCACCACCGCGTCAGACAAGGTGCCGGGGTCAGCATAGGCTGCGGCGATGTTCGGCCGCAGCGCCCATTTCGGCAGCGCGTACTTCATCGCCTCAAGTACGAAGGGTAGCAAAGGTGGGGCAGGGAGTGGGGCAGCTTGCAAGGTTTTGGAAGTGTGGGGCTACCCTTGGACGATCGCGATCACATTCTCGAATTTGGCCTTCGCTAGATCAGCACGCGGCACGATAAGCACCAAGTGGCTGACATCCCCCCACATCCAGCCCATGATTGGATCCGAAAACAACTGGAGTAGCATGGCATTATCCCGGTCGAAGGGTGGCGGGGCAAACGACGAATACCGGTCCTCAGCCCTAAAGGCCTTCAAGTCATCGGATGCCATGAACAGGTCTGGGCGAAAGTACCTGAAATCGGCGCTGTCCCATCGTGGTTGTCCACCCATGGCGTCATGTTTGTCCAAGGCCGCTGATTCCCAGATCAGCTCGAAATGCGCGAGTACCTCCTGCGGAAGTTGATCAGGCTTATCGGCATAAAGTTTGGACGCGGCGATGTGGCGATACGCCTCTAGAGTGCTGTCGGGCTGCAGACCAACTCCGGTTTCGACTTCTATCTCCTCGCGCGAGGAGATTTCGGGCAGCAACTCCTCTAGATCGAAATCCGTAACAACTATCCCGGACACCACTTCCAGCGCAGTACCCCACAGATGATCGGACACAGGTTGCGTACCATCGCTTCGCATGGACAATCTGCCGCCAGGTTGAATCAAGTCTATAAGCTTGTGCTTCTCCTTTCGTGCCGCACTTAAATGGAACTTCGCCGTTTCAAGAGTTCTTTCGGTATGATCAAGTTCGAAATGCCTCCGGTCGCTGACAGCTGCCTGTTGTTCCTTTGAAAGCATACCATGATGCTGCAACAAACCTTTGCGACGTCCAACGCAACCCTCAAGCTTCTTCTCAAGCGCGGAGACTGCAGAAATGATTGCTTTCAGACTGTTCCGCAACTCTCCAACCGTGCTTGGCCTGACAAGCTCAAATCTCTGACCGCGATAAAGCTCGCGCTCATAGCGCCTCTCGGGCCAGCGGGTCGTAATCCAACGGAACTTGGCAGTTGTGATCCGGTCCAACTCGGTCCAGATGGGCTGCCAGTCTAGCATTGAGATCAGCTCGGGACAACTTTGAACTGGATGTCGTTCCATGACGGCACGAAGTTCGCAGAGCGCGGCAGTGTTGACGGGGATGGTCGCCGCAAGCTTCGGTCGTTCCATCCTTGCGCGGTCGCGTTGATACTGCCAATCCTCAACGACCCATGCCGATTTCCCCTCAAGCTCATCTGGATTTTCGGCCTTTTCCATGACCTTAGTGAAGTCTGAAATCAAGGTTTCAGCCCCCTTGATATAGCGCTCGAGGTCATTCGTCAGGCTATCGTAAAGCATCTTCAGGCCGACCGGGGTCAACGGATTGCCAGCAAGACCGCCTGGCCATGGCACGCCATTCGGGTTCGGGCGTATTCCGTCAAAAAATCCTTTTGTAGGATCAAACCTCTTGTACGTTTCTGGCGCAGCCAATTCTTTACTGTGGATGGTGACAGGCCACTTAGGAAAGGTGAGCGCCGCACT
>JBBQVR010000082.1:0-15468 GCA_038211355.1 Rhodobacterales bacterium | reverse complement strand
GCGACGACGTCTACCAGGTCTCTTCGACCGGTGACCGTGTGTTCGAAACCACGACGACGACCAGCACGACCGACGCTGGCGGAATCGACAGGGTGGAAAGCTCGATAAGCTTCAACCTGAACACCAGTGCCGGGGTGCGCTTCGTCGAGAATCTGACGCTGACCGGGACCGGCGCCATCAATGGCACCGGCAATTCGCTTGCCAACATCCTGACGGGCAATTCGGGGGATAACACGCTCAGCGGCGGGTTTGGCAACGACAGGCTGAATGGCGGTGCGGGCAATGATACCCTGAACGGCAATGCCGGCGACGATACGATGGTGGGTGGGTCGGGCAATGACGTCTACGTGGTCTTTTCGACCGGTGACCGTGCGTTCGAGACCACGACGACCACCAGCACGTCCGACGCTGGCGGCATCGACACGGTGCAAAGCGCGATCACCTTCAGCCTGGACACCAGTGCCGGGGTGCGCTTCGTCGAGAATCTGACGCTGACCGGGACTGGCGCCATCAACGGTACCGGCAATGGGCTTGCCAATACGATCATCGGTAACGGGGGCGCGAACCAGCTCAACGGAGGCACAGGCAGCGATACTCTGACTGGCGGCGGTGGGGCCGACAGCTTCATCTTCAACACGGCGCTTGGTTCCAGCAATGTGGACAGTATTACCGATTTCGATGTTCTGGCCGACATGATCCGGCTTGAGAATGCGATCTTCACCGGCCTTGCAGGCGGAACCCTTGCCGCGTCGGCCTTCGCGATCAACACGTCAGGCGATGCGGCCGATGCAAGTGACCGGATCATCTACGAAAGCGATACCGGTCGGCTGTTCTTCGATGCCGACGGAACCGGTGGGGCAGCGAAGGTGCACTTCGCAACTCTGGACATCAATCTTGCGCTGACAAACGCGGATTTCTTCGTGTTCTGACGCGAAGTGGGCACGGTGCGCGCGGCAGCATCGCGCGCATTTCGTCCAGCGTGCTTACGGGGATATACGGCTTTGGGGATGTGATCGCGGATTTCAACGCGTTCAACGGCGGAAGAGAAGGTGGCGATGCCCCGCGCTTAATGGGGCTAAAGGTCGGTAATTTGCCTATCGTGGCCGGGGCGCTTTCAGCGGATGCTCCGACAATTCGGAGGCAAGTGTCTTGGGGAAGCAGTTTCTTGTGGATACAAACTGGGACTGTGTGGCAGACATCACAGTAACTCTGACCGGCCTGACAAATGCCAACCAGCTTACCGCTGATAAATTCCGGTTTGGATGAGTTTTCGGGGAGCAGCATTGGACCGAGGTAGTGCTATCCCGGAAGTGAGCGAACTCAGATCAGCACGACGCGAATCCGCCAACCTTGCTTTGGCGGCGCTGCTGTTCAGCATGGTTGTGAACGCGCTCATGCTGACTGGCCCCCTCTACATGCTTCAGGTCTATGATCGTGTGCTGGGCAGCAGGTCAGAGGCCACGTTGGTGGCGCTTTCGGTCCTTGTCGTTGGGTTGTTCGTGGCCATGGGCGTGCTGGAATACGCCCGCAGTAAAGTCATGGCCATTGTGGGTGCCCGGTTTCAGGACCGGCTGGACCGTCGGGTGTTTACGGCAGCGATGAGGCGGTCAGCAGTGGTCCCAAACGACGTGGCCGCGATCACCGCGCAGCGCGACCTGGAGGTTATCCGTACATTTCTTGCCTCACCGGTTCTTCTCGCCCTGATGGACCTGCCTTGGACCCCATTATTCATTGCCGCGATCTTCATATTTCACCCGCTTCTAGGTTGGCTGGCGGTCATCGGCGGCGCGGCGCTGATCGTGGTGACCGTTCTGAACCAGTTGCTGTCCAAGGGCCCGCAAAGAGAAGCGAATTTGGCCGTCATCCAATCCGAACGGATCGCTGACCAGTTGAAGGCAGAAGCAGAAACTCTGCAGGCGCTTGGCATGTCCGGCGCTGGCTTTGACCGATGGCAAAGCGCCCGGGCGGCGTCTTTGGCCAAGGGCATGGTGGCAGGAGGTGTGGCTGGTGGTTTCGGCGCCTTGACCAAGACTTTCCGGCTTTTTCTGCAGTCGGCGATGCTGGGCGTTGGGGCCTGGCTCGTCCTGCAGGGCCAATTGACAGCGGGTGCGATGATCGCAGGATCGATTCTGTTGGGCCGTGCGCTTGCGCCGATCGAAACAGCAGTCGGACAATGGTCTTTGGCGCAGCGCGCAAACGAAGCCTGGCACAGGCTGGCGGAACTCTTGTCGAGCGAACCCGTACCGCAGCCGCGCACCGCCCTGCCCCGGCCAAGGGCCGTACTGGAGGCTGAGGGTGTCACCGTCGGCCCTCCGGGTGAGCAGGTTGCCCTTTTGCGCATGGTAAGTTTCAAACTTGAGCCCGGACAAGCCCTTGGCGTGATCGGCCCCTCGGGTGCGGGCAAGTCGACACTCGCCAAGGCACTGACCGGGGTGTGGCGCCCCATTGGTGGCAAGATCCGACTGGACGGAGCCGCGATCGACCAGTACGACCCGGATGTCCTTGGCCGCCTGATTGGTTACTTGCCACAGCGGATCACGCTCTTCGACGGTACAATTGCCGAGAACATCGCGCGGCTGGACAAACAGCCAGACAGTGCGCGGGTCGTGGAAGCCGCCAAAAAGGCGGACGCGCATGACATGATTGTCCGGTTGCCGCAAGGCTACGACACGCGCGTGTCCGCCTCGGGCGGGCGGTTGTCTGGCGGTCAGATGCAGCGGATCGGCCTTGCAAGGGCACTCTATGGCGATCCCGTCCTTCTGATCCTGGATGAGCCGAACTCGAACCTGGACAACGCAGGCTCCATCGCCCTGAACGCGGCTATTCGGACGATGAAGGCCGCGGGGAAGTCGGTCTTGATCATGGCGCACCGCCCGGCGGCGATCCAGGAATGTGATCTGCTCCTGGTCCTGGAAGATGGACTGCGCAAGGCGTTTGGTCCACGCGACCAGGTTCTGCGCGATCAAGTGAAGAACCATACCGAGATCCTGAAGCCCGTCGCCCCGGGTGGAGCATCGTGAGTGCGCCATCCAGACAGTGGTCAGCGACGCGGCCTCTTTTATTCGGCTTCCTTACACTGACACTTCTGGTCGGTGGGCTTGGTGCCTGGTCGACCTTGGCCAACCTTGCCGGTGCGATTATCGCGCCTGGACAGATCGAGGTTTCCCTCAGCCGGCAGGTGGTGCAGCACCTGGACGGTGGCGTCGTCGAAGATATCCTCGTCAAGGACGGCGCTGACGTCGCTGCGGGGGATGTCCTCTTGCGGTTGGATGGAAGTGCGCTGAGGTCAGAGTCGGCAATTGTCGAAAACCAGCTTCTGGAACTGGGTGCAAGACGGGCGCGGCTGGAAGCGCAACGCGACGAGGCTGCTTCCGTCGTGTTCCCGGAAAATCTGCTGGCTGCGGCGACTGGCCGCCCTTACGTCGCCGAAATCATGGCGGGTCAGGCAAGTCTGTTCATCAAACAGGCAGAGGCCCTGATCCAGGCACAAGAGCAGCGGCAGACGCGGATCGAACAGATCGAAAGCCAGATGACCGGGCTTGCAGCACAACAAGAAGCAATCGAGACCCAGACAAGGCTCTTGAATGCCGATCTTGTGACACAACGCGACCTGTTGGCAAAGGGACTGACGCAGGCAACCCGGGTTTCGGGGCTTGAACGCGAACTTGCTGTACTGAAGGGCAGGATGGGAGAGCTGATATCGGAGCGGGCAGAGGCCGCGGGGCGGATCACTGAAATCGACATCGAGATAACCGCGCTGACCAGCCAGCAGCGTGAAGAAGCCGAGGAGGATTTGCGGGATGTCGCAGCCCGGCAACTGGAACTTCTGGAGCGTGAAAGTGCCTTGGCCGAGCGTATTGAACGGCTCGATGTCAGGGCACCTTCCTCTGGTCTTGTCCTTGGGCTGACGGTTACGACGCCGCGATCCGTCATCCGTCCAGCGGATGACTTGATGTTCATCGTACCTCAGGATCGCCCGCTACTTGTAGTTGCGCGTGTGCCGGTCACCCATGTCGACGAGGTCCGCCCCGGCCAGGATGTCCGCCTCGTCTTTTCTTCTCTGCCCTCCCTCACGACGCCGGAGGTGATCGGAAAAGTCACACTGGTTTCCGCCGATGCTCTCGCCGATGAGAGGACCGGAATCACCTATTTCAGAACTGAGATCGCTTTGGACGCGGCGGCCTTGCAGCAGCTTGGTGACGTGACCATCATTCCTGGCATGCCAGTTGATGCCTACATTCTCACCGCAGACCGAACGCCGCTTGCCTATCTGCTTAAACCGTTCACGGACTATTTTCGAAATGCCTTCCGAGAAACGTGATGCCGACCGTGCACCCCTTATAGCGCCGGCAGTCTGACCTGCCACGGGGGTTTTTCCCGCACTGTGGACTAGAGGCCGCCCCAGACACGTGGCAGGTTAATAGATTGACTACCTCGCCGCTCTCGACCGCAACCGACGGAACCTATTGCGCACCTGGTGTGTTGTTAACGTAGGAAACCCCAACCTTCGGAGGCAGCCGTGTCCGACACGTCTATCAGGACTGTCATCATTCCCGCAGCTGGCTTGGGCACTCGCCTTTTGCCTGCGACCAGAGTGACGGCCAAGGAACTTCTGCCGGTCTATGATCGCGTCGTGCTCGATTTCGCCATCGACGAGGCTGTCGGCCTTGGCGCAGAGCGGATCGTCGTCGTGATCAGCACAGCAAAGGTTGCGATTCAGGCGTATCTGGCCGGCCAAGGGCAGGCAGGTGACCGGCATGATGGCGTATCCGGCGATGCCCGAAGCAACGGCCCGGAAATCATCTACATCTTTCAGGATCGGCCGCTTGGCCTGGGACATGCTGTCCTGTGCTGCAAGGACGTCACGCTGCCGGGTCCCTTTGCAGTGCTGCTTCCGGACGACATCGTCATGGGTCCCAACTGTCTTGCCGAAATGGCCGCGCACCACACCGCAGGTCATATGGTCGCGGCGATGCAGGTCAAAGCCGAAGAGACCTGCCAGTATGGCATTTTCCGACTTGGCGGTCTGCCGAAGGACAATTGCCTGCCAGTGTCCGGCATGGTCGAAAAGCCGTTGCCCGGAACGGCGCCATCCTCCTTTGCTGCGGTCGGGCGCTACATCCTTGATCCGTTGATCTTCGACGTGCTTGAGAAGACCCCTACCGGCAAGGGGGGCGAGGTTCAGCTGACCGATGCCATTGCGTCCTCGGGCGGCGCCGTTCCAGTTGTCGCCTTCCGGTTCAGCGGTAGCCGGCATGACTGCGGTAACCATGACGGGTTGCTTGCCGCGTCAGTGGCCCGCAAGGACGAGGCCCGTCAGGAAAATGCCGTTGCCGCCGCTTCTGCCGTGCATTCTGCTACCACGGTGGCCCCGGCCCGTGCTATAGTTGCAGAATAGGAAACAGCCGCTGTGCCAACGGATTTTTCCAGCTCGCAGGGCTGCATCGCCGAAACAATCTGACTGACGCGAAGAGCGTGAAGCCCGGTCCGGGCTTCTGACCCGCTGTTTTTTCACTGATTTTGCTTGGAAGACAGACGTGACGGAACCTGAAGCCCGCTTGTGGCGTTAAATCAGGCATCACGTCCAGATGTGGGCACTGCCATGACCCGAAAGGATAATAGCCATGAATTGGGATCAGATCGAAAGCAAATGGGCCCTGATGACCCGTCGTATCCGCGCTGACTTCGGCGATGGACGCATCGAGACGACGGAAGTGTCTGCCCGCACGCTCAAGCGCCGTGACCCCGTTGCGCCGACCATCGCAGACAGCCAGGCCTTTGCGGTCAATGAGTCCGAGTTCAAGACCTCAGCCAAGTGACAGTTTGGGCAGGTGCGGTCCGCCGTCAGCGGGCGTCGTTTATGGCGCGTTTCAGCGCGGTTCCCGGTGTCTGGCAAGACAGCGCGCCAATCCGGGCTGACCTGTTCGGCACCGAACGGCTTGAACATCACGCGCGCACACTGGCGGCGGCCCAGTCTGTCACCACGGGCGCATCGCTTCGGGTCCAATCGCTTAGCCGCAGGGTCAGAGAGAACGGGGACATTCTTCTGCAAGCCTACCGCACCTGTGCGGACGCCGTGCAGTCGGGCCGAGTGATTGCTCCGGCAGCAGAATGGCTTTTGGACAACTTCCACCTTGTGGAACAACAGCTGCGCCAGATCAGGGACGACCTGCCGCCCGGATATTACCGACAGCTTCCAAAGCTGGCCGAGGGCCCTTTCGCGGGCTACCCAAGGGTCTTCGGCCTGACCTGGGCCTATGTTGCCCACACCGACAGCCTGATGTCCGGTCCGGTCCTTGCCCGCTTCGTCCAGGCTTACCAGCAGGTCCAGCCGCTGATGATCGGCGAGCTTTGGGCGGTGGCCATCACCTTTCGCATCGTCCTGATTGAGAACATGCGCCGATTGGCGGTGCAGATCGTCGAGGGCCACGCCTTGCGCCTGCAAGCGGATGCGATCGTCGACGCCGCTCTGGCTGCATCCCAGACCCCTGGCCAATCGGCGTTCTCGGTGATGCAGCAGGTCGTGCAGCCTTTTGAGTCTGCGCCCCTGCCAGAAATCGTCGCTGGCCAGATCGCCAAGCGGCTGCGGGGACTTGATCCCTTGCAGACGCCACTTCTGGGCTGGCTGGAAGATCGTCTGACCCGCCAGGGCACCTCGGTCGACGAGGTGATCGCCAAAACTCAGACCCGGCTTGGCGCGTCGAACGTCACCATGCGGAACATCGTCACCTCGATGCGGCTTGCATCCGAGATGGACTGGGCCGACTTTTTCGAGGACGTAAGCCTTGTTGATGCGCGGCTGCGGGACAACCCGACCTATGCAGCGATGGATTTTGCGACGCGGAACCGCTACCGGACCGAAATCGAAATCCTGGCTCACGCAGCACCGCTGACCGAAGGCGAGGTGGCGGATACGGCCCTTGCCCTGGCCCAGAAGGCCGACGCGGCGCATCGGCGGGATGCAGGATACTGGCTGATCGGTGAGGGCCGACGGCAGCTTGAGGCCGAGATCCACTTCCAACCCTCTGCGCGGCTGGCCCTGTTTCGACAGGTCGGCCGCTGGGGGCTGAACGGCTATCTGGCGTCAATCGCTGCGATGACCGTGGCGATTTTCATGCCACCCCTGGCGGTGATGGCGACAGCGGGTGTAAGCCCGCTGGCACTGCTGGCCTTGGGGCTTGTCGGCGTGTGGCTTGCGGCAGACGTGGCGACGGCAATCGTCAATACGCTGATCACCCGCTCGGTGGCGCCCAAACCCCTTCCGGGTCTCGATCTGGCAACCGGCATTCCGACGCATCTGCGCACGCTGGTCGCTGTTCCGGTCCTTCTGCGCAACACCGACGAAATCGCCGAGGAAATCGAGCGGCTGGAGGTTCATCACCTCTCTAGCGCGGGCGGAGCGGTGCATTACGCCCTGCTTTCGGATGCCGCGGATTCCGCGACTGAAACGGCGCCGGATGATGCCAAGCTGATTGCGGACGCCACCAAAGCCATCGCGCAGCTGAATGCGCGGTACCCCGGCGCGGATGGCGACCGTTTCTACTTTCTGCACCGGCGGCGGCTGTGGAACCCGTCCGAGGGCGTCTGGATGGGCTGGGAACGCAAGCGCGGCAAGCTGGCCGAGCTGAACCGCCTTTTGCGGGGGGCGACCGACACCAGCTATGCCATGATCAGCAGTCAGCTTCCGGGCGATATCCGCTATGTCATCACGCTGGACGCCGATACCCGCCTGCTGCGCGGGACGGTCGCGCAGATGGTGGGCAAGATCGCCCATCCCCTGAACTGCGCCCGGTTCGACGCCAATCAACAGTGCGTCACCGGTGGCTACGGCATCCTGCAACCCCGTGTCAGCCCGTCCCTGCCCACCGGACAGGACGGGTCGATCTATCAGCAGCTCTTCTCCAGCCCCGGGGGAATTGAGCCCTATGCGGCGGCGACTTCGGACATCTATCAGGACCTTTTTGGCGAAGGCACCTTCACCGGCAAGGGCATCTATGACGTCGATGCCTTCGAGGCCGCGCTGCAGGGGCGGGTGCCTGAGGACACCCTTCTCAGCCATGACCTTTTTGAGGGTACCTTCGCGCGCGCCGCCCTCGCCTCGGACATCGAGGTGGTCGAGGATTATCCCGCCCGCTACGACGTGGACATCCGCCGCCAGCACCGCTGGGCGCGGGGCGACTGGCAGCTTTTGCCCTGGATCTTCGGATCCCGGCGCAACGACCTTGGCAGCGTTCCCGCAATCGGGCGCTGGAAGATGATCGACAACCTGCGCCGGTCGCTTCTGGCGCCCATGGCCTTGGTGTCGCTTGAGGCGGGCTGGATGCTGCCACTGCCGCTTGCCCTGATGTGGACGGCCCTAACGCTGTCGATGCTGGCGCTTCCGCGTCTTCTGCCGTTGCCCTTCGGCTTTTTCCCGGACCGTGGTGGGGTCACCCTCAGCAGCCATTTCGCAGCGCTCTGGGCTGACGTCTTGACCGCCCTTGGCCAGATTGCCGTCAGCCTTGCGCTGCTTGCCGATACCGCTGCCACCATGATCGACGCCGTCGTGCGGACGGCCTGGCGCCTTCGCGTCTCACGCCGGAATCTTCTGGAATGGATGACGGCGGCACAGATCGGCCGCAGCGCCCGTCCGGGCCTTGTACAACAGTATCTGTCGATGCTTCCCGGGGTGGCCCTTGGCCTTGGGGCCTGCGTGTTGGCCTGGGTCCTGAACCCGCCGGTCTGGCCACTGGCCTTGGTCTTTGGGCTTATGTGGACGGCGGCACCTGCTATGGCCCGCGCAATCAGCCTGCCGCGGGCGCAAAGGCCCACGGCCGCCCTTTCCACCGCGCAGGCGCAGGAGTTGCGGCTGATCGCCCGCCGGACCTGGCGGTATTTCGAGACCTTCGTGACCCCGGAAGAAAACTTCCTGCCCCCCGACAACTTTCAGGAAATCCCCAGGCCAGCCGTAGCCACTCGGACCTCACCCACCAACATCGGGCTTTATCTGCTGTCCACGGTCGCAGCGCATGACATGGGCTGGATCGGCCAACGGGCGGCCCTGCACCGCCTGCGTGACACGCTGCACACCATCCAGCGGATGCCGCGCTTTCGCGGCCACCTTTTCAACTGGCACGACACCCGCGACCTGCGCGTTCTGGACCCGGCCTATGTCTCGTCGGTCGACAGCGGCAACCTGGCGGGGCACCTGATCGCAGTGGCGCAAGCCTGCCGCGACTGGGCCACGCAGCCCGTGCGCGGCAACCGGGCCGTGCGGCATGCGATGGGCGATTGCGCCATCCTTGCCCGCCGCTCGCTTGGGGTGGATGCCGAGGAGTTGGACCTTATCCGCACGCTGGCCGGGGTTGCGGCTGCGGCGGCTGATCCTGCGACGCCCCTCGCCACGCTGACCGGCCGGATGGACAGCGCCGTGGCCCTCACCGGCGACACCTTGTCCGAGGCAAAGGTCTGGACGCTGGGCATGCAATCGGCCCTTGCCGATCACCTGTCAGACCAGACCGCCCCCAGCGATGCCAAGCTGCTGGCCGAGGTTGAGGCGCTGTGCCGCACCCTTGCGCTGGACATGGACTTCGGCTTTCTTCTCGACCCGGACAGGAAACTTCTGTCCATCGGTTTCTCTGTCGCGACCAATCGGCTGGATACCAACTGCTATGACCTTCTGGCGTCCGAAGCCCGGCTGGCAAGCCTGTTTGCCATCGCCAAAGGCGATGTCGAGACCCGGCACTGGTTCCGCCTCGGGCGGGCAGCCACGCCCATCGGATCGGGGTCGGCGCTGATCTCATGGTCGGGCAGCATGTTCGAATACCTGATGCCGTCGCTGGTGATGCGCGCGCCGGCGGGGTCGGTGCTTGAGCAGACCACGCGGCTGGTCGTCGCCCGTCAGCGCAGCTATGCGGCTGGCCTTGACATACCGTGGGGGATCTCCGAATCTTCCTACAACGCCCGCGACCTTGAGATGACGTATCAGTATTCCAACTTTGGCGTGCCGGGTCTGGGGCTGAAACGCGGGCTTAGCGAAAACCGTGTGATCGCGCCCTATGCCACCGGCCTTGCCGCGATGATCGACCCCGTGGCCGCAGCGCAGAACTTTGCCGACCTTGCAAGCCTAGGGGCCGAGGGGCGCTACGGCTTTTACGAGGCGCTGGATTTCACCCCCGCACGCCTGCCATCGGGCGAAGCGCACGCTATCGTCCGCAGCTTCATGGCGCACCATCAGGGCATGACGATCACGGCCATCGCCAACACGCTGCAGAACGGCCGCCTGCGCGACCGGTTCCATGCTGAGCCGATGATTCAGGGCGCTGAACTTCTGTTGCAAGAGCGCATTCCCCGCGACGTCGCCAGTGCCCCGCCGCGTGCAGCCGAAGTCCTTGTCGCCCCGGTCGAAAATCACGACATGCCCGCCGTCCGGGTGTTCGAAAACCCGGGCAAAGAGCCGCCAACAGCCCATCTTCTGTCCAACGGCATCTACGGCGTGATGCTGACGGCCACGGGTGAAGGCTTCAGCCACTGGCGTGACATGGCAGTCACGCGCTGGCGGGCCGAGGCCGCACAGGCAGCACTTGGGTCGTTCCTGTTCCTGCGCGACACGGCCTCGGGCGAGGTTTGGTCCGCAGGCGTTCAGCCCACACGCGCCGGGTCCGACCGGCACCGCGCCGTCTTCTGCGAACATCACGCCGGCTTCACCCACCAGATGCCGCGCCTGACGACCCTGACCGAAATCGTCGTCTCAGCTGAAGACGATGCCGAGGCCCGGCGCGTGACTCTGACCAACAGCGGGCGGCGCGCACGGGAAATCGACGTGACCTCATACGCCGAACTGGTGCTTGCGCCCGCGTCAGCCGATCAGGCGCACCCGGCATTCTCGAAGATGTTCGTCGTGACGGATTATCTGCCCGAACTGGGCGTGATCATCGCCACCCGCCGCCGCCGTTCCCCCACTGACCCCGAGGTCTGGGCCGCGCATATCGCGGTGGTCGAAGGTAAGGATACTGCACCGATCCAGATCGAGACGGACCGGGCAAAATTCATCGGGCGCGGGCGCGACATCGCGTCGGCGGCGATGATCGACCAGCCCCTGTCCGGGACCACGGGCACGGTGCTGGACCCGATCTTTTCGATCCGGCGGCGCGTTAGCGTGCCCCCAGGCGGCACCACCCGCGTGACCTTCTGGACGATGGTCGCCGATACGCCGGATGCCCTGCTGGACCTTGTGGACCGGCACCGCGACCCTTCGGCCTTTGCGCGGGCGGCCACCCTGGCCTGGACGCAGGCGCAGGTGCAGTTGCGCCACCTTGGCATCACCCACGCCGACGCCGCCGATTTCCAGACCCTGGGCGGCATGGTGATCCGCAATGACGCACGCCTGCGCGCCTCACCAGCGCAGATCGTGTCGGGCGCGGCGCCACAGTCCGCGCTTTGGGCGCTGGGGATCTCGGGCGATCTGCCGATCGTGCTTCTGCGGATCGACGATGCTGCCGACATTTCCAGCCTGCATCAGGCAATCAGCGCCCATGAATACTGGCAGATGCACCAGCATGCAGTGGATCTTGTCGTGCTCAATGACCGGACATCGTCTTATGTGCAGGACTTGCAGATCGCCATCGACAGCGCCGTCCGCGCCGCGCGGTCGCGCCCCCGTGCCATCGGCATCCACGCCCCGGTCAACGGCACGATCCACGCGCTGCGGACCGACCTTCTGAACCCCGGTGCGCGCGAGCACCTGATCTCAATGGCACGCGTCATCCTGGTGGCCAGTCGTGGCGATCTTGCCAGCCAGCTGGCGCGACTTGCGCCCCTGACGGTGACTGTGCCCGTCAGCTTTCCTGTCCCCGCGACAGCTTCGCCGCCGCCCGCCCTGCCCCGGCTTGAATTCTTCAACGGCACCGGGGGCTTTGATCTTGATGGGCGCGAGTATGTGACCATCCTGCAAGGCGGGCGCACCACACCGGCCCCGTGGATCAACGTCATCGCCAACCCGACCTTCGGCTTTCAGGTTTCAGCCGAAGGCAGCGGCCATGTCTGGTCGGAAAACAGCCGCGAGAACCAGATCACCCCGTGGTCGAATGACCCCGTCACCGACCCATCCGGCGAGGCGATCTATCTGCAGGATCTGGACACCGGCCAGATATGGACGCCGACCGCCCTGCCCATTCGCGGCCAGGGGACCTACATCGCGCGCCATGGCTTCGGCTATTCCCGCTTTCAGCACGAAGCCAACGGCATCGCAGCCGAGATGACGCAATTCGTGCCGTTGGATGCGCCCGCCAAGATCACCCAGCTTGACCTGCGCAACACTGGCACGACGCCACGCAGCCTTGCGGTCACGGCCTATGCCGAATGGGTGCTGGGCACGGCGCGGGGGGCGAGCGCGCCTTACATCCTGACGCGCACCGATCCCGCAACCGGGGCGATCCTGGCGCAGAACAGCTTCAGCACCGCCTTTCCGGGCCGCGTCGCCTTTGCCGATTTCGGGGCCGGGACCACCAGCCTGACCGCCGACCGGGGCGAGTTCATCGGGGCGGGCGGGTCGCTTGCAGCACCTGCGGGCCTGCAAGCCGGGCGGCTTTCGGGCGCGACCGGCCCGGCCTTTGATCCCTGCGCCGCCCTTCAGCGCCGCCTGACCTTGCGCCCGGGCGAGACTGTCACGCTGACCTTCCTGATCGGCCAGACCGACAGCGACACAGCCGCAAGCGATCTGATCCAACGCCTCCGCGCAGCGGATACCGGGGCGCTGTTGACGGCCGTCAAAGATCACTGGACGACCCTTCTCGGCACCGTCCAGGTCCGTTCGCCCGACCGCGCGATGGATATCCTTCTGAACGGCTGGCTCATGTACCAGACGCTCGCCTGCCGTATCTGGGCGCGGGCCGGGTTCTACCAGGCCAGCGGTGCCTACGGCTTTCGCGACCAGCTGCAGGACGGGATGGCGCTGACCTTCTCGCGGCCTGACATGACGCGCGCCCACCTTCTGCGCGCCGCCGCCCGCCAGTTCCCCGAAGGTGACGTGCAGCACTGGTGGCTGCCGCATTCCGGCCAGGGCGTCCGCACCCGCATTTCGGACGACCGGGTCTGGCTGGGCTACGGGGTCGCGCGCTATGTCGCCGTTTCGGGCGACCTGTCGATTCTGGACGAAGCGGTTCCGTTCCTGCAGGGACCGCCTGTTCCAGCAGGGGCGCATGACGACTTCTTTCAGCCGCAAGTGTCTGAAACCACTGCATCTCTTTTCGAACACTGCGCACGCGGCCTCGATCAGGCCATCGATCTGACCGGCGAAAACGGCATGCCGCTGATCGGTACCGGCGACTGGAACGACGGGATGAACCGCGTGGGAGAGGACGGACATGGCACGAGCGTCTGGCTGGGCTGGCTGCTGATCGCGACCATCGACCTGATGGCCCCGCTGGCCGACACCCGCGATCCGGCCCGTGCGGCCCGCTGGCGGGCCCATGCCAAATCTGTGCTGCAGGCCATCGAGAAAGACGGCTGGGACGGCGAATGGTACCGGCGAGGCACCTTTGATGACGGCACTCTGCTTGGTTCAGCAAGCTCTGACGAATGCCGGATCGACAGCATCGCGCAATCCTGGGCCGTCCTTTCCGGCGCAGCCGACCCGGTTCGGGCGCGCACCGCGATGGCCTCGATGACGCAAGCTCTTGTCCGCCCCGACCCCGGCCTGGCCCTGCTGTTCGCGCCGCCCTTTGACCGTACGCCGCTGGACCCCGGCTACATCAAGGGCTATCCGCCGGGCCTGCGCGAAAACGGCGGCCAGTACAGCCATGCCGCAATGTGGGCGGTCCTTGCACAAGCAAAGCTGGGCGACGGGGACGCAGCGCACGGGCTATTCGCCATGCTGAACCCGATCAATCACGCCCTGACCGACCGCGATGCAGACCGCTACAAGGTTGAACCCTATGTCGTGGCGGCCGATGTCTATTCCACCCCTCCCCACGCCGGTCGAGGGGGCTGGACCTGGTACACCGGTTCCGCCGGCTGGATGTACCGCGCGGGCATCGAGGGGATCGTGGGTCTGACCCGCGCCGGCGACACACTGTGCCTGACCCCTTGCGTTCCGAAAGCCTGGCCCGAGGTTACCGTGAACATAGCACTTGGCGCCGCGAAGTATGTCATCACCCTGCGCAACCCCGACGCCTGCGGACGCGGTATCCGGTCCGCAGTTCTGGATGGCACGGCCCTGACAGTAAGGCACGACCGTCTGGAGTTTCCGTTGCAGGATGGCACCCATGATCTGATGGTCGTGCTGGGATCCGAAACAGCTTGAGCGAGCGACCGTCAAATCTGCACCCTGCCGTAGCGCAAGAGCCTTGCACCGGGAATGCTTGCCACTTCGGATTGCGCGCTGGTGACAGGCAGTTTCACCGGGGAATCGATGCGGAAGCCACTGCTCTTGAACGGTGAGAACCTGGCGTTGGTCACGGTTGAGCGCGAAAGTCAGCTGGCGCTGTCAGACATCGCCCTCATGATCGTGCATCTATTCCGGCATCTCCTCTGGAACCGGCCTATGCCCGGCGTCGGCCCCGGCCCGCGGTCAGGCCGCCGGCGACCGCGGCGCCAATCTCGGCACTGACGGCGATGCCCTGCACAAAGGGCCGGTCGTGCATCAGGTAAGGGATCGCAGCCAGAACCAGACGCCCTTCGTAGCCGGGAACGCCGGTCAGGCTGTAATCCTCTGCAAGTACAGGAATTTCCTGCCCCGCTTTGGCCAGTGCATCGCGCAGGGACGGGAATGGCAGGTCCGCGCTGGTCAGTGCCTTCTGGCCACGCGCGTCGATGAATACGTCGAAAACATGGGTCCTACCTTTCGCACGGATCACCGTCCGGTCAGCCTGCCGGTCCAGGCTGTAGTCCTCTCCCAAGGCAAGGATCGACAACACGCCGGCATCGTGCAGGGCGAGCAGGCGGCGAATGGATTCAGATGGAACTGCGGCGTAGTTGTCGACGAAAACCGTCTTCAGCCCGTCGTCGAACCTTTGCCGGTCGCTGTCGCTCAGGGCGGGGACGATCGCCTCGACCTTCTCATGCATTCTCAAGATCGCGTAGCGCCATGGCACGGTGATCTGTTGCGCTTTGTTGTATTCAACCTCTTCAAGGTTCTTGCGCGCCCACAGGAACGGGTCGTGCACCTCGCGCGCTGCGAAATAGGCGGGGGCAAAACTGTCGGCCGTCAGACCGGCAAGGCCGATCCGTTCGGCATAGCCTGGGTCGGACAGAGCAACCTCGGCCTGTATCAGGTCGAACAACGCATCCAACGGGCGGGGCTGCGCGGCGCAGTCCGCCACAGCAGTATCGGTCATGATCTGAAGGGGCGCGTAGGGAAGTGGACAATAGAAATCGGCCTCGGGCAGCACGCCGGTCCAGGACATCAGCGTGATGTGCAGACCCGTCGCCTCGGTTTCAAAGGATAGGGCGCCGCTCTTGCGCCGAAATCGGCCATGCTGATTGGCCACG
>JBBQVR010000081.1:0-15503 GCA_038211355.1 Rhodobacterales bacterium | reverse complement strand
TGACGGCGGATGAGATCGGCAAGCCTGCCGGTCAGGACGCTGCCCACGGCCGCCCGAATGCGGTGGCGCTGATGGGCGTGCAGGGGGCTGTGCGGCATCTGAAGGATATTCTGGGCGGGGCCATTGCCTCGATCCCGTCCTGCCCGGGTGAGGCGCAGCTGGCCGGACTGGTCCGCGCCTATGCCGAGAAGATGACTCCGGTCGATCTTGGGGCGCAGAAAGCGCGCGCGACGGGTGCCAAGTGATGGTCGCCAAATGACCGACACGGGCCTCGGCGCGGGTCTGCCGCGCAAGGCGGCAGGGCCGGGCTGGGCCGCAAAACTGGCGCTAAGCCCTTGGTTTCACAAAGCTTGCTCTCGCGTGCCGGGTCTGCGCCACATCGCACGGGCCGAAGGTGAGGCTTTGTTCGAGGTCGTCTCGGGCTTTGTGCGCAGCCAGTGCCTGCTGGCGTTGGTCGAGTTGCGGGTGCTGCACCGGCTGGCCGAGGCGCCTGAGACCACCGCCCGTCTGGCGCAATTGACCGCCGTTCCGGCTGACCGGATGGCGGTTCTTTTGCAGGCCGGGGCCGCGCTGAAACTGCTGCGCCGCAAGGGTGAACATTGGCGGCTGACCACGCGCGGGGCGGCCTTCCTGACCGTGCCGGGGCTTGAGGCGATGGTGCGCCATCACCCCGTCCTTTACCGCGACCTGACCGATCCCGTCGCCTTCTTCCGGGGGGAAACCCAGCCGGAACTGGCGGGCTTCTGGCCATACGTCTTTGGGGCAGGGGGCGCTGCCGACCCCGCCCTTGCCACCCGCTATTCCGACCTGATGGCCGACAGCCAGGGCCTTGTGGCCGATGACACGCTGCGCCTGGTGGATTTCCGGGGCATCACGCATCTGATGGATGTGGGCGGCGGCACCGGAGCCTTTCTGGACGCCGTGGGCCGGGCTCATCCCGTCCTGCAGCGCACGCTCTTTGACCTGCCCGCCGTTGTGGCCGGGGCGCGGGCGCGGCTGGGGTCGGATGTCACAATCATCCCCGGCAGCTTTCGCGATGATTCTCTGCCGCAGGGTGCCGATGCGATCAGCCTGATCCGCGTGCTGTATGACCATGCCGATGCGACAGTGGCCGCCCTGCTGGCAAATGTCCGGCAGGCGCTGCCCCCCGGCGGGCGGATCATCATATCCGAGCCGATGTCAGGCGGCGCACGCCCTGACCCGGCCACGGACGTGTACTTTACCGTTTACACCCTTGCGATGCAGACCGGGCGCACCCGATCAGCCGTCGAGATTGCCGCTTTGCTTCAAAACGCGGGTTTTCAGGCCATAACACCGGTCCGTAGCCTGCGGCCGTTCGTGACATCGGCCCTGTCTGCCACCGCACCTGCACAATCGCAGTCGGAACTGTCTAATTAAATTGACAGTTCCGATTGTAAGGTTAAACTTACAACAAGGGCGCAGATGGACCACAGGGTCCGCGCAGCGCACCCGGGGGGATACGACAGTGCAGACGACGGCAGTTATCCTGCAAGGGGCACGGCAACTGGGCTTGGAAAGCCTGGGCCTGATCGCCCCCGGTCCCCAGGATCTGGTGGTCGAGGTTCGGCACTCAGGCATTTCCACCGGCACCGAAAAACTGTTCTGGTCTGGCACGATGCCGCCCTTTCCCGGCATGGGCTATCCGCTGGTCCCCGGCTACGAGGCCGCGGGTATGGTGGTTGAGGCTGGCGCTGACACAGGCTTTCGTGTGGGTGAGACGGTCTTTGTCCCCGGCGCAAACTGCTTTACCGGCAATGTGAAGGGTCTCTTTGGCGGTGCCTCGCGGCATCTGGTCACCAAGGCCGCCCGCGTCGCCCGCATCGATTCTGGCATGGGGGCCGAAGGCGCGCTTCTGGCTCTTGCTGCAACCGCCCGCCATGCGCTGGCCGGGTTCAACACCGCCTTGCCGGATCTGATCGTGGGCCACGGCACGCTGGGCCGCCTGCTGGCCCGCCTGACCCTGGCCGCTGGAGCGCCTGCACCGACGGTATGGGAAACCAACCCTGCCCGTCGCGATGGTGCCACTGGCTATTCCGTCATCGACCCGGAAGACGACACCCGCCGCGACTATCGCGCGATCTATGACGCCTCGGGCGCCAAGGGCCTGATTGACCAGCTGGTCATGCGCCTGGCCAAGGGCGGTGAGATTGTTCTAGCGGGGTTCTACACCGAACCCGTCGCCTTCGCCTTTCCGCCCGCTTTCATGAAAGAGGCGCGCATCCGTATCGCCGCCGAATGGGCCCCCGAAGACCTGACCGCCACGCGGTCCCTGATCGAAAGCGGCGCCTTGTCGCTTGATGGCCTTATCACGCACCGCCGCCCCGCCACCGATGCGGCGGAGGCGTACGAGACCGCCTTCACCGACGCGGGCTGCCTGAAAATGATTCTCGACTGGAGTGCCCGCGCATGAATGACGTTCCAAACCTCAAGGATTTCGCCACCCGTCTGCGCGATGAGGCCCATGAAGAACCCTCGCTGGAAATCCCGCAGGACCCGCCGTCCAAGAAGACCCAGATCATCGCAATCTATGGCAAGGGCGGGATCGGCAAGTCCTTCACGCTCGCCAACCTCAGCCACATGATGGCCGAGATGGGCAAGCGGGTACTGCTGATCGGTTGTGACCCGAAATCCGACACGACCAGCCTGCTGTTCGGCGGCAAGGCCTGCCCCACGATCATCGAAACCTCGACCCGCAAGAAGCTGGCGGGGGAAGAGGTCAAGATCGGCGACGTCTGCTTCAAGCGCGGCGGCGTCTTCGCGATGGAGCTTGGCGGGCCGGAGGTCGGCCGGGGTTGCGGCGGTCGCGGGATCATCCACGGGTTTGAGCTTCTGGAAAAACTGGGGTTCCACGACTGGGACTTCGACTATGTGCTGCTCGACTTCCTGGGTGACGTGGTCTGCGGTGGCTTCGGTCTGCCGATCGCCCGCGACATGGCGCAGAAGGTGATCCTGGTCGCCTCGAACGACCTGCAAAGCCTGTATGTGGCCAACAACGTCTGTTCAGCGGTGGAATACTTCCGCAAGCTGGGCGGCAATGTCGGCATCGCGGGCCTTGTGATCAACAAGGATGACGGCACGGGTGAGGCTGCGGCCTTTGCTGATGCCGTGGGCATCCCGGTGCTGGCCGCAATCCCGCAGGATGACGACCTGCGCCGGAAATCCGCGAATTATCAGATCGTTGGCAGCTACGAAAGCCAGTGGGGCCCGATGTTCGAAGCCCTTGGCATCGCCGTGGCCGATGCGCCGCCGGTGAAGCCGAAGCCGCTGACCCAGGACGGTCTTCTGGGTCTGTTCAGTGCAGAAGTCACCGGGGCCGATTTCGTCCTGACCCCGGCAACCGACGCCGACATGCGCGGCAAGAACGCCGTGATCAAGCCCTCGCTCGAAGTGGTCTACGACAATGTGTGATCTTGAGGCCCTTGCAGCCCTGGAAGCCGCACTGAAGGCGCTGGAAGCCCGGAAGGCTGCCAAATGACCGAAGGCCTTCGCCATATTGTCGCTGCCCCGGGGGGCGACAGCCTGCCCGCTGCGGCCGATGCGCAAGGGATGGCGGATGGCATGGGGTGCCATGCCGGGGCGACCCAGATGGAAGCGGCAGCGCGGGCGGCGGGTAATTCCGAACTCCTTGACGGATTTGCGAAAGACTACCCGCAAGGCCCGCATGACAAACCACAATCCATGTGCCCGGCTTTTGGGTCGTTGCGTGTGGGCCTGCGGATGCGGCGGGTGGCGACGGTGCTTTCAGGCAGCGCTTGCTGCGTCTATGGCCTGACCTTTGTCAGCCACTTTTACGGCGCGCGGCGGTCGGTCGGGTATGTGCCCTTCAACAGTGAATCGCTGGTGACCGGCAAGCTGTTCGAAGACATCCGCGACTCGGTGCATGAACTTGCCGACCCGGATCGCTATGACGCGATAGTGGTGACAAATCTTTGCGTTCCAACGGCTTCCGGGGTTCCGTTGAAGTTGTTGCCTTCTGAGATCAACGGCGTTCGCATCGTCGGGATCGACGTGCCCGGCTTTGGCGTTCCGACCCATGCCGAGGCCAAGGATGTCCTCGCCGGTGCCATGCTGAAATACGCCCGCGCCGAGATTGAGGCTGGTCCGGTTCAGGCGCCCGAGCGTGGCCGGTCAGACCGTCCCGCGGTGGCCCTTTTGGGCGAAATGTTCCCCGCCGATCCGATGATGATCGGCGCGATGCTGGCCCCGATGGGTCTGGCCGCCGGTCCCGTGGTTCCCTGCCGTGAGTGGCGTGAGCTTTATGCCGCCCTTGATTGCGGTGTCGTGGCCGCGATCCACCCGTTCTATACCGCGTCGATCCGTGAGTTTCAGGCGGCGGGTCGGGCTGTCGTCGGGTCTGCCCCGGTCGGCTATGACGGCACAATGGGCTGGTTGAAGGCCATCGGCGAAGCCTATGGTGTTGCAGGCGAAAAGATTGCGGCTGCGCAGAACGCCTTTGGTCCGGCGATCAAGGCGGCACTGTCTGCGACGCCGATCAAAGGGCGGATCACGCTTAGCGGTTATGAGGGGTCTGAACTTCTCGTCGCCCGCCTGCTGATCGAAAGCGGCGCGGATGTGCCTTATGTAGGCACGGCTTGCGCGCGCAGCGAATGGTCGACGGAGGACCGCGACTGGCTGGAAGCCAAGGGTGTGGCCGTCAAGTTCCGCGCCAGCCTTGAGGATGACCTGGCGGCGATGGAGGGCTTCAAGCCTGACCTTGCCATCGGCACGACCCCGCTGGTGCAAAAGGCAAAAGCCCTCGCAATTCCATCGCTTTACTTCACGAACCTCATCTCGGCCCGGCCCCTGATGGGGCCTGCGGGTGCGGGATCGCTTGCCCAGGTCATCAACGCGGCCATCGCGGGCCGTGCTCGGATGGCGGACATGAAGGAATTCTTCGAAGGCGTCGGGACCGGTGATACGGCTGGCATCTGGGAAGGCGCGCCGAACCTGCGGCCGGACTACCGGGCGCTGCACCAGAAGAAACTCGACAAGGCCGCGAAAGCCGCCAAAGCCGAGGAGATGATCTGATGCTGATCCAGGATCATGACCGGGCGGGCGGCTATTGGGGGGCAATCTATGCCTTCTGTGCGGTCAAGGGCCTGCAGGTCGTCATCGACGGACCGGTGGGTTGCGAGAATCTGCCGGTGACGTCCGTCCTGCACTACACCGACGCGCTGCCGCCGCATGAATTGCCGATTGTGGTGACGGGTCTGGGCGAAGGCGAGATGACCTCGGGCACCGAAGCCTCGATGGCGCGGGCTTGGAAGACTTTGGACCCGGCGCTTCCGGCGGTCGTGGTCACAGGGTCCATCGCCGAGATGATTGGCGGGGGCGTGACCCCGCAAGGCACCAACATCCAGCGCTTCCTGCCGCGCACGATTGACGAAGACCAGTGGCAATGCGCGGACCGCGCGATGACCTGGATCTTCACCGAATTCGGGATGACCAAGGGCCGGATGCCGCCCGAAAAGGCGCGTGAGCCGCAAGACAAGCCGCGCGTCAACATCCTTGGGCCGATGTACGGCGTCTTCAACATGGCGTCGGACCTACATGAGATCCGCCGCCTGATCGAAGGCATCGGCGCTGAGGTCAACATGGTGATGCCGCTTGGCGCCCATCTGGCCGAAATGCGGAACCTGGTGAACGCAGACCTGAACGTGGTCATGTATCGCGAGTTTGGCCGGGGTCTGGCCGAATGTCTGGGCAAACCCTACCTCCAAGCGCCGATTGGGCTTGAGTCGACGACCAAGTTCCTGCAGCAAATGGGCGAGATGCTGGGGCTGGACCCGGAACCCTTCATCGCCAAGGAAAAGCATTCGACGCTGAAGCCCGTGTGGGATTTGTGGCGGTCGGTGACGCAGGATTTCTTTGCCACGGCAAGTTTCGCGATCGTGGCGAATGACACCTATACCCGGGGCATTCGCAACTATCTGGAAACAGACCTTGGCCTGCCTTGCGCCCTTGCGGTGTCGCGGGTGGCCGGGACCAAGACGAACAACGAGGCCGTGCGCGCGGGTCTGCGCCAGCACCGGCCGCTGATCGTCATGGGGTCGATCAACGAGAAGATGTATCTGGCGGAACTGAAGGGTGGGCATGGCCCGGCCCCCAGTTTCATCCCGGCAAGTTTTCCGGGTGCCGCAATCCGCCGTGCCACCGGCACGCCCTTCATGGGCTACGCTGGGGCGGTCTACTTGCTGCAAGAGGTCTGCAACGGCCTTTTCGACGCGCTGTTCCACATCCTGCCCCTGGGCACGGACATGGACAGCACCGCCGCCACCCCCACCACGCTGCGCCGGGATTTCCCCTGGGATGTCGATGCGCAGGCCGAGCTTGACCGGATCGTCAGCACGCACCCGATCCTGACGCGGATCTCTGCGGCCCGGACCTTGCGCGATGCGGCGGAGAAATCCGCCCTCGATCAAGGTGCCGAACGGGTGGTTTTCGAATTCGTCGCGGCCCTGCGCCCTGAGCGTGACGGCCCGGCCCAAAAGACAAACAAGGGAGAGGTCCAATGAGTGATCACACTGCTGGCGGACACGAAGACGGCCATGGCGCTGCCCATGTCCACCGCACGCCGCGGGCCGAATTCTACATCTACTTCACGCTGATCTTTCTTGTGGCGATCCCTCTGGCCGCGACGGCCTGGGCCATCGCCCTGGTCCGCGACCGCCATCTGCCGGTGCATGGCCCCCTGGCCCGCGCCTGGCGCGAAGCCGGGGCGATCACCCCGGCGATCTTCCGGCCTTAAAGGCCGCCGAAATTCACTTTCCGCCGCTTCGGGCGTGGGAAGTGCACTCTGCCGGATCCGGACCCGGCAGCTCGATCCTCTGGTGGCCTCGTGCGCCCACGTCCACCAGAATTTCCATTCACCGTATCCCCAAGAGGGGTTCGGAGAAACTCGGGGAGGCATTCCGCCAACCCGTGAACCCAGCCGCAGGGTATGCGGCTCAGTCTACTTCCTAAGGAGGATAACATGGCTGATAAATCCGACCTGAGTTTCACAGGTCTTACCGACGAGCAGGCGCAAGAGCTGCACTCAGTGTACATGAGCGGGCTTGTGCTTTTCACGGCAGTGGCCGTGGTCGCACACCTTGCTGTGTACATCTGGCGCCCGTGGTTTTGAGGAGATAGAAAAATGTCCAAGTTCTACAAAATCTGGCTGATCTTCGATCCCCGCCGTGTCTTCGTTGCCCAGGGCGTGTTCCTGTTCCTGCTGGCCGCGATGATCCACCTCGTGCTGCTCAGCACCCCCGGCTACAACTGGCTTGAAGAAGCCGGAGCCCGCGCGCTGGCCGCACAAGGCGTCGTCGCAACGCAGTAGACCCATGGCCCTCCATGGCCATCGTTGTGGGCGGCGGTCTGACCGCCGCCGCCCGCGACACTAACAAGGGACAGTCACATTCCGGCTGGTAGCGCGGCTAGCGCCCGATGCGAGCCCCCGGATTTAGCGGAGAAAGAAGCATGGCACTGCTCAGCTTCGAACGAAAATACCGCGTGCCGGGTGGCACGTTAGTCGGAGGGAACCTGTTCGACTTTTGGGTGGGTCCCTTCTATGTCGGCTTCTTTGGCGTAACGACATTCTTCTTTGCGGCCCTTGGCACGATCCTGATCTTCTACGGGACCGCGCTGGAAGGGGTCTGGAACCCCTGGCTGATCTCGATTGATCCGCCAGCCGTGGAATACGGGCTGTCATTCGCGCCGCTGCGCGAAGGTGGTCTTTGGCAACTGATCACCATGTGTGCGGCTTGCGCCTTCGTAAGCTGGATGCTGCGTGAGGTCGAGATCTGCAACAAGCTGGGAATGGGCTACCATGTGCCCTTTGCCTTTGGTGTGGCGATCTTTGCCTATCTGACGCTGGTCGTGATCCGGCCGGTGCTGATGGGCGCCTGGGGCTATGCCTTTCCCTACGGCATCTGGACGCACCTCGATTGGGTGTCCAACACCGGGTACCAGTACGGCAACTTCCACTACAACCCGGCGCATATGATTGCGGTGACGTTCTTCTTCACCAATGCGCTGGCGCTGGCTTTGCATGGCGCGCTGATCTTGTCGGCAGCCAACCCTGAAAAGGGCCGCGAAATGCGGACGCCGGAACATGAAGACACGTTCTTCCGCGATTTCATCGGCTATTCGGTCGGCACGCTGGGCATCCACCGCCTGGGGCTGCTTCTGGCTCTGAACGCGGGCTTCTGGAGCGCGATCTGCATCGTGATTTCGGGCACCATCTGGTTCGACCAGTGGGTTGTCTGGTGGGATTGGTGGCTGCAGCTGCCGTGGTGGGCTGACATTGCGGGAGGCGTAAATGGCTGAGTATCAGAACATCTTCAACCAGGTGCAGGTTCGCGGCGCCCCCGAAATGGGGATGGTCGAGGGCGTGGATCTGGCCAGCCGGGGCCGGGGGGCAGGGTTCTCCAACCTTGCCGGCTGGTTCGGCAACGCCCAACTCGGGCCGATCTATCTGGGCACGATGGGGGTGATTGCGCTTTTCGCCGGGGCCGTGTGGTTCTTCATGGTCGGCGCATGGTACTGGGATCAGGCGGGCTATAACCCGGCTGTCTTCCTGCGGGATCTCTTCTGGTTCTCGCTGGATCCGCCGGCACCTGAATATGGCCTGCGGTTCCCGCCGATGGCAGAAGGCGGCTACTTCCTGATCGCGTCCTTCTTCCTTCTGGTCAGTGTGTTGTCCTGGTGGGTGCGCAGCTATCTTCGGGCGCAAGCTCTTGGGATGGGCAAGCACGTCAGCTGGGCCTTTGCCAGCGCGATCTGGCTCTTCCTGGTCCTCGGCCTCTTCCGGCCCATCCTGATGGGATCGTGGAGCGAGGCTGTGCCTTACGGCATCTTCACGCACCTCGACTGGACCAACAACTTCAGCCTGTCTTACGGCAACCTGTTCTATAACCCTTTCCACGCCCTTAGCATCGTCTTCCTTTACGGGTCGGCCCTGCTGTTTGCGATGCACGGGGCGACGATCCTGGCCGTCAGCCGCTTTGGTGGCGACCGCGAGCTTGAGCAGATTGCCGACCGGGGCACTGCCTCGGAACGTGCCGCTTTGTTCTGGCGCTGGACCATGGGGTTCAACGCCACGATGGAGGGGATTCACCGCTGGGCCTGGTGGTTCGCAATCCTGGTGACGCTGACTGGCGGCATCGGTATCCTGCTGACGGGCACGGTTGTGGACAACTGGTATGTCTGGGCACAAGACCACGGCTACGCGCCGCTGAACTGAGGAGAGCACGATGTCTAACGATGACTACTTCACGCTTTCGCGCCGGGCGCAGCTGACAAACTTTGTCGCGGGGCAGATGCTTCGCGGTGCGGGATGGGCGGCCCTGGTGGTGGTGGGATTTGGATTGGTCTTCGCGGTGATCTACGCGGTGGGAAGTTTCCTGCCGCCCGAAAGCCGCGAAACGCCTGACCCCAACACCTGGAGCAGCCTTGTGCTGCCCGCAGATGAGGCCACGGCCTGACACGATGATCGGGGGGCGGCAGCGCTGCCCCCTACCACTCCATCCGGGCAATTGCCGGCCCGGTTCCGGGGCGCGCGACCTTAAGCCCGGTTCCCTTCCTGTTGGCGACAGGGACCTGGTGCTGTGTGGGTCACGTCCGCACGGCACTTTTTTATTCCCGACAAGGAGGCGAAGATGATCCCCGACAGCCGCACACCCACCCTTGACCGCGTGGCCTGTCCCGCCGATCTGAAACGCCTGACCGATGCTGACCTCGCCATTCTGGCCGATGAGCTGCGGTATGAGACGATCGAAACCGTCAGCCGCACCGGTGGGCATCTGGGGTCATCGCTGGGGGTGGTTGAGCTGACCGTCGCCATCCACGCGGTCTTCACCACGCCGTTCGACAAGCTGATCTGGGACGTAGGCCACCAGTGCTATCCGCACAAGATCATCACCGGCCGGCGTGAAGCGATGGGAACCCTGCGCCAGAAGGGGGGGCTTTCCGGTTTTACCAAACGGTCAGAAAGCGACTTTGACCCTTTCGGTGCCGCGCACAGTTCAACCTCGATCTCGGCGGCCCTTGGTTTTGCCATGGGGCGTGAGATGGGGATGCCGGTCGGCGACACCATCGCCGTCATCGGCGACGGGGCGATCACCGCCGGCATGGCCTATGAGGCGATGAACCACGCGGGGCACCTCAAGAAGCGGCTTTTCGTCATTCTGAACGACAATGACATGTCGATTGCGCCGCCCGTCGGGGCGATGTCGACCTATCTGAACGAAATCGCCGAAAAAGGCCCGCTGGCCATGCTGCGCACCGCGGCCGAAGGACTTGAGGCGACCTTGCCCGGCCCGATGCGCGATGGTGCGCGCCGCGCGCGGGCGCTGGTCACTGGCATGCCAGGCGGCGGGACCCTGTTTGAACAGTTCGGTTTTGAATACATCGGCCCGATTGACGGGCATGACATGGGCCAGCTTCTGTCGACGCTGCGGGCGGCGAAGGCCCGGGCGTCCGGGCCGGTGCTGATCCATTGCGTAACGGTCAAGGGCAAGGGCTATGCGCCCGCCGAAGGGGCCGATGACAAGTATCACGGCGTGGCCAAGTTCGACGTGGCGACCGGCGCGCAGGTCAAGTCAAAGTCGAATGCTCCCAGCTATACCCAGGTCTTTGGCGAGCGTCTGGTCGCCATGGCCGCGCGTGACCCAAAGATCGTGGCCATCACCGCCGCAATGCCGGGCGGCACGGGGCTTGACCTGATGGCCAGCCGCTTTCCGGCCCGGGTGTTCGATGTGGGCATTGCCGAACAGCATGGCGTGACCTTTGCCGCAGGGCTGGCCGCGTCAGGCATGCGGCCCTTCTGCGCGATTTATTCCAGCTTCTTGCAGCGCGGTTATGACCAGATCGTGCATGACGTGGCGCTGCAGAACCTGCCGGTGCGCTTTGCCATCGACCGGGCGGGTTTGGTCGGACAGGACGGCGCAACCCATGCCGGGGCCTTTGACGTAGGCTTCCTTGCCAGCCTGCCCAACATGACCGTGATGGCCGCCGGCGACGAGGCGGAACTGGTTCACATGATGGCCACCGCCGCAGCCCATGACCGTGGGCCGATTGCCTTCCGCTATCCGCGCGGCGAAGGGGCCGGGGTTGAATTGCCGGTTGACGGCGTGCCGCTGGAGATTGGCAAGGGCCGCATCCTGCGCGAAGGTGGGGCGCTGGCGATCCTGTCCTTCGGCGCACATCTGTCCGAGGTGCTGCTGGCCGCCGACATGCTGGCGGATGAGGGGCTGGCAATTACCGTCGCCGACGCCCGCTTTGCCAAGCCGCTGGACACCGCGCTGATCGACCGTCTGATCGCCGAACATGGCGCGCTGGTGACGGTTGAGCAAGGCGCCCATGGCGGCTTTGGCGCGCAGGTGCTGCACTACCTTGCAGGGTCGGGCGGCCTTGACCGGGGGCGGCTGATCCGCACGCTGACGCTGCCCGACACCTTTATCGACCAGGCCAGCCCCGCGCAGATGTATGCCGAGGCCGGTTTGACCGCCGCCGACATCGCCGCCACCCTGCGCGGACTGGCGGCCAAGCTTGCGCAAAAGCCGGTGCCCCTTACGCGCCCCCGCGTGATATGACGACGCTCTCCCGCACGATCTGACGCTTGATTTTCCTGGGCGGTGCGGTCAGGTTCCAAGGCTGGTAGCCTTTCAGCCAGTTTGGGATATTGTCATGTGGGATTTCAGCGTTTTCAAGGCTTTGCGACTGATGGCGCAAACTGCGCCGTTTGTGATCTTCCGCGCCGTGGTCTATTTTGGCATCACAGCGGCCCTGATCATCATGACCGGCACCGGGGCCGGGGTCGGCTATGGGGTTGGTCTGTTCGGCGATGCCGACTTTCAGGTGACAAGCATCTTTTGGGGTGGGGCGACTGGCTTTGGGCTGACGGCCGGGGTGATCTTCTTTTTCCGCGACTACATCCTGTATCTCGTCAAGGCCGGCCACATAGCGGTGATGGTCGAGTTGATGGAGGGCAAGCCGGTGCCGGGCGGGCAGGGGCAGATTGCCTATGCCAAGACGGTGGTAAAGGAACGGTTCGGCCAATCCTCGGCCCTGTTCGCGCTGGACCAGCTGATCAAGGGGGTGATCAATGTCATCACCGGGCTTCTGGGCGCGCTGCTGGCGATCCTGCCCATTCCGGGGCTCGACCGGCTGATGGGCGCGCTGCGGGCGTATCTGCGGCTGGCGGTCGGGCTGGTGGATGAGGTGATCCTGGGCCATGCAATCCGCACCAGATCTGAAAACGCGTGGGAGGCGGCGCATGACGGGCTGGTCCTTTACGCGCAGAACGGCAAGGCCATGCTGGTCAATGCCGCCTGGCTGACGCTGATCACCTGGGTGCTGGCGGCGCTGGTGTTCCTGTTGATGCTGGCACCGGCGGCGGCGGTGGTCTACCTTTTGCCGGGCGAAAGCAGCGCGGGCATGTTCGTCTTTGCCGTGGTCTTTGCCTGGGCCGTCAAGGCCGCGGTGATCGAGCCCTTTGCGGTGGCCTGCATGCTGCAAGTGTTCTTCAAGGTGACCGAAGGCCAGGAACCCAATGCCGAATGGCGCGGGCGGCTGACCCATGCCTCGGACAAGTTCCGCAAGCTGGGCGAAAAGGCGGTGGGCTGGCGACCTGCCCAAACCGCTGGCGCTGACGTGGAAACCAGCAGCCGTTGACCCCGCAGATGGCGCAAAAGCTGTGGCCCATCCGTGAAAAGGGTTTGATCCACCGTTGCGACGTGCCTTATTCTGTGGCAAGACATAGAAAAAAGGCTAATCAAACCGATGAGTTCAGTATGAGCGACTTTGCCAGCCGCCGCGTGATGATGGTGGACACGCAGGTCCGCCCATCGGATGTGACCAAATTCCCAATTATCGATGCCATGCTGACCGTCCCGCGTGAGGTTTATGTCCCAAGTGACCGGCGCGAGGCCGCCTACGTCGGCGAAAATCTGGATATTGCCAGCGGCCGGGTGATGCTTGAGGCACGGACACTGGCCAAACTTCTGGACGCGCTGGACATCCAACCTGATGAGCTTGTCCTCGATCTGGGCTGCGGGTTTGGCTATTCGGCAGCGGTGATCGCGCGGCTGGCCGATACCGTGGTTGCGGTCGAAGAAGATGCGACGCTGGCCGCTGATGCCCAGCGGCTCTTGTCGGAAGAAGGCGTGGACAACGCGCTGGTCATTGCAGGGCCGTTGGCTTTGGGGGCGGCCAAGCATGCGCCCTATGACGTAGTGACGCTGCAAGGGGCGGTCGAAATCGTCCCCGAGGCGATTTTGGCCCAGATCAAGGAGGGCGGCCGGATCGGTGCGGTCTTCATGACCGGGGCACTTGGCACGGCCATGGTCGGCTTCAAGGCTGAGGGCGGCATCAGCTGGCGCCCGGTCTTCAACGCCACCGCCCCGGTGCTGGACGGTTTTCGCAAGGCGCGTGGGTTCATCCTTTAGGGTGGCGCGCCCTTTCTGGCCCGGGATGTTTCCGGACCGGACCTGTAGAGTGGATCACCCGCACCTTGCGTGCCGGTCATTGAAAGGCAGATATCATGCGCGCTTGGGCTCGGGCGGTTGTGGTGGCGGTGGCTGGCGTTATGGCCGCACCGATGGCCGGGGCTGAAACCCTGACCGATGCGCTGATTGCGGCCTACCGCAACTCAAACCTTCTGGATCAGAACCGGGCGGTCCTGCGCGCGGCAGATGAAGATGTGGCGCTGGCCGTGTCATCGCTGCGGCCGGTGGTGGCGTTCACCGGGCAGACCGGCTGGCGGCGGGCCGAGATTGACACCCTTACCGGACCGGATGTGTCCGAGGGCCTGACCTCATCCCTGACGCTGAGCGCAGAGCTGACCCTGCTTGATTTCGGGCGCAACCGCCTTGGGGTCGAGATTGCCCGCGAAAGCGTGCTGGCCACCCGTCAGGCGCTGATCGACGTGGAACAGCAGGTGTTGTTGGGTGCCGTCGCGGCATATGTCGATGTCCGGCTGGCACAAGAGGTTGTGGCGCTGCGCCAAAGCAACCTGCGCCTGATTACCCAGGAACTCCGCGCCGCTGAAGCGCGCTTTGACGTGGGCGAAACAACCCGCACCGACGTGGCGATTGCGCAGGCCCGTCTGGCGGCGTCCCGTTCGGCGCTGGCGGCGGCCGAGGGGAATCTGATGATTGCCCGCGAATCGTACAAGGCGGCCACCGGGGCTTATCCGGGGCGTCTGGCCGCACTTCCGAAGTCGCCGGCCCTGCCGCGCACCTTGGAAGAAGCGCAGAATGTGGCGCGCTCGACCCATCCGCTGATCTTGCAGGCCCAGCGGCTGGTGACGATTGCCGATCTGCAGGTCAATCTGGCAAGGGCGGCGACCATGCCGACGGTGGGGGTCGGGGCCTCGGTGGCGGTTGATCAGGATGGCAATGGCACGCAGACCTTCGGGCTGAACCTGAACCAGACGATCTATGCCGGCGGGCGGCTTTCAGCCTTGTTGCGGCAGGCGCTGGCGGGCAAGGACCGGTCGCGCGCGGCGCTGCAACAGACCGCCGTCAACATCTTGCAGAACGTCGGCGTGGCCTGGGCAAATCTTGCGGTTTCAGGCGCGTCGATCCAGGCGTCGGATGAACAGATCCGCGCCTCGCAGACCGCGTTTGACGGCGTGCGCGAAGAAGCAGCCGCCGGTGCGCGCACCACGCTGGACGTGCTGGACGCTGAACAAGAGCTGCTGGATGCGCGCAATGCCCGCCTTCAGGCCGAAGCGCAGCGCTATGTGGGCGTCTACCAGGTGCTGTCGACCATGGGGCTGCTGACGGTTGATCATCTGCAACTAGGTATCGCCACTTACGACCCCGAGGCCTATTTCGACGCCGTGAAGACCGCGCCGTCCCATTCGGCGCAGGGCAAGAAGCTGGACCGCATCCTTGACAAGATTGGCGACTAAGTCGCCGACCCGGACTTTTGCAAGAAATTCGTTGCTCCATATGGGGTTGGCGAGTTAGGCTCATGTGCGGGGAAATGCGCGGACGATAACGGAAGGCGCAAATGTCAGAGGTATTGGGTTCGGATGACATCGAGGATGTGCTTTCCTCGGTTCGCAGGCTGGTTTCGCCTGAGGCGCGGCCACGCCCCGTGTCGCGTGATCTGGGGATGGACAAGCTGGTTTTGACACCGGCGCAGCAGGTGGTGCCAGATGCCCCGCGCGCGGAACCGCTGATCCTGACAGAGCGCTCGATCGAGGTTGAAGATGCAGTCGCCCAAAAGCCGGTTGTCGAACCTGCGCCTGATTTGGGGACGGCTGAACCGGGCCCGTTTGATGACCTGTTCATCACCGACCCTGTTGCACATGACGCCCGACCCGCCGACGCAACTGTGGCGGATGAAAGCCCCGACATTGGCCTGCATGTGGTTGACGGCGAATGGGAAGACGCCTTCTGGAGCGAGCCAGAGCCCGCGCTGGCCGAAATCGCGCTTGGGGCTGAAGAAGCCGAACTGGTGACCGCAGAACCTGTGACCGAAGAACTGGC
>JBBQVR010000080.1:0-15571 GCA_038211355.1 Rhodobacterales bacterium | reverse complement strand
ATGAAGATCGGCGCCAAGGACGCGGACGCCTATCTTGCCGAATGGCGCAAGGCCCCGGTGGCCGAAGTCGAGGGTGAGCCCGAGATCATCGCCGCCGATCATGCCGCCCAGCTTGAGGCTGAATTCGACACCGCCCGCCTGAAAGAGCTGATCGCCACCGATGGTTGGGCCAAGGCCTGACCGCATGCCTCCAACTGCGCCCCCGACCCTCAAGGAGACCGTGATGGCCCTGTTCAACTTCCGCCGCAAGGACGACGCCCCGGCTCCACAGCCAATCGAGGCGTTCCTCAAGGGCTACTCGATCGAGGTGATGCCCCGCACCGCCGAAAAGGTGGAAAGCTTCCGCGATATCCTGCCCACCGGCACCCGCGTATATGTCGCCCACATCGACGGCACCCCGATCGAGGATATGGTCGCCACCGCCAAGCGTGTCGGGGCCGAAGGCTATGACGTGATGCCGCACTTTCCGGCCCGCATCATCAAGGACAAGGCCACGCTGACCGACTGGGTCGCCCGCTACCGCGACGTGGGCGTGCGTCAGGGCCTGCTGCTTGCCGGGGGCGTCGCAGCCCCGGTGGGTGACTTCAGCACCTCGATGCAACTGCTTGAATCCGGTGCCTTTGCCGGATTTGACCGCCTGCATGTTGCCGGCCACCCCGAAGGCAACAAGGACATTGATCCCGACGGCTCCGACCGCATGGTGATGGAAGCCGCCCGCTGGAAATCGGCTTTCATGGAACGCACCGATGCGCAGATGGCGATGGCTACCCAGTTCTGCTTTGAAGGGCAGCCCGTCATCGACTGGGTCAACCGCCTGCAAGCCGAAGGCATCAAGCTGCCGGTCCATATCGGCATCGCGGGCCCGGCCAAGCTGCAAACCCTGATCAAGTTCGCCATCGCGTGCGGTGTCGGCCCCAGCCTGCGCGTCCTGCAAAAGCGCGCGATGGATGTGACGAAACTGCTTTTGCCCTATGAGCCGACCGAGGTTCTGGAAACCCTTGCCGCCCACAAATCTGCCAACCCGGATTTCGGCATCGAACAGGTCCATTTCTTCCCCCTTGGCGGCATCAAGACCAACGCCCAATGGGTCACCGAAAATGGCGGCGCCTCGGGCGTTCCCGCCGCCGCAGAGAAAGTTTAAGAATGACCCGTACCGTCATTGAATCGAAAACGAAAACCGTCATCATCGGCTTTGATGAACCCTTCTGCGTGATCGGCGAGCGGATCAATCCTACGGGGCGCAAGAAGCTGGCCGCGGAACTGGAGCAGGGCAATTTTGAGACCGTCATCCGTGACGCCCTTGAACAGGTTGCCTGTGGGGCGACGGTGCTGGACGTGAACTCTGGTGCCGTTTTCACCAACATGATGGCGCAGGACCCGCGCTATGCCGACAACAACTTTGTCGAACCACCGCTGATGAAGGCGCTGATCGAGATCATCCAGCAGACGGTGGACGTGCCGCTGTGCATCGACAGCTCGGTTCCCGGTGCGCTGGAATCGGGCCTGATGGCCTGTGAAGGCCGCCCCCTCCTGAACTCCGTCACCGGTGAGGAACACCGGCTGGAACTCGTCCTGCCCTTGGTCAAGAAATACAATGTGCCGGTTGTGGCGATCTCCAACGACGATACCGGCATTTCCGAAGACCCTGATGTGCGTTTCGCCGTGGCCAAGAAGATCGTCGAACGCGCTGCCGATTTCGGCATTCCGGCGCATGACATCGTGGTTGACCCGCTGGTCATGCCCGTCGGTGCGATGGGATCGGCGGGCCAGCAGGTCTTTACCCTTGTGCGGCGTCTGCGCGATGAGCTTGGGGTGAACACCACCTGCGGTGCGTCCAACATCAGCTTTGGCCTGCCGCATCGGCACGGCATCAATGCAGCCTTCCTGCCGATGGCCATTGGCGCGGGCATGACATCCGCCATCATGAACCCGGTCCGCCAACAGGAAATGGAGGCGATCCGCGCCGCCAACTTCCTGATGAACCACGATGCGAACGGCGGCGAATGGATCCGCTTTGCCAAGGTGCTGGAGGCGGTCGAGGGCGGGATGAGCTTCGCCGAAGCCTCAGCCGCAGCCACCCAAGCCTCCGCCGGACGGCGTGGCGGGCGTAAGGGGCGGGCTTAAAGAACGCGCCTCAACCATCTGCAAAGAAACAAGAAACCGCCCATCCGTCCGTGCAATTGTGCCGCCCGGTCCGCTCGCCTTCGATGGGCAAGCAGATCGGGCAGCGCCATGCCAAACCCTGATTTCAAAGACCGCCTTAGCCGGATCAAGGTGAGGGGCGTTAAGGAGTTTGCGCCACCACCAGGAATCGGGGCATGCGGCTTGGCCGTTTCCCGTTTGCTTGCTGCATGAACGGAATTGCGGACAACTGATCAAGGTCTTCAGACGTTGCGCATCCACCCGTCAAATTGGCCAGCCTTAATGGCCGAGTTCACCAGATCCTTTCGGAACAAGACCAACGGCCAAGGCGTGCAGGCCGGGGCCCGGATAACACCCTACCCCGCCACCGCCCGCAAGCTGGCCGCCCGAGCCTTCGGCACCTTGTCCACCTCGACGCAGGTGAAGACATGCAGGGTGTCCAACTTTCGGTCCACCACCGCGTGGTCGGAAACCCAGCCGCCCATGCCCAGATAGGTGCGCAACAGGGGTGGCAGCCCGGCGAGGGAGGCCCTTCTGTCCACCACCGGCCCCACAAGACGCGGGAAATCCACCACCTCGGCCGCCTTGCGCCCTGGCCGATGCTCTACCGGCCCCAGATGCCCCGCAGCCAGCAGGGAAAGACCCGGCCGGTGCGCTTCCCACCCGGCCCCGCGAAAGCTCGTGCAGCCGACCAAAAGCCCCGCCTGCCCCTCATCCACCACCCGTGTCATGGCCCCCCAGGCCAGCCGCAGCACATCGGGGTGCACGCCGCCGGGGGCAAGGCAAAAGCGCCCCATCTCGGCAATGGGTTTGGCGTAGGCTGACAAAGGCCCCACATCGTAGAATCGCGCCGCATAGCCCTGTTCCAGTCCCGCGCCCCAGCCAAACAGCATCACGCGGAAATATCCCAGAAGCGCCCCCTCCCCCTCGACCATCACATGGGCAGACAGGGCGTCTTGCGCGTCCTCCTCCTCACCAACCTGGCGGGGAAAGGCCGCGCGGCGGAAGGCCATGACGCGGGCCATGTCGGCAGGCCCTTCGGCCAGCCGTGCCACCAATCCGCCCCGCACCAAAGGTTGCACGCCCTTTTCCCCCGCTGCATCACACCCTAGATATGAACGGTAGAACAGGAGTCCCCGCAATGGACAAGATCATCAAGACCGAAGCCGAATGGCAGGCCCAACTGTCCGAGCTGGCGTTCAAGGTCACCCGCAAGCACGGCACCGAACGCGCCTTTACCAATGACGATTTTCCAAAGGACTCTGGCACCTACCGCTGCATCTGCTGCGATGCGCCACTGTTTGACCAGACCACGAAGTTTGACAGCGGCACCGGCTGGCCATCGTTTTACGCGCCCCTTGATGGCGAGATGGTGGCTGAGCAGTCCGACAACAGCTGGTTCATGCGGCGGACCGAGGTGCACTGCAACCAATGCGACGCGCATCTTGGCCACGTCTTTCCCGACGGGCCAAGGCCCACAGGCCTGCGCTATTGCATAAACGGAGTTGCTCTGCGGTTTGAACCGGAAAACTGACCGCGTTTCCCTGCGCTGGCCAAGACTGGCGCAGGGAGCCTAGCGGCCCAGTTCAACAGTCCCAGTTCCACAGGCCCAGTTCAACCGGCCCAGTTCAACCGGCGATATCTTCCGCCCGGATGCGGCCGAAGTTGCCCAGAAGCTGGCCGATCAGGCTGATGCCCTTGATGTTCGTCTCGGTCACGCGGCGCGAAATCTGGATGACCTTGCCATCCTCCAACCCGTAGCGGGCGATGTTTTCCACCGTTCCCGCCTCGTTGAAGGTGACCGCAAGGACCTGACGGTCAATCTCGCGCGGTTCGCGAGGGCCGCGGTGTTCGTAGCGGCTTTGGACGTAGAACCAGCCTTCATCGTTCAAAAGGCCCGAGGTTGAGGGGCGGCCGATCTTCTGGCCCAACGTCTCACGCGTGTCGACGCCAATCTCGACCAGCGCCAGCTCGTCTTCGGCGGGGACGTAGCCATGGTTGCGAAAGATCGGCGAACAGGCCGCAAGGCCCGCGGCCAACAGCAGCACCGCCGTCTGTTTGCGCGTGCCCTCAAACGTGCCCTTGCACGCCGCAAGGACCGTCCGCGCCAACCGGAATACCGCCATACCTGCCCTCATGCCCGCAAAAAACGTCGATCCCGACGCGGGTTCTTCAAAACCCTTGCCAAAGGGGATAACAGAAGCGGGGCCCCTTGTTCAAGAATGGAACGCCACACCGGGCCACCTGCCGCCGTTCGCGGCGAACATTCTGCAGATCATTTCCATGTGAAGGCCCGCGCCATGACCGAAACCACCAAAGAAAACGGCCCCGAGGGCCCGCCCGCGCGGCCGACCCGGTTTCGCACCGGGGGCCTTAGCCCGCGCAAACCGACGCATTTCACCTATGTTCCGGACGCCGCTGCCCGCGCGGTGATGGCCCAAGGTCTGGGGCTGCTTGCCCTGCGCCGGTTGGAATTTGCCGGCCAGATCACTCCCGATGGCCGCGACGCGATGGTGCTGACCGCCACGCTTGTGGCCGAATGTGACCAGCCGTGCAGCGTGACCCTGGCCCCGGTGCGCGCCAAGATCTCAGAGGACGTGCGCCGCCGCTATGTCGCCGGGCTGACCCAGCCCGAAGCCGATGAGATGGAGATGCCCGACGACGACACGATCGAGCCAATGCCAGAGGTGATCGACCTTGCCGAGGTTGCGGCCGAGGCGCTGGTTCTGGCGCTGCCGCTTTACCCCCGCGCACCGGGGGCGGAACTGGGATCGGTGATCCACGCCCCCGAAGGGGTGACGCCACTTGCCGACAGCGACCTCAAACCCTTTGCGGGCCTTGCGGCACTGGCGGGACGACTGACGCCGAAGCCTGACAGTGATGGCGGCCAAGGCGGCTGAAACCCGCCATCTTGGGGGCGAAAAGGGCTTGCGCACGCCGGAAATGCGAGTATGTATCGCGCCTCATTCAAGCTGTGCAGCAGCGCTGGTCGGTCCTTGCCGCAGCATCCTATTGCTGCACTGTCTTGCAAAAGAAATCCAGGGGCCTGTCCCCACTGCCTGAGGTTGTGACATGGCTGTCCCGCAGAACCGCACCACGAAATCCAAGCGCAACATGCGTCGCGCCCATGACTCGCTGGTGGCCGCTAACCCCAATGCATGCTCCAACTGTGGAGAACTGAAGCGCGCCCACCATGTGTGCCCGTCCTGCGGCCACTACGATTCGCGTGAAGTCGTGTCGATGGCACGAGAAGTCGACCTGGACGAGGACGCGGCGTAAGCCGCGCCCACCGGCGCGACTGACCCATGGCCACCGGACCACAATCTGCGGGACAAGAGTCTGCGTCTGCGACGACCTCTCACCCGGCTTCTGAGCGTGTTGTCATTTCGGTCGATGCGATGGGTGGCGATAACGGACCGGCAGCAGTTGTTGCCGGTCTTGCTGATTCGATGGCCCAGCACCCGCAGATGGACGCGATCCTGCACGGGGATGAGGCGATCCTTGCCCCCCTTCTGGCGCGCCACCCCATCCTGACCAACCGCTGCACGCTGCGCCACGCCGCGCGCGTGGTGACCATGCACGACAAGCCCGCGCAGGTAATGCGTCATGGCGCTGGCACCTCGATGTGGGGGGCGATCGACAGCGTCAAGGAGGGCGAGGCGACGGTGGCCGTGTCTTGCGGCAACACCGGCGCGCTGATGGCGGTGTCGATGCTTCGGTTGCGCAAGCTGCCGGGCGTCAACCGGCCGGCGATTGCCTGCCTGTGGCCGTCACGCAATCCCGGCGGGTTCAACCTGATGCTGGACGTGGGCGCCGATGTGAAGGCCGAGGCGGATGACCTTTTGCAATTCGCCACGATGGGCGCGTCTTATGCCCGCAATGGCATGGGGCTGCAGCGCCCGCGCATCGGCATCCTGAACGTCGGCACCGAAGACCACAAAGGCCGGGCCGAGCTTAAGGAAGCGCATGAACGCATGCCGCGTGTGGCCGAAATCGGCAGCTTTGACTATGTCGGCTTTGTTGAAGGCGGCGATCTGCCCTCAAACCGGGTGGATGTGATCGTGACCGACGGATTTACCGGCAACGTGGCGCTGAAGACCGGGGAAGGCACGGCCAAGCTGATCTCGGACTTCATGCGCGATGCGTTTCAGGTCGGGTTCTGGTCAAAGGTCACCGCTGTCCTTGCGATGAGCTCATTGAAACGGCTGCAAAAACGGATGGACCCGCGCCGGGTGAACGGCGGCGTGTTTCTGGGCCTGAACGGCACTGTGGTAAAGTCGCACGGCGCTGCGGATGCCACCGGGGTCGCTGCTGCCATTGGCCTCGCCTACCAACTGGCGCAGGTCCGCTTTATTGAACGGCTGGCCGCCCGGGTTGCATCAGCCGACCGCGCCGGGCAGGATGACACGCCGATGACGGATGCCGCAACGGGGAGCATTCCGACCGAATGACAATACGCGCAGCAGTCAGGGGCGTCGGGCACTACCTGCCTGACCGCGTGGTCCCGAACGCCGAGTTCGAAGCCATCATCGACACGTCGGATGAATGGATCCGCTCTCGTTCGGGGATCGAGCGGCGGCATTTCGCGGCGGAAGGCCAGATGACCAGCGATCTGGCCACCCGCGCAGCCCTTGCCGCGCTGGCCGATGCGGGGCTGGTCGCGGATGATATCGACGCGATCATCGTCGCAACCTCAACCCCCGACCTGACCTTTCCGGCGGTGGCCACCATGGTGCAGGCAGGCTTGGGGATGACTCGCGGTTTTGCCTTTGACGTGCAGGCGGTCTGCGCAGGCTTTGTGTTCGCCATGACCAACGCCAATGCGCTGATCCTGTCGGGTCAGGCGCAGCGGGTGCTGGTGATCGGGGCCGAAACCTTCAGCCGGTTGATGAACTGGAAAGACCGTGGCACTTGCGTTCTCTTCGGTGACGGCGCGGGCGCGCTGGTGCTGGAGGCGGTTGACGGCACCGGCACCACGGCTGACCGGGGCATCCTGTCGGCCGATCTGAATTCGGACGGACGGTTCCGCGACATCCTCTATGTGAACGGCGGCACCTCGACCGGCACGACCGGGCATCTGGTGATGGAAGGCAAAGAGGTTTTCCGCCATGCCATTGAAAAGCTGGCAGAAACCGCGCATCGCGCGTTGGACAAGGCGGGCCTGACGCCGGAAGATGTTGACTGGATCGTGCCACACCAGGCCAACATCCGCATCATCGAAGGCACCGCAAAACGGATGCAGGTGTCAATGGACCGGGTGATTGTCACCGTGCAGGACCACGGCAACACCAGCGCAGCGTCAATCCCGCTGGCGCTGTCGGTTGGCAAGGCCAGGGGCCAGATCAAACCGGGTGATCTTCTGGTGACTGAGGCGATTGGCGGGGGCCTTGCCTGGGGGTCGGTCGTCCTGCGCTGGTAGCGGCCGTTAAGCCCGCGTTCCAAGTGGTTGATATTGACTCGTAAATCCATCCGCCGCATGGTCATCAAAACAGCGATGACCAAAAGAATATGGGGGACGGGATGAGCGACAAGACCTTGACCAGGATGGACCTGAGCGAAGCCGTGTTTCGTGAGGTTGGCCTTAGCCGCAACGAATCTTCCACGCTTGTCGAAAGCGTCCTGCAGCACATGTCGGACGCCTTGGCCGAGGGGGAGACGGTAAAGATCTCCTCCTTCGGGACCTTCTCGGTCCGCGCCAAGACCGCCCGCGTCGGCCGCAACCCAAAAACCGGTGAGGAAGTTCCGATTTCCCCGCGCCGGGTGCTGACCTTCCGCCCCTCGCATCTGATGAAAGACCGCGTCGCCGCCGGAAAGAAGCGCTGAAGGGGTTTTGGCGGATGGACAAGTCGCCTGACGCCTTCCGCACCATCAGCGAGGTGGCCGAAGTGCTGCAAACCCCGGCCCATGTGCTGCGCTTCTGGGAAAGCCGTTTTCCGCAAATCCGCCCGGTCAAGCGCGCGGGGGGGCGGCGCTACTATCGCCCCTCTGACGTGGCGCTTTTGGCCGGGATCAAGCGGCTGTTGCATGATGAAGGGCTGACGATCCGTGGCGTGCAGAAGATCTTGCGGGATCAGGGCGTGCGGCATGTGGCAGGGCTGTCGGACGATTCGGTATCGGTCGAGGATCTGGTTGCCGCCGCCAGCGCCGGGGTGATCCAGCTTGATGCGCGGCGTGAGATCCCGGAAACCGAAGGTGACGACGCGCTGCCCCTCGAAGAGGTGCCAGAGGCGGGCTTTATCGAAGTCGAGGATGAGGATGACCTGCCCTCCCAGGCCGTGATTGTGCCGGTTCAGGCGGTCTTGCCGCTCTTTGATGCGCCACCACCGATCAAGGCCCTGCCGCGCCAGCCCACGCAGTATGACAAGACAAGTTTCGCTATCCTTATCAGGGCCTTGCCGCCGAAAGCTCTTGCAAAGTCCGCACCCCAGATTGCGGTGCTTGCCAGCCGTCTGACCGCCTTGCGCGCGCAAGTTGCCAATCGCGCTGACGGCGGTCAGGGCTGAGTCGCGCGATGTCGGGCAACCCGTGCTTTCCCGCTTGCCCCGGTCCGGAATATCGTTATGTATCGCCCCGTGTCGGGCCGTAGCGCAGCCTGGTTAGCGCGTCCGTCTGGGGGGCGGGAGGTCGAGAGTTCGAATCTCTCCGGCCCGACCAATGCAAAACCGCCCGCCTGCCATCTGGCAGCGCGGGCGGTTTCGTTTTCACAGGCTTGCGCGGGCAAGGGCCAAACGGGGATGCGATGACCAACGGTGTGCTGCCCTCACAAGCCCTGCGCGGGCTGATCACTCAAGGTGCCATTGCCGCCGACCCTGCGGTGCTGGACGACCAGCTGCAGCCCGCCAGCCTTGATCTGCGCCTTGGCACCGTGGCCTACCGGGTGCGCGCCTCGTTTCTGGCCGGCAAGGGACGCCGCGTGCAGGACCGGCTGGATGAATTCACCATGCACAAGGTCAACCTGACCGATGGCGCGGTGCTGGAAAAGAACTGCGTCTATGTGATCCCCTTGGCCGAACGTCTGGCCCTGCCCCCCGGCGTGACGGCGGTGGCCAATGCCAAAAGCTCATCCGGTCGGTTGGACCTTCTGACACGCACGATCACCGATGGCGGGATTGAATTTGACCGCATCCCCGAAGGCTACCAAGGCCCGCTTTACGCCGAGGTGTGTCCGCGAAGCTTTTCGGTGCTGGTCCGCGCCGGGCAACGTCTGAACCAGATCCGCTTTCGGGCTGGGCAAGCGGTGCTGACCGATGCCGAGCTGACCGCGCTGCATGCAGCAGATCCGCTGGTTTCGGGTGAGGCGGTGATTTCCGAAGGCCTTGGCTTTTCGGTCGACCTGCGCCCCGCCAAAGGCACGCTGGTGGGCTACCGGGCCAAGCCGCATACCGGGGTGGTGGACCTGGACCGGATCTTCCACTACCCCGCCGCCGATTTCTGGGAAGAGCTGCACGCAAGCGATGGTCGCATCATCCTCGACCCGGGCGCGTTCTACATCCTGGTCAGCCGTGAGGCGGTGACGATCCCCCCCGATTACGCCGCCGAGATGGCCCCCTATCTGGCGATGGTGGGGGAATTTCGCGTCCATTACGCCGGGTTCTTCGATCCCGGCTTTGGCCATGCCGCCGCAGGGGGCGCCGGGTCACGCGGCGTGCTGGAAGTGCGCTGCCATGAGGCACCCTTCGTGCTGGAGCACGGGCAGGTCGTAGGACGGCTGGTCTATGAACGGATGAGCGAACGGCCAGAAACCCTTTACGGGCTTGGCATTTCCTCGAATTACCAGGGTCAGGGTCTGAAGCTGGCCAAACAGTTCAAGGTCGGCTGACCGCCGCCGCCGGGACCAAATTTCTTTGAAGAGATTTGGCTACCGCAGAAACCGGCGCGCCAGGCGGGAAGCTTTTTGCGCCTTGTCGGCCATGGCCTTGGCTGACTTGGCCTGATCGCGGTCCTGCGGTGTCATCTCGCCCTCAGGCTTGCCTTTGCGGGTGGCAAAGTCGATGCCGGTTTTCATTGCCGTGCGGAAGAACATCCGGGTCAGCATCGAGATCAGGCGGTTCATGTCCATGTGCGGCACCTCAATCTTCAAAGAGTTCGGTTTGTCCGGCTGTGGCTTCATCATCGTCATCGCCAGGCAAAGCCTGCCCCGGCGCGGGCCGGTTGTCGAGCAGTCCAGCGGCGCGCAACTCTTTCAGCCCCGGCAGATCACGGGCGGATTCGAGGCCGAAGTGATCAAGGAAGGTTTCCGTGACCACAAAGGTCACCGGCCTGCCCGGCGTCATCCGGCGGCGGCCAAGTCGGATCCAGTCCAGTTCCAGCAGCTGGTCCACCGTGCCACGACTGACCGCAACGCCGCGGATTTCCTCAATCTCGGCGCGGGTGACGGGCTGGTGATAGGCGACGATGGCAAGGGTCTCGATCGCGGCGCGGGACAGTTTCCGCGTCTCGACCGTTTCGCGGCGCATCAGGTGGCCAAGATCGGGCGCGGTTCGGAAGGCATAGGCGTCGCCGACCTTGACCAGGTTAACCCCCCGCCCCTCATACCGCTTGCGCAGATAAACCAGCGCCTCGGCCGGGTCTGATCCATGCGGCAGACGCGCCGACAATTCGGCCAGCGTGACAGGTTCGGCCATGGCAAAAAGGATGGCTTCGACCATCCGCTCCTGTTCGCCCATCGGGGGGGCGTCGAACAGGCTTTGCTCGTCGGGTTCAATCATCGGCCCGGTCATGGATCCCTCCGCCGCAGCTGGATCGGCGCGAAGGTGTCGCCCTGACGCAAAGTGATGTGCCCGGCTTTGACCAGTTCCAGCATGGCCGCGAAATGGGCGGCGGTGGCAGAGCGTCGGGCCATGGGCGTGACGTTCCAGCCTTCGGGCAGAAAGCTGGTCAGGTCGGCCCAGTCCCCGGCAAAGCCGATCAGCCCGCGCATCCGGTCAAGCGCCTGTTCCATGGTGAAGACGTGTTCGCGGTCCATCACGAAGGGGCGGAAATCGTCGCGAGTGCGGATGCGGGCATAGGCGCGCATCAGGTCAAGAAGGGTGGCCGAATAGGTCACCTTGCGGTGGTGGGTTACGTCTTCGGGGACACCGCGGGCAAAGAAGTCACGGCCAAGCTGGTCACGACCCATCAGCCGGGCGGCGGCGTCGCGCATGGCCTGCAAACGCTCCAGCTGAAAGGCCAGGTGCGCGGCCAGATCCTCGGCGCTTGGCCCCGCCTCCCCCGGTTCGGGCGGCAGCAGCAGGCGTGATTTCAGGAAGGCCAGCCAGGCGGCCATCACCAGATAATCGGCGGCGAGTTCAATCCGCAAGCTGCGCGCCTGTTCGACAAAGCCCAGATATTGCTCTGCCAGCTTCAGGACCGAGATCTTGCGCAGGTCCACCTTTTGCGTGCGGCTGAGGGTCAGAAGCAGGTCAAGCGGGCCTTCGAAACCGTCAACGTCAATCATCAGCGCCTCAGACGCCAGACGGTCCTCAACCGCAATCCGTTCCGGCTGATCCCAGGCGTCAGCGTCAGCCATCGGCAAGCTCTGCCAGAAGGGCAGGCAGGTCAGCCGCCACCTTGCGCCGCAGGGCCAGCGCCGCCCTGCCCCGGTCCATCGCCAAGGCTGACATCTGACCAGCTGCAGCGGCGACCTCTTGCATCTGGGCAAGGTCGCCCTTGCAATGCAGCGCCACATCCACGCCCGCCGAAATCGACCGTGCGGTGCGGACTGCCAGCGACCCGGCAAGGGCCTCCATGTTCAGATCGTCAGTCATCAGAAGGCCCTGAAACCCGATCTCTTCGCGGATCAGGCGGATCATGGTGGGCGATTGGGTGGCGGGCAGGTCGGGGTCAAGGGCGGCAAAGACCAGATGCGCGGTCATCGCCATCGGCAGGTCGGCCAGCGCGCGGAACGGGGCGAAATCGACGGCGCGCAGGTCATCCAGCCCCGCCGTGACGGTGGGCAGCGCCAGATGCGTGTCCAGATGCGACCGGCCATGGCCCGGCATGTGCTTGACCACCGGCAGGACACCACCTGCCAGCAAGCCATCGGCCACGGCGCGGGCTATCACGGTGACGCTGGCCGGATCGGTCGCGTAGCAGCGGTTGCGCAGGAAGGGATGCGTGTCGGCAAAGGCCACATCGGCTACCGGCGCGCAGTTGGCGTCGATACCCACCGCCGCCAGTTCCGCCGCAATCGCCTGCGCCCGCAGCCCCAGAACCCGCGCCGCCGCAGCCACCGATCCCGCGCGCAGGGCCGTATCAAGGGGTGGCTCCCAGTCTTGCCAATGGGGGCTGCGCAGGCGCTGGACGCGGCCACCTTCCTGATCAATCAGGATAGGCGCGTCGCGGCCTACAGCCTCACGCAGAGCGGAGGTCAAGCGGCGCAGCTGGTCCGGGCTTTCCACGTTGCGTGCAAAGAGGATGAAGCCAAACGGGTCGGCATCCCGAAAGAACGCGCGTTCGCTGGCCAGAAGCTCTGCCCTGGCGCAGCCAAAGATCGCGGCTCCGAAGCCTTTGGTCATCGTTGGGGCACCGGGATGCAGGTTGCCTCTTGCGCGACGAAGGCCGAGCAGAAGCGCCGGGCATCCGCCTCATCCTCAAACCCATGGGCGCGCAGGCGAAAGAAGGTGCGCCCGCCGCTTTCGGCCGGCTGCACGACAAGGGATTTGTTCGCCATCAGATCGCCAAAGCTGACCTCCAGCCGTGCCCATTCGGCCCGCGCCTGATCCGCCGTGTCATAGGCACCAAACTGGACCAGCCGGGTACCAAGCGGGATGGTGGCGGGGTCAATCTCATTGGCCAACGGGGCCGACGAAGGCGCAGAGGCGGGGGCCGCACCTGCCGCAGCGGCGTCCGTCCCAGCAGCGGTCCGGTCAGGCCGGGAGCGCGGGCGGGGGGAAAGTGTGATGGCACCGGCGGGGGCAATCTCGGTCACAACAGCCGCATCCATAGGCTCTTCTGCCAGAGGCGAGGGCGTGGGGTCCAGACCCAAAGCCTCAGCCAAGGCGGCGTCGATGGCAACTTCGGTCGGGCTGGCGCTTTCCACGGGTGGGGCGGCGGCAAGGGCCATGTCGGCGCTGGCGGGATCAACAATGCCGGGGCTCGCCAGGGGCGCTGCCACATCGGCCAGCCCCGGCATGGCACCACTGGCAAGCCCGGCGGTGTCTTCGGGGGCAAGGTCCACCGGGCGCGGTGCCAGGATCAGACGGTCCGGCATCGGGGCGGCCATCCCGACCTCGGCCACGTCATTGACGGCAAGGCCCTGATGATCGGCAATTTCACCACCGGGGTCTACCGGGGCCACGCGCATCGGCCCTTCCAGCGCCTGCACCACTGGCACGCCGGTCACATCGCGCACCGCCAGCCGGTAGCCCCAGACCCCCAGACCCACGATCAGCCCGACCGAGGCGACAGCCCCGGCCATGGATATCCAGCGCTGCAATCCCGGCCCCGCCTGCCAGCCTGCGGGGGGTGCCCCGTCATAAGGCCCGCCGTGATCGTCATAATCCGCGTCTGCCATTTGCTGCCCCTGCCTGCGGAACGGTTCGTCCGTCCCTGCACTTGACCCTTTTGCCAAAAGGAGCGGCTGTTGGATCAGCGCATCTCCTCAACCGGCGTTACGCCAAGGATACCAAGACCAGCGGAAATGACAACGCCTGCGGCCCGGACAAGGGCGATTTTCGCCGTCGAAATGGCGGCATCCTCTTGCAGGAAGCGCAAGCTGGCATCGTCATTGCCCCGGTTCCACAACCCGTGGAAGTCTGAGGCAAGCTCAAAGAGGTAGAACGCCACGCGGTGCGGTTCATTTCCCTTGGCGGCGGTTTCTACAAGACGCGGCCATTCAGCCAGTTTGCGGATCATCTCAAGCTCTGCGGCATGCGCCAGATGGCCCAGATGCGCGGCGGCAAGGGTGGTGTCGGTCACATCCAGCCCCGCCTCACGCGCTTTCCGCAGGATGGAGTTGACCCGCGCATTGGCATACTGGACGTAGAAAACCGGGTTGTCCTTGGACTGTTCGGTCACCTTGTCAAAGTCGAAATCCAGCGTCACGTCGTTCTTGCGTGTCAGCATCACGAAGCGGACGACATCCGGCCCCACCTCATCAATCAGGTCGCGCAGGGTGACAAAGGTCCCCGCCCGCTTGGACATCTTGACGATCTCGCCACCTTTCAGCAGCTTGACCAGCTGGATCAGCTTGATGTCCAGCGTCACGCGGTTTTCCGACAGGGCGCTGACTACGGCTTTCAGCCGCTTGACATAGCCGGAGTGATCGGCCCCGAAAATGTTGATCAGCTCATCAAAGCCGCGCATCACCTTGTTGTAGTGGTAGGCGATATCGGGGGCGAAATAGGTCCAGCTGCCATCGGATTTCTGCACCGGGCGATCCTGATCGTCACCAAAGAGGGTGGACCGGAACAGGGTCTGTTCCCGCGGCTCCCAGTCTTCGGGGGTCTTGCCCTTGGGCGGCTCCAGCGTGCCGGTGTAGATCAGGCCCAGACCGCGCAGCGCCTCAATCGCGGCTTCGATCTGGCCGGTGCCATACAGCGCCTTTTCGCTGGAGAAGACATCCATCCGGACCCCAAGCGCGGCGAGGTCGCCCCGGATCATTTCCATCATCATCTCGGTGGCAAAGCCGCGCACATCTGCCAGCCAGACGCTTTCGGGCTGATCCAGCAGGCTGTCGCCGTATTTGGCCTTCAGCGCCGTCCCGACCGGGATCAGATAATCGCCGGGGTAAAGCCCTTCGGCAATCTCGGGCGACAGGCCATGCGCCTCGCGGTAGCGTTCAAAGGCCGATCGCGCCAGCACATCGACCTGCCCACCACCATCGTTGATGTAGTATTCCCGCGTGACCTGCCAGCCGGAAAAGGCCAAAAGCCGCGCCAGCGCGTCGCCAACCACAGCGCCCCGCGCATGGGCCACGTGCATCGGGCCGGTGGGGTTGGCGCTGACAAACTCCACGTTGACCTTGCGCCCCGCGCCAAGCTCAGAGCGGCCGTAATCGCCCTTTAGCATCAGGATCCGGGCAACAAGGCCCTGCCATGCGGCGGGACGCAGCGACAGGTTCAGGAACCCCGGCCCCGCAACCTCGGCCGCCGCGATCCGCGGATCGGCCAGAAGCTCGGTTGCCAACGCCTCGGCAATGGCGCGCGGGGCCATGCCGGCGGGCTTGGCCAGAACCATGGCGGCATTGGTCGCCATTTCCCCATGCCCGGCGTCGCGCGGCGGTTCCACCGCAACAGCGGCAAGATCAAGTCCTGCCGGCAGAACACCCTTGGCCGTCAGGCGGTCCAGCGCGGTCACGACCAGCGCACGGATATCGGAAAACAGGTTCATCGATGCATACCCCTTCGGCGCAAGGCCATGCCAGAGGCATGGCGAGAGGTCAAGGATCGCTCAGGTGTCGCGCCAATCGTTCAGGGCAGCGTTGTCCTCGGCCGGCCCGCCGGTCATG
>JBBQVR010000079.1:0-16099 GCA_038211355.1 Rhodobacterales bacterium | reverse complement strand
GCGGGCGCTGAAGGAACAGATCGGGGTGATCGCGGCGGGCGGGGCTGATATCATCATCGGCACGCAGATCGTGGCCAAGGGGCACAACTTCCCCCTGCTGACGCTGGTGGGGGTGATCGACGCCGACCTTGGGCTGCAAGGGTCGGACCTGCGGGCGGCAGAGCGGACGTTTCAGCTGATGCGGCAGGTGTCGGGCCGGGCGGGCCGGACGGCAGAGCGGAAGGGTGAGGCCTGGCTGCAGACCCACCAGCCCGAGCATCCGGTGATCCGCGCGATCCTTGGCGGCGATGAAGAGGCGTTCTGGGCGGCCGAGGCGGCAGAGCGGCGGGCCGCAGGGGTGCCGCCTTACGGGCGGATGGCGGGGATCATCCTGTCGTCGACCGACGTGGCGCAGGTCTTCGACTTTGGGGGAGAACTGGCGCGGCGGTGCGATCCGTTGAAGCGGATCGGGGCAGAGGTTTGGGGGCCTGCGCCTGCGCCCATCGCTCGGGTCCGGGGGCGGCACCGGGTGCGGCTGTTGGTGAAGGCCGAAAAGGGCGCGCCGCTGCAGGCGGCGATTGCCGAGTGGCTGGCGGGGGTGAAGGTGCCGAGGGATTTGCGGGTGGCGGTGGATATCGATCCGCAGAGTTTTTTGTGAGGGGGGCAAAGATTATGTGGCGGGTCGGCGAAGCCCCGTCCGGGTCACGATCCAATATTGGGCAACGCCTGACCGAGGGGGCGGTCGGGCGCTGCCCGGCGGCGCATTCGCGCCTTGATTCCGGGCGAAGGAAGACAGAGGCGCGGTTGATCAGACGCGATGCAATCTAACCGGCGATTTTGGGGCGCGTTTCAGTATCCCCTTCGCCTCAAGATCCAGTTGCACGCATTTGACCCACCAGCCTGCGGTTTCGCCGCCGGGAAAGAGGGTGGCGGAGAGGTGGGGTTTCACCGCCTGGATGATCTGGGCGGGGGTGAGACCGGGGGCCTCGGTTGGGGTGACGGTGAGGACGGCCTTGCGCATATCGTCGTATTTGGCGGCGTCTACGCGGTAGGTCTTGCCGGGCTGGCCGACGTTTTCGACGGTGGTCTTGTCCATGGGCGGTCCCTCCTGCCGGGACAGAGTGGCGCGGGATTGTGCTGGGCACAAGGTTTGGGTTTGCCTTGCGCGGCGTTTTGGCTAAGTCCGGAACATGGCCAATCTCATGCCCCTCTCCGAGACCGACCACCTGCCGCGCTGGCAGCAACCGGAATCGCTGCTTTATCTGATGGCGGCGGCGATGCCGCTGAGTTTTGCCACATGGTCGGCGCTGCTGAACAACTTCGTCATCGAGGTGGCGGACTTCACCGGCAAAGAGATCGGCTGGCTGCACACGGTGCGCGAGATTCCGGGGCTGCTGGCGGTGGTCGTCATCATGATCCTGTGGGTCGTGCGCGAGCAGGTGCTGGCGCTGCTGATGCTGGCGCTTTTGGGTGCAGCGACGGCGCTGACCGGGTGGTTCACCAGTTTCAGCGGATTGCTGGTGATGACGCTGCTGTCGTCGATCGGGTTTCATTACTTTGAGACGGTGAACCAGTCCCTCCAGCTGCAATGGATCGACAAGGCGCGGGCGCCGGTGGTCCTGGGGCGGATCGTGGCCGTGGGGGCGGGGGCGTCGCTGGCGGCTTACGGGGCGATTGTCGCGTTCTGGGAGGCGTTCAGCCTGGATTACAACACGGTCTACATGGGGTTTGGCGGGCTGACGATTGCGATCATCCTGTTTGCCGCACTGGCCTATCCGCAGTTCCAGTCGCCGCATCTACAGCACCGGAACATGGTCTTGCGGCGGCGCTATTGGCTGTATTACGCGCTGCAGTTCATGGCGGGGGCGCGGCGGCAGATCTTTGTCGTCTTTGCCGGGTTCATGATGGTGGAACGCTTTGGCATGAAGGTCAGCGAGATGACCCTGCTGCTGCTGTGCAATTACCTGATCAACATGGCGGTGGCCCCGGCGATGGGGCGGGCCTTGGGAAAATTTGGTGAGCGTAACGTGATGGGCTTTGAATACATCGGGCTGACGCTGGTGTTTCTGGCTTACGGCGGGCTTTACTGGTTTGGCTGGGGGATCGTGATCGCGGGGGGGCATTATATCCTGGATCAGCTATTCTTTGCGCTGTCGTTCAGCCTGAAAACCTATTTCCAGAAGATCGCCGATCCGCGCGACATTGCCCCCACGGCGGCGGTGGCGTTCACGATCAACCACATCGCGGCGGTGTTCCTGCCGGCGGCGCTGGGGTATCTCTGGGCCACCTCGCCTGACTATGTGTTCCTGCTGGGGGCGGGGATGGCGCTGTTTGCCTTCGGGCTGATCTGTCTGATGCCGCGCCACCCGGAGCCGGGGAACGAGACGGTCTTCTCGCGTGCGCTGCCGCAGCCTGCGGAGTAAATCCGTGGTGATGCGGCTGTAATCTGCGTTGGGCTTTCAGGGCGCGGCGCCTATATCCTGTTTCAGAAACGGAGGTCCCCCTATGTTCTTCGCCAACCGCTCCAAGATGGAAATGGTCACGCCTGACAAGGCGCTGCCCGGTCGCCCCGACCCGCTGCCCACCGCCGAGACGCATTTTGTGTCCGGTGTGCCGCTGAAATCCGCGGTGCCTGAGGGCATGGAAGAAGCGATGTTCGGGATGGGCTGTTTCTGGGGCGTGGAGCGGAAGTTCTGGCAGGTGCCTGGCGTCTGGCTGACGATGGTGGGCTATGCCGCCGGGATTACGCCGAACCCGACCTACAAGGAAACCTGCACCCAGTTGACCGGCCATAATGAGGTGGTCCGGGTGATCTATGATCCATTGGTCATCAGCTATGAAGGCCTGCTGAAGCTGTTCTGGGAAGGGCATGACCCGACCCAAGGCATGCGGCAGGGCAATGACATCGGGTCAACCTACCGGTCAGGCATCTATACCTACACGCCTGCGCAGGCCGAAGCGGCGCTTGCGTCCAAGGCACTCTATGCTGAGGCGCTGAAGGCTGCCGGCAAAGGCACGATCACCACGGAAATCATCGCAGCACCCGTCTTTTATTTCGGTGAGGATTATCACCAGCAATACCTGGCGAAGAACCCGAACGGCTATTGCGGTATCGGCGGCACGGGCGTGACCTGCCCGATTGGCACCGGCGTGACGGCCTGACCGCTTGGTCTCAGACTACTTGACCCCAGGCTACTTGACCGGGGTGGGGCCGGGGTCTATCCGGCCCCTGACCCTGGAGTACCCGCGATGCCCACCTATTCCGCCCTGACCAGCCTGACCGGCGAAGACCCCGCCCGCGCCCTTGCCGACGCGATGGAGCGGATGACGCCCGCGCCCATCGGCGTAGGCGTGTTCGAGATCGAGGATGGCTCTGGCCTGTGGGAGGTGGGGGCCTATTTCCTTGAGCTGCCGGATCAGGTGATGCTGGAGGTCTTTGCGATGGCCTTTGACGCCCGGCCCTTTGCCCTGTCCGACCTGCCCGAGATCGACTGGGTCGCCAAGGTCCGGCGCGAGCTTGCCCCGGTCGAGGCCGGGCGCTTCTTCGTCTACGGCAGCCATGACGCCGACAAGGTGCCGACCGATCCCGCCCGCGTTCCGTTGCAGATCGAGGCGACGGTGGCGTTCGGGACCGGTCACCACGGAACCACACTGGGCTGCCTGAAGGCGTTTGACCGCTTGCTGACCTCTGGAGAGCGCCCCTCACGGGTGGCCGACATTGGCTGTGGCACCGCAGTGCTGGCAATGGCGGCGGCGGCGACCCTGCCCGACGCGCTGGTCATCGCCAGCGACATCGACCGGATTGCGGTGGACGTGGCCGAGGCAAACGTCGCCATCAACGGGCTGGCCGGCCGGATCGAATGCCTCGAGGCGGCGGGTCTGGACCATCGCCGTCTGAAGGCAGCCGCGCCCTTCGATCTGATCTTCGCGAACATCCTGAAAGGTCCGCTGATCGAGCTTGCGCCGGGTATTGCAAAATGCCTTGCAACCGGGGGGCGAACGATTCTCTCCGGGCTTCTGGTCGTTCAGGCCGAAGCGGTCACCGCTGCCTATATTGCAGCCGGCCTTTGTCTGCAGGAAAGAGACGATCTTGGGGAATGGTCAACGCTTGTGCTACAAAAGGATTGAAATGGGGGACAATGCTTGACTCGGCTCGCCCCAAGATGAATGCAGGATAAACGTGCCGCATTTTGGCCGTAAAGCTGCAGCAACAATGACTGATTGCAGAGCTGCTAACTCTGGGTGGGTATCATGTGGGTTGATCCAAATCTGAACGAATTTTACAGCCGCGTCTCTCGTATCGAGAAGACGCATGCCAAGGGCTACGGCTTTGAGGCGGCTGGAACGCTGGGCCGCAAGGCACCGTCGCGCGCCGGTTCGCGGATCATGAAGCTGATGAAGCCGCTGGTGCTGGCGCTTCTGGTTGGCATCGGTCTGAAGTCGATGATTCATTATTACATCGGCGCACAGACCTATGAAAGCCGCGTCAGCGCACTGGCCGCCGGTGAGGGGATTGATCCTGTCGGTGCCTGGCTGATGCATGCCGATCCAGTCACGCTGTATGTGTCTGGCCAGATCCAGGCGCTGTTGCCGCGCTGAACCGCTGGTCGTTGGGCCGCTGAAAAGACTGGAAAAAACAAAAAGGCCGCATCGTTGATGCGGCCTTTGTCATACGGCTTGGGTTGCCTTCAGCGCCCCAGAAACTCAATGTCGCCGCGGCAGAGGCCGATATCGTCAAGCTCACGATCGGAAAGCTTGTTCAGCGCCTTGCGGGTGACACGCGCATCATTCCAGGCCGAAAAAACGCCAACGACGTTCGAAAGGCTGGTGATGGCACGGTAAGTGGTGATGGCGCCAAAGGGCGCCGGGCGGGTCGTCTCGACAGCGGCCATGGCTTGCATCCTGTTTTCATACTGCACAAATCGAAGGCTTATTCCTTCGATGATTGCCAGATAGTCGTGCTGCATGTGCAAAGCAAGCGAAGCCCAAGCATGGCCGCGTTGCAGCCACTGCATGACTAAAGACACAATTTCTTCATCTTTATCAGGGCGTTCCCGCAGGCGCCCCGATTTCTGTGCCGCTTACGTCGGATTTGTGCGACAGCCCGTCGTATTCTGCAAGTGCAAAATCTGGCGGGGGTGTCGGGCGGGTGACGGAAAGCGATTGGCGGATGTTCCCTTTTCGTGCTAATCCCTTGGACAAAAGCAAAAAGGGGCAGCGATGCGCGTCATCGGGATTGATCCGGGGCTGCGAAACCTGGGCTGGGGGGTGATCGATGTGGCGGGCTCTCGGCTTACGCATGTCGCCAACGGCATTTGCCATTCGGATGGGGCGGAGGGCGATCTGGCGACTCGGCTTTTGTCGCTGCACATCCAGTTGACCGCCGTTTTGCACGCCCATGCGCCCGATGCGGCGGCGGTAGAGCATACCTTTGTCAACAAGGACGCCGTGGCGACGCTGAAGCTGGGCCAGGCGCGGGGGATTGCGCTGCTGGTGCCGGCGCAGTTCGGGCTGGCGGTCGGGGAATACGCACCGAACGCGGTGAAAAAGACGGTGGTGGGCGTGGGGCACGCGGCGAAGGTGCAGGTTGACCACATGGTCAGGTTGCAACTGCCGGGGGTGGTCATTGCGGGCGCGGATGCGGCGGACGCGCTGGCGGTGGCGATCTGCCATGCGCACCATCTGCAGTCGGCGGGGCGGTTGCAGGCAGCGTTGCGGGTGGCGGGATGATCGGGCGCATCTCGGGACGGCTGGACTGGCGCGGGGCTGACCATGTGCTGATCGACGTGCGCGGGGTGGGGTATATCGTCTACGTCAACGACCGGACGCTGGCGGCGATGCCGGGGCTGGGTGAGGCGGTCAGTCTTTACACCGATCTGGTGGTGCGGGAGGACCTTTTGCAGCTGTTTGGTTTCCCGACCATGCTGGAGAAAGAGTGGCACAAGCTGTTGACCACGGTGCAAGGGGTTGGGGCCAAGGCCGCGATGGCGATCCTTGGCACGCTGGGGCCTGAGGGCGTGGGCCGCGCGATCACGCTCGGCGATGCGCGGGCAGTGCAGGCAGCCCCCGGCGTGGGGCCAAAGCTGGCGCAGCGGATCATCTTGGAGCTGAAGGCCAAGGCACCCGGCGTGATGGCGGCGGGGGTGGGCTTGTCGGCCAAGGCCGGGGCCGAGGATGTGGTGATTGAGGAGAACGCTCCCGCACCGAAAAAGCCCGTCAGGGCTGATGAGGGGGCGGCAAGGCGCGCGGCTTACACGGCGGATGCGCTGTCGGCTTTGCTGAACCTTGGTTACGGGCAGGGGGACGCCGCGCAGGCGGTTGCCACCGTGGCGGGCGACCAGCCAGAGGCCGATACCGCCACGCTGATCCGCGCCAGCCTGAAACTTCTGGCGCCGAGGTAAGGGATGGAACCGGACCCCACCATCCGCCCCGAAAAACTGCCCGAGGATATGGATCGCGCCCTGCGGCCGCAGATGCTTGCCGAGTTCATCGGGCAGGCCGAGGCGCGGGCGAACCTTGCGGTGTTCATCGCCAGCGCCCGGATGCGGGGTGAGGCGATGGATCATACGCTGTTCCATGGGCCCCCGGGGTTGGGCAAGACGACCCTCGCGCAGATCATGGCGCGGGAGTTGGGGGTGGGGTTCCGGATGACCTCTGGCCCCGTGCTGGCCAAGCCGGGGGATCTGGCAGCGATCCTGACCAACCTTGAGCCGCGCGATGTGCTGTTTATCGACGAGATTCACCGACTGTCCCCGGTGGTGGAGGAGGTGTTGTATCCGGCGCTGGAGGACTTCGCGCTGGATCTGGTGATTGGCGAGGGGCCGGCGGCGCGGACGGTGCGGATTGATTTGCAGCCGTTCACGCTGGTGGGGGCGACGACGCGGCTGGGGCTTTTGACGACTCCCTTACGCGACCGGTTTGGGATTCCGACGCGGTTGGAGTTTTACTCGGAGGCGGAGTTGTTCGAGATCGTCAGTCGGGGGGCGCGGCTGATGGGGGTGGAGGCGGAACCTGAGGGCTGCCGTGAGATTGCGCGGCGGGCACGGGGGACGCCGCGCATCGCGGGGCGCTTGCTGCGCCGGGTGGTGGATTTCGCGCTGGTGGAAGAGGGCGGGCGGATCAGCCGGGCGCTGGCCGACCGGGCGCTGACGCGGCTGGGGGTGGACAAGCTGGGGCTGGACGGGGCCGACCGGCGCTATCTGACGCTGCTGGCGGAAAACTATGGCGGCGGGCCGGTCGGGGTGGAAACCATCGCGGCGGCGCTGAGTGAGCCTAGGGACGCGATTGAAGAGGTTATCGAGCCATTCCTTTTGCAGCAGGGGTTGATCCTGCGCACGCCGAGGGGGCGGATGCTGGGGGCGAAAGCCTGGCGGCATCTGGGGCTGGAAGCACCAAAAGGGCCGGGTCAGTCCGACCTGTTCGAAGCGAAGTGAATTGAGCGCGCGAGCGCGCTACGTCCTCTTGTCTCGCCTCTGGCGCGCAAGCGCGCGCCAACCGGCTTGGGGCAAAGGGGCTTTCTGCCACCAAGCCCCCTGAGGATATTTGGCCAGAAGAGAAATTGGGGGCCAATCATTGGGGGGCCAGTTATTGGAAGCCCTGTCTTTTTTGCGGCGGCGATGCTAGCGCGGGCCAAAATCGGAGGTGGCGATGTGGCCGGACGAGATAGTGGCGCTGTTTACCCGGAGCGACGGGGCGTATCTTTTTGCCCGCTGGGGTCGGCCGATCGTGCCGGTGGTCTTTGGGGTGGATGATGCCAGCCTGCCGGTGATCAAGGGGGCGTTCGAGGGGGTGGTCACGCTGGCCGGGCACAAGATGGCCGAGACGGACCCCGAACTGGGCGCGAACCTGATGGTGTTCTTTGTCCGCGACTGGGCCGAGTTGCTGGCGGTGCCGGATCTGGACCGGCTGGTCCCGGAACTGGCGGGGCTGGTCGCGCGGCTGGAGGCGGCGGGGGCGAACCAGTACCGGATCTTCCGGTTTGAGGCTAATGGCGCGATCAAGGCGGCGTTCGTGTTTCTGCGGATGGATGCGGCACTGGCGGGGATGGAGGCAGAGACGCTGGCGCTGGCACAGGCGGTGCAGACGATTGTGCTGTGGTCGGACCGGGCGTTTGACGGCACCTCTCCGCTTGCGCGGGTGGGCGAGCGGGTGATCCTGCGGCCTGAGATCGGGGCGGTGATCCGGGCGGGGTATGATCCGGTCTTGCCGGTGATGGCGCGGGATGCGGCCCATGCCTTGCGTCTGGCGGCGCGGGCGCGGGTGATGTGACGGGCGACAGATAGGGCCGGGGGTTGAGGGCGGCGCAATCGGGATCGTCCGGGGCAGCTTGTCGGGCGGATTCCCTTGACCTAGGATCCGCGCAGCCAAGGAGGCCGGATGGCACCGCATCTGTTTCGCACCCGCATCTACTATGAGGACACGGATCTGGCGGGGATCGTCTATTACGCCAACTATCTGAAGTTCATCGAGCGCGCCCGGACGGAATGGGTGTCCAGCCTTGGGATCGACCAGATGGCGCTGCGGGCGGCCGAGGGGATCGTCTTTGCCGTGCGCCGGGTTGAGGCCGACTATCTGCGCCCGGCGCGGTTTGGCGACGAGGTGCAGGTGGAGACCGTGCTGCAAACCCTGGGCGGGGCGCGGATTGTGCTGGAGCAGGTGATCACCCGGGACGGGGAACGGGTGTTTGCCGCCGTGGTGACGCTGGTCTGCATGTCGGACGACGGCAATGCCGTGCGCATGCCGCCAGAGGTGCGGGCGGCGCTGTCGGGGCCGCTGCACTGACCGCTGCCCCCAGCGGTCAGTGTGGGTGGGGCAGGTACGGGCAATGCGACTGGCAGAGATGACAACTGCCGTCATCAGGCGGCGAATCCCCGCCACGCACAGACTTGTGTTGGCAATCCCGTCGCATTCTTGATAGAATCAGTGCTAACGGGGTCGATCAACGGCCCGATCAACAAGAGCAGGCGTAATGGAAACGGACACACTTGCGGTGGCGCAGGAGATTGATTTCTCCCTGATCGCGCTTTTCGCCCGCGCGACGCTGACGGTGAAGGTCGTCATGCTGATGTTGCTGATCATGTCCTTCTGGAGTTGGGCGATCATCATCCAAAAGCACCTGATGTTCCGCCGCGCGCGGGGCGAGGCTTCGGTGTTTGACCGGGCCTTCTGGTCGGGGGAACCGCTGGATGAGCTGTTTGAAAAGATCGGCGGTGAGCCGCAGGGCCAGTCGGAAAAGATCTTTGCGGCGGGCATGCTGGAATGGCGGCGCAGTCACAAGCAAGACGGCGGGTTGATCGCGGGCGCGCAGGCGCGGATCGACCGGGCGATGGATGTGGCGATCAACCGCGAGAGCGAGAGTCTCAACAACGGGCTGTCGTTTCTGGCAACCACGGGGTCAACCGCGCCGTTCATTGGGCTTTTTGGCACGGTCTGGGGGATCAAGCACAGCTTTGAGCAGATTGCGATATCCCAGAACACCAACCTTGCTGTCGTGGCCCCCGGTATTGCCGAGGCGCTGCTGGCAACCGGTGTGGGCCTGATCGCGGCCATTCCGGCGGTGGTGTTTTACAACAAGCTGAACGCGGACAGTGAGCGGATCGTGGGCGGCTATGAGAGTTTCGCCGATGAGTTCGCGACAATCCTGTCGCGCCAGCTGGACGCTTGAGCCATGGGCGCGGGGGTTGTCAAATCAGGCGGCGGGGGCGGCGGTCGGCGCGGGCGTCGCCGGGGCAAGGCTGCCGCGATGAGCGAGATCAACGTCACGCCGTTTGTGGATGTGATGCTGGTGCTGCTGATCATCTTCATGGTCGCGGCCCCGATGCTGACTGTGGGTGTACCGGTAGAACTGCCGAAGACGGCCGCGGCTGCCCTGCCGATGGAGCAGGAAGAGCCGCTGACCATCACGGTGACCGCCGATGGGCGGATTGCAATTCAGACCACGGAAATCGCCGATGCCGAGATGATCCCCCGGTTGACGGCGATTGCGGCAGAGCGGACCTCGAAGAAGGTGTTTCTGCGGGCGGATGGTGCGGTGCCCTATGCGCGCGTGGCGCAGGTCATGGGCGCGCTGAACGCGGGCGGGTTCAACGAGATTGGCCTTGTGACCGACAGCGAGGGCCCAAGTTTCGGCGCGGGCGGGGCTGAACCCGACACGGGCGGCTGACGCGGGATGCAGACGGGCACGATCTTTTCCGGGGTCGGGCACGCGGGGTTGATCCTGTGGGTCCTGGCCGGGGACTGGCTGTTTCCAGCCAGGCCGCCGGAAGAGGTTATCGTGACCTCAACCACCATCCTGACCAGCGCCGAGTTTGCGGAATTGCAGGCGGCATCGACGCCTTCGCCGTCTGAGGTGACCGCCCCGGTGCGGCCACAGGCGCGGCCTGAGGTTGAGCCGGTGCCAGAGCCAGAGCCCGAACCTGTACCAGAACCGTTGCCAGAGCCGGAACCGGAGCCTTTGCCCGAACCGGAACCGGAACCGCTGCCGGAGCCGGAACCGGAACCCGAACCCATCGCCCCGGCGGCAGAGGTGGAGCAGGCGCTGCCTTCACCTTCGACCGAAGAGCAGCCCTTGGCGGAGGCGGCAGAGATTGTCGCGCCCAGCCCGGTCGAGATTGAGACCGAGGTTGAAACCTCGGACGCGCCAACGCCTGCGGTCAGCGATGAGCCTGCCGAGGCGGAGGTTGTGCAAGAGACCCCGACCGAGGAAACCGTGCCGGAAGACACCGGCGATGTGCTGGCAACCGAGGCCAACCAGGACCAGACCGAGGCGACGGGGATGACAACCTCAGTCCGGCCTCGGGTGCGGCCTGAGCGGCCCGATCCCGCCGCTGAGCCGGTGGTGGAACCAGAGACCGAGGTGGCCAGTGCCGATCCGGTTGAGGAGCCAGTTGACGAGCCCGCCGAGCAGCCGGTTGACGATCAGGCGACGGAAGACGCGATTGCGGCCCTGCTGGATGAGGCGGCGGTAGAGGAACCCACCAGCACCGGCGGGCAGGCCTTGCCGCAGGGGCCGCCGCTGACGGGGGGAGAGATGGGCAACATCTCCTCGGCTATCGCGCGGAAGTGGAACCTTGGGGCGTCGTCCACCGATACGCTGCGGACGAGGGTGGTAATCCGGGTCAGTTTTTCCCCTGACGGCCGCCCCACGGGGTTTGAGATGATCGAGGCGGACGGCCCGTCGCAAACCGCGATTGACCAGTTGTACCAGACGGCACAGCGCGCGGTGAACCGGGCCTATGCGGATGGCGGGCTGCCGCTACCGGCCGAGAAATATGAGACCTGGCAGGTGCTGGACCTGGTGTTCGATGCCAACGGGATGACGCTGCGATGACGGGGGCAGGAAATTCTGCCCTGAACGTGCAACCTTTTGCCGATGGGGCAGTTGTCCCTGAGGTTCTGCTATCCACCCGGCCCCCAGCCGGGCAAAGACACAAATGAAACGGAGCTTGAACCCGATGAGAGCAGCCTTCCAAACCCTGTTTGCCCTGATGCTGGGTCTTTCGCTGACCAGCGTTACCCCAGTGCTGGCACAAAACGCCCCGCCCCGGATTGTCATTGGCCCCGGCGTGATCGAGCCGATGCCGATTGCCATCCCGACCTTCATTGATGAGGGTGGTGCTGGCGAATATGCGCGGGAAATCAGCCGTGTGGTGCAGTCAGACCTGGAAGGGACCGGCTTCTTCCGCACCATCGGCGAAGAGGCTTACATCAGCCGCGTCACCGGATTTGACTCGCCGGTCGCGTTTGAGGACTGGAAGGCGATCAATGCGCAGGTGCTGATCACCGGGGCGGTCAGCGTCTCGGGTGACCGGATCACGGTGAAGTTCCGCGCCTATGACGTGTTCAACGGGCAGGTGATGGAAGGTGCTGCGCTGCAGTTTGCCGGCACAACGCAAGGCTGGCGGCGGATGGCGCACAAGGTGGCCGATGTGGTCTATTCCAAGATCACTGGCGAAGGCGGGTATTTCGACAGCCGGGTGGTGTTTGTCAGCGAGTCCGGGCCGAAGAACCAGCGCCTCAAGCGGCTGGCGGTGATGGATTACGATGGGGCCAATGTGGCCTATCTGACCGACAGCGCCTCTATCGTGCTGGCGCCGCGCTTTTCGCCGACGGGGGACCGGATCCTGTACACCAGCTACGAATCCGGGTTCCCGCGCATCACGCTGCTGGATGTGGCGTCGCTGGCGCGGCAAAGTCTGGACGAACAGCAAGGTACCATGACCTTTGCGCCCCGGTTCAGCCCGGATGGCGGCACGGTGGTGTTCAGTCTGGAACGCGGCGGCAATACGGATATCTACACGCTGAACCTGTCCTCGGGCGGGTTGTCGCAGCTGTCCAACGCGCCCAGCATCGAGACCGCGCCCAGTTTCAGCCCCGACGGCAGCCAGATCGTGTTCGAGTCCGACCGGACCGGATCACCACAGGTCTATGTCATGCCCGCATCAGGGGGCGAGGGAACGCGGATTTCCGGTGGCGCAGGCCGCTATGGCACCCCGGTCTGGAGCCCGCGCGGCGACCTGATCGCCTTTACCAAGCAGAATGAGGGCCGCTTTCACATCGGCGTCATGCGCACCGATGGCAGCGAAGAGCGCCTTTTGACCGCCAGCTTTCTGGACGAAGGCCCGACCTGGGCACCGAACGGGCGTGTGCTGATGTTCACCCGCGAAACCAGCGGTGCGGGCGGTCAGGCGACGCTGTGGTCGGTGGATATCACCGGGCGCAACCTGAAGCAGATCCCGACCGAAGGGCCGGCCTCTGACCCGGCGTGGTCGCCGCTTTTGCCATAAAACGTGACGCGCCCCCGATTCCCATGGGCTGCCAAAGCTGATAGTCTGGCCGCAATCGAGCCAATAAGAAGGAAGAAATCCATGAGCCTTGCCGTAAAATCGCTTCTTGTCGTCGCAGCTTTGGCGCTGGCCGCCTGCAACAATCCTGACCGCTATGGCGCTGGCGGTGCCGGTGGTGCGGGTGGCCCCGGCGGGGCCGGGGGCGGCATCGACACCACGGGGCTGGGCGATCCGAACAACCCGACCTCCATCGCGTACTTCAACCAGCGCGTCGGCGACCGGGTGCTGTTTGCGGTGGACCAGTCCACGCTGACCCCCGAGGGGCGTGCAGTGCTGACGGGGCAGGCGCAATGGCTGATGACGAACGCTGCTTATGCCGCGATCATCGAAGGCCATGCGGACGAACAGGGCACGCGGGAGTATAACCTTGCGCTTGGCGCGCGGCGTGCGGCGGCGGTGCAGAACTTCCTGATCAGTCAGGGTGTTCCGGCCAACCGTCTGCGCACGATCAGCTATGGCAAGGAGCGCCCGATCGAGGTCTGCTCGACCGAGTCTTGCTACATGCAGAACCGCCGCGCCGTGACGGTGCTGTCGGCTGGCGCCGGGGTCTGACGCGATGAAGGCAATCCGCCTTGGTCTGGTGCTTGCGCTGTTGCCCTTCGCGGCGGTGGCGCAGGACCGCACGCAAACGCTGGCCGATATCCGGGCCGAGTTGGCCGGTCTTGCGGCCGAGTTCAACGCCCTGAAGGCGGAACTGATCTCCAGTGGGGCGGCGGCCAGCGGGATTGGCGGCGGGGATGCCTTGCAGCGGATGGACACGATCGAGGCGGAACTGTCGCGCCTGACCGCGCGGACCGAGGCGGTTGAGTTGCAGCTGAACCGGGTGGTGGCCGATGGCACCAACCGGATCGGCGACATTGAATACCGCTTGTGTGAAGTGACGGACGGCTGCGACGTGACCACGCTGGGGGCGACCTCGGTGCTGGGCGGCGGGGATGCATCAGGTGGCGCGGTGGTGGCACCGGTGGTGACGGATGCGCCGCCGGTCGTTGCCGGGGCGGAACTTGCCGTCAGCGAACAGGCGGACTTTGACCGGGCCAGGGAGGTGCTCGCTTCCGGTGACTTTCGCGGTGCTGAACAGCTCTTTGCGACCTTTGCCCAATCCTATCCTGGCGGACCGCTGACGCAGGAGGCCTTGTTCCTGCGCGGTGAGGCGCTGACCAGTCTGGGCGAGACATCGAATGCGGCGCGGGCCTACCTTGACGCCTTTTCCGCAGCGCCCGAGGGGCCGATTGCCGCTGATGCGCTGCTGAAGCTGGGTCAGGGTCTGGGCACGCTGGGGCAGGTGCAAGAGGGCTGCGTCACGCTGGGCGAAGTGGGGGCGCGGTATCCGGGCAGTGCTGCCGCAAGTCAGGCGCTGGTCTCGATGCAAGGTCTGGGGTGCCAGTAACGGCGGACCGGTTGGTTGACCGGCTCTGCGCCGCGCTGCCTGGCGGCCAGACCATCGGGATTGCGCTGTCGGGCGGTGGGGATTCCACCGCCCTTTTGCATCTGGCGCTGCGGGCGGGGCTGGCCGTTGAGGCGGTGACGGTCGATCACAGGCTGCGCCCCGACAGTGCAGCCGAAGCGGCAGCGGTGGCCGCTGCCTGTGCCACGCTTGGCCTGCGGCATGAGGTGCGGGTCTGGGACCACGGCGAGGTCACCGGCAACCTGATGGACGCGGCCCGGCAGGCGCGGATGGCGCTGATCCTGACTTGGGCGCAGTCGCGCGGTCTGGCGCATGTGGCGCTGGGCCACACGCAGGATGATCAGGCCGAAACGCTGCTGATGGGCCTTGCGCGACAGGCCGGGATTGCGGGGCTGTCGGGGATGCGGCGGCACTGGCTGCAGGCGGGGGTGACCTTGCACCGCCCGCTTCTGGACGTAGGCCGTGCAGAGTTGCGCGACTGGCTGACCGCGCAGGGCATTGCCTGGATCGACGATCCGACCAACGACAACCCGCGCTTTACCCGCATTCGGGCGCGGCGGGCGCTGGCGGCGCTGGCCCCCTTGGGCATCACGGGCGCGGGGCTGGCGGCCGTGGCAGGCCATCTGGCCCAGGCGCAAGAGGCGCTGGCGGTGCAGGTGCGGGCTGCTGCTGAGGCCCATGTGACCGAGGCTGCGGGGGCGCTGAAGGTGGGTCCGGGCCTGTGGAATGAGCCGTTGGAGGTGCAGCGGCAGGTTCTGGCAAGGGCGATCGGCTGGCTGTCGCCAGAGGTCTATCTGCCCCGCGCCGATGCGCTTGGCCGGTTTCGTGAGGCGCTGGTGCAGGGGCGCACGGCGACGTTGCAGGGCTGCCGCAGTTTGCAGGGCTGGATCCTGCGGGAGGCGCGCGTGTTGGGCAACGCTGCCCCGTCCGGCGCGCTGTGGGACGGGCGCTGGACCGTGACCGGACCCGGAGGTGAGGTGCGCGCGCTGGGGGCTGCGGGGCTGCGGCAATGCCCGGATTGGCGGGCGACCGGGCTGCCCCGGCAGGTGCTGGAGGTGACGCCAGGCCTTTGGCAAGGGGACCTTCTCATTGCCGCCCCGTCAGCGGGATATGGCCCGGCCACTGCGACATGCACGCCCAGCTTTCATGCAAGCCTGATAACGCATTGAACCCGTCGACAAACTGACTATCTTGGTGGTCAAGGCCGCTTCCCATCTCGGAGGTGCGGCACATGTGGGAGATGCCTTGTGGGCAATGCGCGCAATATCGCTTTCTGGGTCGTGCTACTGATCCTTGTCATGGCTCTGTTCCAGCTGTTTTCCGGCGGGCAGACCACCTCTTCGTCTCGGACGCTAAGCTATTCCGAGTTTGTGCAGCGGGTTGACGCGGGCCAGGTCTCGGCGGTCACGCTGGATGGGGAACGGATCGTGATCCGCGCCAGCGATGGCAACACCTATGTCGCGATCAAGCCGCAGGGTGAGGTGGTGACCGAAGCCCTGACCCGCGACCTGATCGCCAAAGGGGTGGATGTGCAGGCCGAACCGCAGGCGCAGTCGGGGTTCATGTCGCTGTTGTCGCTGTGGTTGCCCTTCATCATCCTGATCGGCATCTGGCTGTTCTTCATGAACCGGATGCAGGGCGGCGGGCGTGGCGGGGCGATGGGCTTTGGCAAGTCGCGCGCGAAACTGCTGACGGAAAAGCAGGGCCGGGTGACATTTGACGACGTGGCCGGCATTGATGAAGCCAAGGAAGAGCTTGAGGAAATCGTCGAATTCCTGCGCAATCCGCAGAAGTTCAGCAGGTTGGGAGGAAAAATACCCAAGGGCGCCTTGCTGGTCGGCCCTCCGGGCACCGGTAAAACTTTGCT
>JBBQVR010000078.1:0-16482 GCA_038211355.1 Rhodobacterales bacterium | reverse complement strand
CTTCTGGTGGTTCTGGCCATCGGCTGGCGGGAATCCATGGTGGTGGCCATCGTCATCCCGGTCACCATCCTGCTGACCCTCTTCGCGGCATGGGTCATGGGCTACACCCTGAACCGCGTCTCCCTGTTCGCGCTGATTTTCTCCATCGGGATTCTGGTCGATGACGCCATCGTGGTGATCGAAAACATCGACCGCCACTGGGGCATGGACCGCCGCAAGCCCCGCGTCCAGGCCGCGATCGAAGCCGTGGCCGAGGTTGGCAACCCCACCATTGTCGCCACCCTGACCGTGGCCGCCGCCTTGCTGCCGATGCTGGCCGTGTCGGGCCTGATGGGCCCCTACATGTCACCGATCCCGGCCAACGCCAGCGCGGCGATGATCTTTTCCTTCTTCGTCGCGGTCATCATCACGCCCTGGCTGATGGTCCGCCTCGCTGGCCGCACCGACATGTCCGAGCACGCCAAGGATGACACGCACGGCGGCCATCACGGCGGCTGGCTGGCCCGGAACTATGCCCGCGTCGCCCGACCGATCCTTGCCACCAAGGCCCGCAGCCTGACTTTCCTGCTGGTCACCGCTGTCCTGTCTTTCGGGTCCCTCGCAGCGCTCTACACCCGGGATGTGACCGTCAAACTCCTTCCCTTCGACAACAAGTCCGAACTATCCGTCGTCATCGACCTGCCCGAGGGCAGCGCGGTGGAAGCCACCGACCGCGTTGCCCGCGACGTGGCCGCCATTGTCCTGCAGCTGGAGGAAGTCACCAGCGTCCAGACCTATGTCGCCACGCCCGCGCCCTTCAACTTCAACGGCCTTGTCCGCCATTCCTACCTGCGGTCCGAACCCCAACTGGCCGAGGTTGCGATCAACCTGACGCCCAAGACTGACCGCGACCGCGCCAGCCACGACATCGCCCTTGACCTGCGCACCCGGCTTGCCGCGCTGCCCGTTCCCACAGGCACCAGCCTCAAGGTCGTGGAACCCCCGCCCGGCCCCCCTGTCCTTGCCACCCTTCTGGCCGAGGTTTACGGTCCCGACGCCGAAACCCGCCGCGCCGCTGCAACCCGCATCCGTCAGGCGTTTGAGGCCGTGCCCTTTATCGTCGATGTCGATGACAGCTTCGGCACGCAAGGCCGCCGCCTGCGCGCCACCATCTCGACCGATGACCTCGACCTGTTTCGTGTGCAGGAACAGGATGTGTTCGACACACTTGCCCTGCTGAACGGCGGCCAGACCGTGGGCTATTCCCACCGCGAAGACGGCCGCCAGCCGATCCCCCTGATCGTCGCCCGCGACAAGTCTGACCGCGTGCTGGACGAACGCTTCCTGACCACCCCCATCCCCGCCAACGCCCTTCCCGGCGCGCGCGGCGTGGTGGAACTGGGCGATGTGGTGCAGGTCACCGAAGAGGCCGCCAGTTTCCCGATCTTCCGCCGCAACGGCCGCGCCGCCGAAATGGTCACCGCCGAACTGGCCGGCAGTTTTGAGGCCCCCCTCTACGGCATGCTCGCCGTGGCCGAGGAACTAGACCGCATGGACTGGGCCCCCGGAGAAAAGCCGGTCATCGCCTTCAACGGCCAGCCGATGGATGAAAGCGTCACCACCCTCCTTTGGGACGGCGAATGGGAGGTGACCTTCGTCACCTTTCGCGACATGGGCGCCGCCTTCGGCATCGCGCTGGTCGGCATCTATATCCTTGTCGTGGCGCAGTTCGGGTCGTTCAAGCTGCCGCTGGTGATCCTGACGCCGATTCCGCTGACCTTCCTTGGCATCATCTTCGGCCACTGGCTTTATGCCGCGCCCTTCTCGGCCACCTCGATGATCGGCTTCATCGCGCTGGCCGGGATCATCGTGCGCAACTCGTTCCTTCTGGTTGATTTCATCCGCCAGGGGACCACAGACCGCATCACTGTCGACCTCTTGATCGAGGCCGGGGCGATCCGCTTCAAGCCCATCCTGCTGACCGCCATCGCCGCGATGATCGGCGCCGTGGTCATCCTGGCCGACCCGATCTTTCAGGGCCTCGCCATCTCGCTGCTGTTCGGGCTGCTCAGCTCGACCTTGCTGACCGTTCTTGTCATCCCGGCCATCTACCGCGTGTTGCGCACATGACCGGCACCCCCGCCATCAGAAGAGGAGACTGATATGGCACATGTCGTAGTACTCGGCGCCGGACTTGGTGGCGCCATCATGGCGTATGAACTGAAAGACCAGCTGCGCCCCGAAGACACCATCACCGTGGTGACGAAAGAGGCGAAGTATCACTTCGTTCCCTCGAACCCGTGGATTGCCGTGGGCTGGCGTGACCGTGACGACATCACGGTCGACCTTGCCCCCACGATGGCCAAGAAGGGCATCAACTTCATCCCCGTCGCAGCGGAAAAGCTGCACCCGTCCGAAAACCGCATCGAACTTGTGAACGGCCAGTCGGTCGCCTACGATTATCTTGTGATCGCCACCGGGCCCGAGCTGGCCTTCGACGAAATCCCCGGCCTTGGCCCCGACGGCCACACCCAATCCATCTGCCACATCGACCACGCCGAGGCGACGAAAGCCATCTTCGACAAGCTGGTCGCCAACCCCGGCCCAGTGGTCATCGGTGCGGCGCAAGGGGCCAGCTGCTTTGGCCCGGCCTATGAGTTTCTGTTCATCCTGGAAACCGCGCTGCGCCGCGCCAAGGTGCGCGACCGGGTGCCGATGACCTTCGTCACCCCCGAACCCTATATCGGCCACCTTGGGCTTGATGGGGTGGGCGATACCAAAGGGTTGCTGGAATCCCAGATGCGCGACAAGCACATCAAGTGGATGACCTCGACCCGGGTAAAAAAGGTCGAAGACGGCCACATGTTCGTGGAAGAAATCAATGATGACGGGTCGGTGAAGGCGGAAAAGGACCTGCCCTTTGCATTCTCGATGATGCTGCCCGCCTTCCGCGGCATCAAGCCTGTGGCGGGGATTGAAGGCCTGTCAAACCCGCGCGGCTTTACCATCGTCGACAAGCACCAGCAGAACCCGAAATACCCCAACGTCTTTGCCGTGGGTGTCTGCGTGGCAATCCCGCCGATGGGGCCAACCCCGGTGCCCTGCGGCGTGCCAAAGACCGGCTTCATGATTGAGTCGATGGTCACCGCCACCGCCCACAACATCGGCGCGCTGGTGCGTGGCAAGCAGCCCGACCGTGTCGGCAGCTGGAACGCCGTTTGCCTGGCCGATTTTGGCGACGGAGGCATCGCGTTCGTGGCCCAACCCCAGATCCCGCCGCGCAACGTCAACTGGTCGTCGTCGGGCAAATGGGTCCATCTCGCGAAGGCGGGCTTTGAGAAGTACTTCATTCGCAAGCTGCGCAAGGGCCAGTCGGAACCGTTCTACGAAAGCCTGGCCCTCAAGGTGCTTGGCATCGACAAACTCAAAGAAACCACCAAAGGATGAGGTCCTGAAATGTCCATTGATCGTGCTGTCATGCTGTTCGCCGGTGTCATGGTGCTGCTCAGCGTTTTGCTGACGACCCTCGTCTCGCCCCTTTTCGTCTGGTTCACCGTCTTCATCGGCGCGAACCTGATCCAGTCCTCGTTCACGGGGTTCTGTCCTGCCGCCATGGCCTTCAAGGCGCTGGGCTACAAGAAAGGCTGTGCCTTCGAATAGCGTCTGGAAAGGGGGGCGGTCATGGACCGGCTTGAAGGCTTTGGCGGCACCGAAGGTCAGGCCGCGCGTGCGGTGGCGCTGTTGAAATCGCTGTCGCACGAAGGCCGGCTGCAGATCCTGTGCCTGCTTCTGGATCAGGATATGAACGTGACCCAGCTTGCCACAGCCCTTGGCGCTGTGCAGGCCACCGTCTCGCAGCAGCTTATGCGGCTGCGGGCCGAAGGCATCGTGCAGACGAGGCGCAGCGGCAAGCAGGTCATCTACCACATGGCCCGGGCCGAGGTTGCCCCCGTGGTCAGCGCCCTGCGCGATACCTTCTGCCGCCGCCCGGATTGAACCGTTCGGGCGGCCCTTGCCGTCACGCGCCACCCGACTAGCTTTCATGCATGCGGTTGGTGATCCTCTTTTGCGGTCTGGCCCTTCCCCTCCACGCGCAGGAGGTGGACCTTGAACTTGTGCTTTTGGCTGACGCGTCCGGGTCAATCACCCAAGGCGAGGTTGACTTCCAGCGTCAGGGCTACGCCGCCGCGATCACCGATCCCGCCGTTCTTGCCGCGATCCGTAGCAACCTGACGGGCACCATTGCCGTAACCTACGTCGAATGGGCCGCCAATCAGGTGGTTGTCGTCGACTGGACGGTGATTGACGGTGAGGCGTCGGCTACCGCCTTCGCGCAGGCCCTGTTGCAGCCGCCCCGCCTTGCCACCGGCCGCAATGCCATTGGCGATGCGCTGCTAGAGGGCCAGCGCCTGATCGAGGCCAACCAGATCACCGGCCTGCGCCGCGTGATCGACTTTTCCAGCGACAGCCTTGGCAATTTCAGCGGCGCAGGAATCGCCGAGGCGCGCGCCTCAGTCCTTGCCGCCAGCATCACGATCAACGGCTTGCCGATCCTTGATGATGGCGAAAGTGATCCGCTGGCCGACCTCTACCAGTCCAACCTGATCGGCGGCCCCGGTGCTTTCGTGCTGCCCGCCTATGGCCGCGAAGGCTTTGTCGAAGCCGTCCGCCGCAAGCTGATCCTGGAAATCGCGGGTGACCTGCCGAACCCTTCCGAAGGATTGGTGGCTGAATTCACCTCAGCCCCCTCCGCCCCGTAACGCACACAATTTATCTAAAATTGTGCTTCCTCTTCTCCAAATATCCCACGGGAGGTCTGGAGGGTGTGAAACCCTCCAGCGCCAGCCCAAGGCGCGCCACCGGACGTTCAGAAATCCGTCGGCGCCCCGCCTTCCTGCTTCCGTTTTGCCACGAACTGCCGCAGCTCTTCCTGATGGTCGCCGTTCATTGCCGGGGCCTCGAACTCGGCCAGGATCTGCTTGTAGATCCGGTGCGCGCGTTCCTGCGTCCACATCGCCCCGTCGATTTGCCAGGCCTCGTAATTCCGCCAGTCTGAACAGATCGGCGCGTAAAAGGCGTTCTGATAGCGGTCCTGGGTGTGCTGGACGCCAAAGTAATGCCCGCCGGGCCCCACCTCCTTGATCGCGTCAAAGGCCAGATCGTCTTCGGTCGTGGCAAAGGTCGCCTCTTCGAAATACCGCTGGATCATCTGCAAGACTTCGCAGTCCATGATGAACTTCTCTGGCGATGCGATCAGTCCCCCCTCCAGCCAGCCCGCCGCGTGATAGACCATGTTGGTGCCTGACTGCACCGCAGACCACAGGCTGTTCGAGGTCTCCCACATCGCCTGCCCATCCGGCACGTTGGCGGCACAAACCCCGCTGGCCCGCATCGGCACGCCGTAAAACCGCACAAGTTGCCCCGTCATCTGCGTCGCGCGCATGTATTCCGGCGTGCCAAAGGCGGGCGCGCCGGATTTCATGTCGACGTTGCTGGTGAAGGTGCCAATCGCCACCGGACAGCCGGGGTTGATGTATTGCAGCAACGCCACCGCCGCCAACGCCTCGGCAATCGACAGCGCCACCGCGCCCGACATGGTGACCGGCGCCATCGCGCCCGCCAAAGTGAACGGCGTCACCACCACCGGCTGCCCGCGCCGCGCCAGCCGCATCGCCCCGTCCAGCATCGGATAGTCATGCTTCAAGGGGCTGACCGAGTTGATGTTGGTATACATCCGGGGCCTGGCGTCAAACTCGTCATGGGACAGTCCGCCCGCAATGCGGACCATCTCCATCACGTCTTCCACCCGCTCGGCGCCAAGGCTGTAGGCGTGGCAGACCTTGTCGGTCAGCGTCAGCTTTTCATACAGGCAATCCAGATGCCGGACGGATGCATGGATATCGATCGGCTCTACCGGGTAGCCGCCCGCCACATGGATGCAGTTGAAATACTGCGTCAGCTTCATGAATTCGCGGAAGGTCTCAAAGTCGCCCGAGCGTTTGCCTCGCTCCATGTCCCAGGCGTTGGGCGGAGAGCTTACGTTCACGAACACCATGTGCTTGCCGCCCATGATGATCTCACGCTCCGGGTTGCGCGGCGTGATGGTGAAGGAGGATGGCGCGTGGCCGACCATCTCCATCACGAAATCCTCGTCCATGCGGACGTTGGTGCCTGTCACCTTGCAACCGGCCTTGCGCAGGATTTCCACCGCCTCGGGGTTCAGAAACTCGATGCCGATGTCACGCAGGATGCGCATGGCGGTCTTGTGGACGCGCTGCACGCCGTCGGCGTCCAAAGGCTCGGTCGGCCGGTCCGGGTTGACAGGAATCCGCCAGGGCATCTGGTCGATGACCGCCGTCCCGGCCCGAACCTGCATCCCCGCCCGCCCACCGGCGCGCTTTTTCCGGGTTGGTTCTTCGGTCATGGCAGCCCTCCGTTGTCTTCATGGCGAAGATGACGGAAGCCGCGCCGCAATGGACACCGTATCAGCGACGCAAAAGCGTCGTTTTCGTGCTGTGCGCCGGAAACTCAGCGGTGCAGACCCTCCAGCCAGTCTGGAATGGCCCCGATGTCGGGCAGAACCACATCCGCATGCGGGGCCAGATCGGCGCGTCCGGCGACCCCGGTCAGCACGGCCACCGTGCGCATCCCCGCCGCGCGCCCGGCCTCAAGGTCATGGCGGCTGTCGCCCACCATCGCCACCCGAGCGGGGTCCAGACCCAGCGCTGCGGCAAAGGCCAGGCACATGCCGGGGCCGGGCTTGGCCCCGTGCCCCGAATCGTACCCCGCGATGAAATCGAAGCAGTCGGTGATGCCATGCGCCGCCAGATGCTGCCGCGCTGGCACCTCGCTGTCGTTGGTGGCCACGCCCAGCTTCAACCCGCCTGCCCGCAAGCCCGCCAGCAAGGGCCGCAGCGGCACCGCCTCGGACATCGGTGCCGCCCCGGCGGTTTCATCAATCAGCGCGGTCAGGCTTTTGGTCGTCTGGCCGGGCAGATGCGGCACCAGCGCAGCCGCAATGTCGGCCGCAGTGGCCGCAATCACCGGGCTGTCGGGCGCAAAGGTCAGCGTCGCCGGGTCAAAGCCGATGGCCCGCCCCAGCCGCGCCGCGTGGTCCGGCCCATCGGCGACATTGGTCAGAAACTCCGCCGCCCACCGCCCCCAGCTGATGCGGAAGTCAAACAGGGTTCCATCCTTGTCGAAAATCAGTCCGTCGATCATCTGTGTATCCTTGAAGGGCGGGCTTTGGTCAGGCCATGCGCGGCGGGGTCAGGTCCAGTGGACCGGCTCACCCCCTGGCAGCGCTGCCCGCGCGGCCAAGGGAGCGGTGTAGGGCAAGCCGTGCTGATCACAGAACGCGATGACCCATTGATCGTCCATCATCAGGAAATCGAGAATCGCCCCCTGAAAGTCAACATCCCCCGCGCGAGCGCGCAGATCGTCCAGCCCCGCCCCGGTTGCATTCAGAAAAACCGGCAACAGCTCATCATCCGACGCAAGCCAGGCAAGCGCCTGCAGGGCAAGGATCTGGGCGGTTTCTTGCTGCATTTCTTCATGTTCCTGCGGTTCCGGCCCCTGATTCTAGCGGCAATCTGATGATTGGCGGGAATTCGGAAAGGATTTCTTAACTAACTCGGTAACACACTGTTCACCATCCTGCCCACATCCTTGGACAGGGTTCACGAAGGCAGAAGATGAGCGGTCGAATCCTCATTGTTGATGACGTGGCGACAAATCGGATCGTCTACCGGGCCCGCCTGGCGGCGGCGTTCTATGATCCGATCCTGGCCACCGACGGCGCAAGCTGCCTTGAGGCGGCGCAAACCGGTATGGAATCGCGGCCAGACCTGATCTTGCTTGACCTGAACCTGCCCGACATGCCCGGGCATGAGGTGCTGCGTCGCCTGCGGGCCGATCCGCGCAGCCGCGACATCCCGGTGATCGTGCTGACAGCCGCCCAGGATGCGGCTGAACGGCTGGCGGCCTTTGCGGCCGGGGCGGATGACGTGATCCTGAAACCGGCGGTGGACCGGGTGCTGCTGGCCCGGGTGCGCAATCTGATGCGGTCGCAGGCAGAGTTTGCGGCCGATGCAGCGCTGCCCGGTGGCGGTTTTGCCGAAGCTGCGGTCAGCTTTGAACCCCCGGGCACCTTGGCCGTGGTGTCAGCCCTGCCAGACGTGGCGGCTGGTCTGCAGGCGGGCCTCACCGGCCTTCTGCGCGACAGGCTGGTCACCCTGACCCGCACTCAGGCCCTGGCCGAGGCGTTGGTGGATGTCACTCATCCCGGCCGCGCCCCTGCGGCGGATGTGTTCATCGTGGCCGAAGATGCCAGCGGACCCGAAGCCTCGCTCCGGCTGTTGTCGGAACTGAAAAGCCATCAGGCGACCCGTCATGCCGCGGTCTGCCTTCTGGTCCGCCCGACGACGACTGAGGCGGCGGCGATGGCCTTTGATCTGGGGGCGGATGATGTGGTCGATCAGTCGATCCCGGCGGCGGAACTTGCGGTGCGCCTGCGCAGCCTGGTGCGGCGCAAACGGGTGGGCGACCGGCAGCGCGCGCGCATGCAGGACAGCCTGCGCCTTGCCATGGTCGACCCGCTGACCGGGCTTTACAACCGCCGCTATGCCGGGCCGCACCTGTCGGCGATTGCGTCCCGCGCAGCAGAAACCGGCCAGCCTTATGCGGTGATGGTGGTGGATCTTGACCGCTTCAAGCGGGTGAATGACCAGCACGGCCATGCCGCCGGTGATCTGGTGCTGGTCGAAGTGGCGCGCCGCCTGACGGCCAACCTGCGCGACACCGACCTTCTGGCCCGTATCGGCGGGGAGGAGTTTTTGATCGTCCTGCCCGACAGCGGCATGGCAGATGCCCGGGGCGTGGCCGAACGTCTGTGCCACGCGGTTGAGGAACGGCCGATCCGTCTGCCCTCGGGTGCAGGGCTGACGGTGACGGTGTCAATCGGTGTCGCGGTTTCGGGGGGGACGGCTTCGGTGGATGCGGTGGTGGAACAAGCGGACCTTGCGCTTCTTGACTCCAAGGTCTCGGGCCGCAATCAGGTGACCTTCCGGCTAAGTGCCGCCTGAGGCGCGGCGTGGATCACGTCAGTCGCGCGGGCGGCGGCGCAGTCCCTGTTCCAACCGGTCGGCAAAGGCCAGACGGTCCGCTTCGGACATCTGGGTGATCCGCGCCTCGATCAGGCTGCGGCCCAGTTCCAGCCGCCCGGCGTTGCGCGCCTCGATCGCGGCCAGCGCGGTCTGGACGGCGGCGGGGGCAAAAGGGCTGGCGCGCAGGGCGGCCAGAAGGTCGGCAAACTCGGCCTGGGCGGCCGCCCGTGTTTCGCGGAACGCAGGCGCGCGATCCAGCAGCGCCTTGCGCATGGCGCGGCGGTCTTCGGGGCCCAAAGCCTCGCTGAAGGGACCAAAGGACAGGTCGCGTGGCATGCCTCGGGTGGGGCCTTCCCGCAGCCAGGCCCCGGCGACCACCCCGGCCACACTGAGGTTGAGCGCGACCGACACCGCCAGCGCAATCTTCAGCCCCCGCCCCGAGGCCGTTGTCACAGCAGGCGGTGGCGTGTCCGGGGCAGGGACGGGAGGCTGGGTCACGGCATCGGTCATCAGATCACCCTTCGTTCGTCAGAAAATCGGCGGATGGAAACAACTCCAGCGTTTCCGCCCCCGTTAGCGCCCCTGTCAGTCCGCCGGTCAGCATGTCCATCGACGCAGGGTCAAGATAGCCCAACGCCACCCCCGCCATCGCGGCTGAGCAGACCCCCGCCAACATCGGACCTCCGCCAAACAGTGCCGCCAGCCGCGCCAGAACCCCCAAACGCGCAGGCAGCGGGGCAGGGGCCTTGCGCATGACCGCTGGCTGGGGTTGCAATGCCAGCGCATCGGCCAGTACCCGGTCCATCAACGCGCCTGAAGGTTGGGGCCTACCCTGCGCCGCCAGGGCAAGCAGCCCGTCAAGATCCTTATCCTGCATGTCCGTCATCCTCATATCCCAAGGCGTCCCTTTGCCCTGACAGCCCCGCCGCAAGGGCGCGTTTGCCGCGTGCGGTCAGGCTTTCCACGGCTTCCACGCCGATATCCATCACGGCGGCAATCTCGGGGTTGGTCAGCCCCTCGATATGCCGCAGCACCACGGCCTGGCGCTGGCGGTCCGGCAGTTCGGCCAGCGCCGCCTCAAGCATCGCGACGCGCCGCCCGTCCTGCAACCGCTGGTCGGCACTTGGTGCGCTGTCGGCCAGATCGGGCGCATCGTCCAGCGTGATCTGCCCCTTGCGGCGGCGTGATCGTTGCCGGTCGATGCACAGGTTGGTGGCGACCCGGTAGGCCCAGGTCGTCACCTTTGCTTCGCCTTGGCGCCAGTCGGGCGCCATCCGCCACAGCCGCAGCAGCGTTTCCTGCGCCACATCCTCGGCCTCGGCCCGGTCGCCGCCCAGCATCCGCGCCGCATAGGCAAGGACACGCGGCGTCACCCGCTCGGCCAAAGCCCGCGCCGCCTGACGATCTCCATTGGCATAGAGAACCATCAGCGCCTCATCCGAGGGGGTGTGCTGTGCGTCGTAGGCCATGGTCATCCTGTGACAGGTCTAGCGGTTCGTCGGCGCTTGGCAAAGCGTCAGTTGTTGCCGCCGCCCATCCCGTCACCCATGCCGCCGCCCATGCCCTTGCGGTGCTTGCGCTTGCCCATGTGGTCCATCGCCGCTTCGGCCTCGGCCTTCGAGATTGCGCCGTCGTTGTCACTGTCGATCCGGGCAAAGTGGCGCTGGCCGGGGCCTTCGTCAACTTCGGCCAGGGACAGGCTGCCGTCGCCGTTGTTGTCGCGCGCTTCGATCATCTTCGTCGTGCGGTCTGCCAGCTGTTCGGTAAAGCGCGCCAAGTGCTGGGCCGAGAGTTCGTCAGTGCTCAGCATGCCGTCGGAATTGGTGTCGGCCGCGGTGAACATCGCGGCGCGGTGTGCCTCAAGTTCAGCTTCGGTCAGCTTGCCGTCGGCATCGGCATCCATACTGTCAAACATCTCCATCAGCATCGCACCGGGGCCACCCCGCCCGCCAGGCCCGCCCGGGCCTTCCTGGGCCAGCGTGGCCGAGGCGACGACCGCCCCCAGAAGCGCGATCACGGCAACAATGGTTTTCGTGGTTCCAGTCATTTCATTCTCCAGATTTGGGGCCCGTCTCTGGCCCTTCTGATGGGGTAAACGGCGGGTGCGGCGCTTTCCGTCGCAGATTTTCGCGACCCCAATCTGGCGACCGTCACTCAGCGACATGGCGACACGGGGGGGCAGCGCCCCCTTGTCCCGCGCCACGGCTTGGCGCATGGTCCCGGCTTTGCACCAGACTGGTCGAAAGTTCCGCCGATGAGCCTTGCCGAGATGTCGCCCCCCGAAACCCTGACCGATCACGACGACCGCCCCTTGCGCCCCGCCCTGTTGCGCGGCTGGCGGCGGCGCTGCCCGAATTGCGGCGCGGGGCCGATGCTGCGCGGCTATCTCAAGGTGCGCGACACCTGCCCGGTTTGTGGTGAGGCGCTGCATCACCAGCGCGCCGATGATGGCCCTGCATACCTGACCATTCTGATTGTGGGCCACATCCTCGCCCCGCTGCTGCTGTTTGTCTATTCGACGTGGCGGCCCGAGCCGCTGGTTCTGGCGCTGGCCTTTTCCTTTGCCACGGTGGCGCTGTCGCTGTTCCTGCTGCCAAGGCTGAAGGGCGCAATGGTGGCCTTTCAATGGGCCAAGCGGATGCACGGCTTCGGGCCGGGCCCGGATGTCTGAACCGATCCGCCACGCCGCGACCGTCATCCTGTGGCGGCAGGGTCCTTCGGGCCCCGAGGTGCTGATGGGTCAACGCGGGGCAGGGGCGGTGTTCATGCCGTCAAAGTTCGTCTTCCCCGGCGGCGCGGTTGACCCCGGCGATCACGCAAGCCCCCTTGCGGGCCACCTGTCGGACCCTTGCAACCGCCGCCTTGCCCTGATGGCGGACGGCGATGCGCCCGCGCCGGATGTCCTTGTTGCCGCCGCCCTGCGTGAGTTGGAGGAGGAGACCGGCCTGCGCCTGTTGCCCGCGACCTATCCCGCACTTCGTTTTGTGTTCCGCGCGATCACGCCCCCGGGGCGCAGCCGCCGCTTCGACGCGCGCTTTCTTCTGGCCGATGCCGCCTGTCTTGCCGGTGATCCGCAGGATTTCACCGCCGCGTCCGGGGAACTCGCGCATCTGCGCTGGTTGCCCTTGCCCGACGCCCGCGCGCTGGACCTGCCCTTTATCACCGAAGTGGTGCTGGCCGAGGTTGCCGCCCTAGTGACGGGCGGTGACCAGCCCGGCGTGCCGTTCTTCGACAATTCCGGCACCACCCCGCAGTTCCGCCGGCTGCTCTAGCGCGCCACCCTTTTCAACGGGAAAGATCGGGTGCGGCACCGGGTCTTTGGCCCGAAACAGGAACTGGCGGAAAATCTCGACATAGCTGCGGTAAAGATAGCTGTCGTTGCGGCGCAGGTAATGCTCACGGTTGCTGAAATACAGCCCCGGCAGCTTGTACCAGGCCACCCCCGGATGCATGTGGTGCACGACGTGGAAGTTGTTGTTCAGGAACAGTAGCGACAGTGGCCCCCGGCTTTCGATGATCACCGTGCGCGCCCGCGCCGCCTCATGCGCGCGGTGCTCCAGATAGGTCCGGATCTTCAAGAGGCTCCACCCCAGATAGGCCGCAATCAGGTATGCCCAGACCGGCATTGTGCCCACCGCCGCCAGCCACCACAGGACCAGCGCCACCCCCGGCAGATGCAGGCCCCAGGCCAGGGCCACGCGCGTGTTGCCCTTCAAGGCAGCCCTCAGGTCCCCGGTCACCAACGCCCAGGTCGAAACCGCCGGGCCCAGCAGCATCCGCCCCGCCAGCGTGTTGTTGAACCGCAGCACGGCCTTGACTGGCGCCGATAGCCGCGCCCAGACGGCCGGGTCCTGAAAGTTCGACTCGGGGTCATCATAGGGGTCGGTCAGGTTCGGGTCGAAATGGTGCTGCAGATGCAGGTCCTTGAACCGAAGGTAGGGCACAAAGACTGTAAGACCCGGAAACACCAGCGCCTCGGACAGGCGTTGGTTGGCGAACGGGTGGCCGTGCAGCACCTCATGCGTCAGCGACGAATACTGCGCGATGGCCAGCGCGGCGGCCAGAACCGCCAAAATGGGCGACACCTGCCACAAAAACGCGGTGGCAACCGCCCAAAGCGCGTAAGTCGCCAGAAAGACCAGCAGCGTCGGCCATTCGATCGTCAGGGAACCAAGCCGGTTTTCCGGTCGTTGTATGTTGTGCAAGATCATGCCCGATCAGGTAAATATCCCGTGACGCTATCAGCGCGTGCGTTGCGGGGGAATTCGGGATAATGTCAACGAAACCTCGCTGGTGTTGGGAAAACAAAACACATGTTGGAAAAGATCGACAAGCGAGACCGCGCCCCGATCTTTCGCGCCCGTCTGGATGAGGCGATGAAGGGGCGCAAGGTCACCCAAGCAGCCCTGGCCCGGCTGACGGGGGTGGACCGGTCCACCATCTCGGCACTGTTGCAGCCGGGAACGCGGCTGCCCAACGCCCAGCTTGCCGCCGATTGCGCCCGTGCGCTGGGCATCAGCGCCGACTGGCTTTTGGGCCTGTCGGGCCGCCCTGAACCCATCGCCGACCTGCTTGCCGCCTCGCTGAGCCTGACCGAAGCCCCCCGCGCGCTGATCGACGAACGCATCTTCGGCTGGCACCAAGAGGCGGCGGGCTACAAGATCCGCCACGTTCCGGCCACGCTGCCCGATATGCTGAAGATCCGCAGCGTGGTCGAATGGGAGTATGAGCCCCAGCTTGGCCGCACCGCCGAACAGGCGATCGGCGCATTCGAGGATCGGCTGAAATGGATGCGTGGCGCGGGGTCGGACTATGAAATTGCCCTGCCCCTGCATGAGCTGACCGCCTTTGCCACCGGCACCGGCTATTACGAAGGCCTGCCCGCCGATCTGCGCCTGCACCAATTGCGCCACCTGATCACGCTGTGTGACCAGCTTTACCCGTCGCTGCGGCTGTGCCTGTTTGACGCGCGGCGGCTGTTTTCAGCGCCAATCACCATCTTTGGCCCGCTTCTGGCGGTGATCTACCTTGGCCGCCACTACCTGGCATTCCGGGATACCGCGCGGGTGGAAACGATCACCCAGCACTTTGACCTGCTGGTGCGCGAGGCCGAGGTTGGCGCCCGCGACATGGTGGGGCATCTGCACTCCTTGTGCGACCGGGTGCGCTGACGGCCTAAAGCGCCCGCAATGCGCCAGCGACATAGCCGTTGAAATCAAACACCTCGCGCGCCGCGTCCAACCGGTCAGGCGCGGCTGCACCCCGGTCCAGCACAAAGCCGAAAGCCCCCGAAGGTGTACCGACCGCAAGTGTGCGGTAGCCGCTGTCAACCCAAAGCACCCACCAATCGGGCTGCCCCTCAATCGCCAGACGGCCCGGGCCGACCGGTTTGGCCAGACCCGAAACCTGCCGTTCCACGCCGTTCAGGCACAAGACGCCTTCAACCGTCAGCCCCCCGCTGGCGGGCCGGAACTCAAGCCCCCCCGCCCGGCAACTGCCCCGTGCTGCCGCTTGATAGGCCGCCACCTGCTGCCAGCGCCCGGCGATCTGGTCGGGCTGAAAGGCGGCGGCTGACCAGATCGGGGCGCTGGCGGCGCGGAACGCGGCCTGCGGTGGGTCCGGGGGCGCACAAGCCGCAACCAGCACCACCAGGGCAAGGATCACTCGATGCACAAGGTCACCCGTGCGCCATCGTCCTGCAAGATTTCATTGCACCCCAAAAGCGGCTTGACCGGTGCGCAGGTCCGGGACCGGGCAAGGCAAACCCCCTCGCAGTCGCTTTCGCGGTCGCAGCTCTTGCCGTTGTCGCGGGTCTCAAAGACGCACATGCGCAAGGTGCCGGATCCGACGCCAGACCAATTGCCGCCACGCTTTTCGCACAAAACCTGTTGCTCGGGCTTGGGCGCGGCCTGTTCGACCGGTGGCGGAGCGGGCCGGGGGGGAGCCTCAGCCTCAGCCTCAGCCTCAGCCTCAGCCGCCGTTTCCGTGGCTTCGGGGTCGGCTGTGGGATTGGCGGCTTGCGGCGGGGCCTGGCCGTCAGCCGCCACCGCTTCTGGCCCAGCTTCTGGCCCGGTCTTTGGCCCGGTCTCTGGCCCGACCTCTGGCACCGCGCCTGCCACGGCAGCGCCCGCTGGCGCGGCGTCCAGCGCCGTGACCTCGATCGCTTCACCCGTCACGGCGTTTGGCGTCACGGACCCATCGGCAGCCGATCCCCCGCGGGGCTGGCCAAGCTGACAGCCCGCGACCAGCGTGGTTGCGATCAGGGCCATGACCAAGGCAGGGCCAACCGGGAAAAGGCGTAAGGAAGGGCGCGGCATCAGGCTCTCCGGGAACAAGGTCAGCAGTGCCTTGATCCGCCCCATCCCGCAAGCCCCCTCAATAGGGGGCGGGGAAGGCCCGGTGGGTTTCCGCTATCTCGGCCAGCACTGCGTCGGACAGGGTCACCTCTGCCGCTCCGATATTGGTGCGCAACTGGCCCAGCGTGGTGGCCCCGATAATCGGGATCGTGCGAAAGGGGCGCGACAGGCAAAAGGCAATCGCCATCTGGCAGGGGTCAAGGCCATGCCGCGCCGCAATCCCCATGTAGGCGGCAACGGCGGGAAAGACCTGCGGCGTAACCCGCCCGCCAAGGTCGGGCGTGTGCATCCGCCGGGTGCCTTCCGGCGTCACATCGCCCGCATATTTGCCCGACAACAAGCCCACGGCGAGGGGGGAGAACGCCAGAAGCGGCATGTCCTCGATCAGGCTGAACTCGGCCCAGTCGGTGTCGAACTGGCGGCACAGCAACGAATATTCGTTCTGCACCGATGCCATGCGCGGCAGGCTCATACTGTCGGCCAGATGCAGCCAGCGCGCGGCACCCCAGACGCTTTCGTTGGAAAGCCCGATGGCGCGGATCTTGCCTTCGGCCACCAGCGCCTGCGCGGTGGTCAGGATGTCGGTCATATGCGCGGTCTCAAGTGCCTTGTCGGTGCCTGTCGGCGCATAGCGCCAGGCCTGACGAAAGTGATAGCTGCCCCGGTTTGGCCAGTGCAGCTGGTAAAGGTCGATGTAATCGGTGCCCATCCGGCGCAAGGACCCCTCAACCGCCTCTCGCATCGCAGGCCCGGTGATCGGCTGGCCCGGCCGCACCATCTGGCCCTTGCCGGTGATCTTGGTGGCGATCTGAACCCGGTCACGGCCCCCGCGCGCGGCCAGCCACGACCCGATGATTTCCTCAGTCCGGCCCACGGTTTCGGCGCGCACCGGGTTGGTGGGGTACATCTCGGCGGTGTCCCAGAAGGTCACGCCTTCGGCCAGCGCCATGTCGGCCTGCGCATGCCCCTCGGCTTCGGTGTTCTGGGTGCCCCAGGTCATCGTGCCAAGGCACAGTTCCGAGACTGTCAGGCCGGTCTTGCCA
>JBBQVR010000077.1:0-16742 GCA_038211355.1 Rhodobacterales bacterium | reverse complement strand
TGGCGCCGCATGCTAAGTTCGTGGCGGTGTATGATCGCGCCTTCTGGCGGGAAGCCGGGCTGTCGGGTGCCGCGCGTAGCCAGGTCGGCCTGCTGGTTGAAATCCACGATGCCACGACAGCAGAGGGGCAAGCGGCGCTGTTCGGCTTTGTTGGCGTTCCAGCCGAAAGCCGGGCGAGGGCGGGCGAGGCCGCGGTCATCGCCGCAGCCGTGCAGCAGCTGGGGCAACTCTTCGGCCCTCTGGCGGCCCAGCCCGCAGCCACGCTTTACAAAGATTGGGCCGCAGATCCCCTGACCGCCACACCCGACGACCTTGGCGCGGGCAATCATCCTTCACCTGCCAAGCAAGCCTGGATCGAGGGGGACTGGCACACCCGCCTGACGATGATCGGATCAGAGACCAGCCGCACCGAACCCGGATACCTGGCCGGAGCACATGAGGCCGCAGAGCGCGGCACCGCCGCCGTTCTGGCCCGCCTCGCTACCCTGCCCGCATGAAGGAAACCACCGTGCGTCTGCGTGGCGATCTGGCCCAACAGGAAGGGAACAACGTGCTTCTGGGGCGCTATTGCGGCAGCCGGACATTGGCTGCGAACCCATCTGCTGCCACGAGAACACATATCGTTGCGATCACTGGCCAGACCCTGAAGTCCGCAACCCGGATTCTTGAGCGCTACATGGCGTTCACGCCTGCCCTCTCCAAGGCAGCCATGAAGGCGCTTGAGAACGCGGCTGAAACTGAATTTGCAAACCAAATGCAAACCAGACAAGCATGAGTGCCACACTCGTCCTGCAACCGTCTGACAATACTAGAAAAATTGGCGGACCCAGAGCGATTCGAACGCCCGACCCTCAGATTCGTAGTCTGATGCTCTATCCAGCTGAGCTATGGGTCCGCAATGTCGGGCGATGTAGCCCCGCAGTGCGGCCATTGCAAGAGCCAAATCAAGTGTCCGTGCTTGTGGTCTCTTTCGGCAGGTGAATGATGAATTCAGTTCCGTCCGCATCACTGCGCACAAGGTCCAGCCGACCGCCATGGCCGCGGATCAGTTCGGCTGCGATGGCGAGGCCAAGGCCGGTGCCCCCCTTCCGCGCGCCGCCCTGAAAGGCCGAAAAGAGATGCTCTTTCGCGCGTGGTGGCAGGCCGGGGCCGGTATCGCCGACGCGGATCCACCATTCCGCCTCATCCTCGCCGGCTGAAATCTCGATCGTGCCGGGCTGCCCGGTGGCCTCAATCGCCTGACGGGCGTTGCGGATCAGGTTTGACAGCACCCGGTGCAGCTGTTCGCCGTCCGCGCGTATCGTCAGGCCGGGCGGCACGTCGATCAGGATGGTGATGCCGGTGTCGGGACCCAAGCCCTCCCCCTCGGCCACCTCGGCGGTCAGTGGGGCCAGGTTCAGTCGGCGCAATTGCGGCGGCGGCTCTTCGGCTTTGCCAAAGGTCAGCGTCGCTTCGCACAAGGACACCGCCCGGCTGATCGAATTGACCAGCTTGGGCACGGATCTTGCCACCGCAGGGTCTGCGCTGCCCTCAATCCTGTCGGCAAAAAGCTGCGCCGTGGTCAGGATGTTGCGCAAGTCATGGCTGATCTTGGCCACTGCGCCACCCAGCTGCGCCAGACGTTCCTTCTGCCGCAAGGCGCCGGTCAGCTGCATCTGCATCGACTGCAACGCCTCTTCCGCTGCGCGCAGTTCTGTGACATCGGCGTTCGGTTCAATGACGCGGCGGGCATCCTCGGGCGCTTCGGCATAGGCCTGCATATGCTGAACCACCCGGCGGATCGGCAGGACGAGCAGGCGCTGCACTGCCAGGAACAGCAGCAGCGCCGTCACCACCGAAATCAGCGCCGACAGCGCCAGAATGCGCAAGCCATAGTCCACCATCGCATCGCGCAGGGGTTTGGTCTGCATCGTCACTTCGATCAGCGTTCCGGCATCCTGCACCGGCGCGCCGATAACCCGGATGATCCGGTTTTCCGGATCAACCAGAACAGCAAAGGCATCGCGGATAAGTTCCCACGGGCCAGCCATCCGCAGATCGAAACTGTCATAGATCTCATCCGGGACGGGGGAGGACAGTACCAGCTGGCGCACCTCATCCCGGCGCAGGACGACGTTGTAGACCTCGGCATTGGCCAGAAGTTCGGCCTCAAGCTCGGGCATGATCATTTCTTCGGTGGCAAGCTGGGTCAGAGCGGCAATCTGCGCCTGCTTCAGCCGGGTCAGCAGATAATCGGCCCGATAGCGCGCGATGGAGGGGACAAAGATCAGGATCTCGGCCAGCATGACAAAGATCACGGTCAGGATCAGAAAGCGCCCGGAAAGGGTGTTCAGGAAGCCTTGCCTTCTCACCTGTCGCGACCCTTCCTTGCTTGGGCTCAGGGGATGATGCGCTGCACCAGCCTGACGAACCGTTTCAACACAGGATTAGCAAAGAGTTGCGGGGAAAAATAGGCACCTGCGGCACGTTTCGACACCTCACCCAGCGTCGGATAGGGGGCGATCATCCCCGCCACCGCCGACATCTTCAACCGGGCCGACAGGGCAAGCGCCCAAAGCCCGATCAGCTCACCCGCCTGCGGACCGACGATTGAGGCGCCCACGGGCCGACCCTTGACGATCATGACCTTGGCAAAGCCCTTGGCCTTGCCCTCGGCGATGGCGCGGTCGTTGTGGTGCAGGTCGGCGCGGATCACGGTCAGCCTGTCACCATGGGTCTTGCGGGCCTCGGCCTCGGTCAGACCGACATGGGCAAGCTCGGGCTCGGTGAAGGTCGCACGCGGCACGGCGCGGGGGTCAGCCTTGGCGGGCAGGCCCAGCACGGCCTGGCGGATCACGATGCCTGCGTGCCAACCAGCCACATGGGTGAATTGCAGGCCGCCCGCCGCATCCCCCACCGCATAAACGCGCCGGTTGGTGCTGCGCAAGCGCGCGTCCACCGTCACGCCCTTGGGCGTATGGGCCACCCCGGCGGCATCCAGGTTCATGCCGTCCAGCGCCACCTTGCGCCCTACGGCCATCAGGATATGGGTTCCGGTCACCTGGGTTCCATCGCCAAGCACCACCTCAACCGCGCCATCGCTGCCAGACAGGCGCACGACCGGCTGACCTTCGATCAGGCGGATGCCTTCGTCACGCAGGGCGTCAATCACCACGGCGGCAAGTTCAGGGTCTTCGCGACCCAGCACCTTGGCACCCTCAATCACCGTCACCTCACAGCCCAAGCGCCGATGCGCCTGCGCCATTTCCACCCCGATGGGCCCACCACCGATGACGATCAGATGCCCCGGCCGGTCGCGCAGGGCAAAGATCGTCTCATTCGTCAGATAGGGCGTGGCCTCAACCCCCGGAATCGGCGGCACGAAGGGGCGTGAGCCTGTGGCGATCACAAACCGCCGGGCGCGGATGCGCTGGCCGCCAGCCTCAACCTCATTCGGGCCGGTGAAGCGGGCGAAAGCGCGGATGACGGTGCAGCCAAGCCCCTCAAACCGGTCCTGACTGTCAACCGGGGCAATCTGGGCGATGACGGCGGCGACGTGATCCTTCACTGCGGCGAAATCCACCTGCGGATCTTGCGCTGCAATGCCACGAAAGCCCTTGCGCTGCGCTTCGGCCACCTTGGCGGCGGCGATCAACGCCTTTGATGGCACACAGCCCGCATTCAGGCAGTCGCCACCCATCTCTCCCGCCTCGATCAGCACGACGCGCGCGCCCATCTGGGCCGCCCCCGCCGCGACTGACAGCCCGCCCGAGCCTGCGCCGATTACGCAGATGTCCGTCTCGATCAACTGCATGTCAGCGTGCCCTTTTGAAAATCCGCAACGCCATCGGCAATGCCGCCAAGGCCGCAAGCCCCAGGATCGGGCCAAGGACAGCGGGGGTGAAGAGGATGCCAAGGTCAGGCGTCTCGCCTCGGGCGAACACCTCACCCAGGCCGGACCCGACCGAGGTGAAGACCAAAGCGCCTGGAATGATGCCCAGGAAGGTGGACACGGCAAAGCGGAACAGGCTGGTGCCAACAAAGGCCGGGATCAGGTTTGCCAGCACGAATGGCACCGCAGGCACGATGCGCATCAGGAACAGGACCGACCATTCGTTTTCGCGCAATCCCGCCTGCAAGCGCCCGGCGACACCACCCGCCGCCGCGATCCGCGCCGAAACGCTGGCCCCAAAGCCGGACCGCGCGGCAAGAAACACCAGTATCGCCCCGGTTCCCGCACCGATGACGTTGAAGATCACGCCGGGGAACAGCCCGAACAGGAACCCGCCGGTCAAGGTGGCGATCGTCCCCCCCGGCAGGCTAAGCCCGACAATCCCGATATAGATGGCGATGAACGCCAGCACGCTAAGCCCGTAATGCGCGTCACGATAGGCGATCAGCGCCTCACGATGGCGGGCAAGGGCCTCAAAGCTGATCTGGTCGCGCAGCAGGACCGCGCCAAGGATGGCCGCCACAAGGATCAGCAGAATCGGCAGCTTGCGCAGCCAACCGTTCTGATTGCCGGAATTCGGAACGTCTCTGGCCGTCATTGGCGATGTCTTTCCTTGAAGGTTGCTCGAAGATGGCGCAACCCGGCGATAATTGACAGGCAGGTCACGCCGCATTGATCCAATGGCACTGGAACGGTCGGCCCTTGAAACATATCCCGCGCTGGCGCGGCGAAATGTTGCAGGGAATCGCATTGCCTGCGTTGACTTGGGGTCCGACCGCCCGTAAAGACCGGGCTTCAAGTTTAAAGCCCTCGAATCCGCTGGTGGTTCGGGCACCGTCTGATGGAGAGCCGCGATGAAGCGCACATTTCAACCGTCGAACCTGGTTCGCAAGCGCCGCCACGGGTTCCGTTCGCGCATGTCCACCAAGAACGGCCGTCTTGTGCTGGCAGCCCGCCGCGCCAAGGGCCGTCACAAACTTTCCGCCTGATTGCGCCCCCTCGGGGGTTCTGGGGTCATGACATGACACCGCCGGAGAGCATGGGCCAAGGCAGCAATGCTGTGGAACCCGCCGCCTCTCCGGCGGTTTCGCTTTGCGTGATGCGCAAACGCGCCGATTTCCTGAAAGCCGCCTCGGCCAAGCGTCACGGGACCGGCGGGTTTCTGTTGCAGGCGCGTGACAGGGCGGACGGGACGGAAACCATCCGCATCGGCTTTACCGCCTCCAAGAAGATCGGCAACGCCGTCCTGCGCAACCGCGCCAAGCGGCGGCTGCGGGCACTGGCGCGCGAAGGGTTGCCGGCCCACGCCCTGCCCGGCTGGGATTACGTCCTTGTCGCCCGCCCTGAGGCCACCGTGACCCGCCCCTACGCCGACCTTTGCGCCGATCTGGCACAGGCCCTGCGCAGCATCCACCGGCCAAAGGCATGACGCCGCTGGCCCATGTCCTTGCCCTTCCGGTCAAGGCCTACCGTCTGGTGCTGTCGCCCTGGGTTGGCCACGGCTGTCGGTTCCAGCCCACCTGTTCGGCCTATGCGCTTGAGGCGCTGGACCGGCATGGCGCATTGAAGGGTGGCTATCTGACCGCGCACCGCATTTGCCGCTGCCATACCTGGGGCGGGCATGGCTATGACCCGGTTCCCGGCGCAGACCCGGCGCATGACGCCAAGGGCTGACCGCTACTCCAGCGTGGCGATGATGGCGCGCAGGGTCTCAACCCCCTCACCCTTTTCGGAACTGGTCACGACCACCTCGGGGTAAGCAGCCGGGTGCTTGGCCAGCGCGCCCTTGACCTGTTCGATCACGGCAGCCCGGTCGTCGCGGTTGATCTTGTCAACCTTGGTCAGCACCGCCTGAAACGTGACGGCCGACCGGTCCAGAAGTTTGAGGATCTCTTCATCCACATCTTTGACGCCGTGCCGTGCGTCGATCAGCACGAAGGCCCGGCGCAGGGTCTGCCGACCCGCAAGGTATTGCCGCAACAGCGCCTGCCACTTGGCAACAATCGCCACCGGAGCCTCGGCGTAGCCATAGCCGGGCAAGTCGACCAGATAGCGCGCCTCGCCCAGCGCGAAATAGTTGATCTCTTGCGTCCGCCCGGGGGTGTTCGATGCCCGCGCAAGGGTCTTTCGCCCGGTCAGCGCATTGATCAGGCTGGATTTTCCAACATTCGACCGCCCGGCAAAGCATACCTCAACCCGGTCAGCCGGGGGCAGGCCAGACATGGCGACTACCCCTTTGACAAAGGTGACCGGCCCGGCGAACAACAGCCGCCCGGTTTCGCGGGCCGCATCCTCGGGTTCCGGGGCAAGGGTAAAGACCATGCTCATGCGCGCACCTCATCGCCAAGGGCCACGTCCCCACCCGCGATCACCCGCGCGAAAACGCCAAAATCCGTGTGTCCATAGCCCGCTTCCAATGCGGCCATGGTATCTGCATCCAGCGCACCGGTCACCGGGTTCGCCCCGGTCGCCCGGCAGCGGCCAATCGGCTCTTCCACCCGCAGGCGCGCAGTGCCGATCGTGATTTCTTGCCCGATCAAGCCCAGTTCCGCCCAAGGGGCCCAGCCATCCACCCAGATGTTCCCGCGCCAGCGGTGGATCGACAGGTCCCGCCCCATGCGGCCCGAAAGGTCCGCCAGCGAGGTCAGGCTGTTGATCGACACCAGCGGCTGATCCTGATCGGTCAGCGCCTGCCCCGGCACTTTGACAACTTTCGCTGGTTCCGGCCGGGTGTCAGGCCACAAGGGGCGCAACCAGTCGATCAGCCGTGCTGCATCCCCCGCATCATCAGGAAGAAAACGCGCAGTTGGGCGGCGCGGGTGCGACAGTGTGATCGCCCGATCCTTCGGGTCAGAAACACACGACACCGCCATCAGATCGGCAGACCCCCAACCACGCAGGAACTGCAATTTCGGGGCCCAGGCCAACGGCTCTGACAGCCGTGCCGCCGCATGGGCCACAGCCCACACCCGGTCAAACGGAAACGCGGCCCCTGCGGTCAGCGTGACGCCGTCCACCTCTTCATAGCCGGCGGACTTGATCGGGTGGCGGACAAGATGTGCCACCCGCCCGATGTCAGCCACGGTCACTTCTTCTTGGCCTTGGACTTGTCCGAAACCGGCTCCGGAGGCTTTTTCTTGAAGCCTGACTTGATGTTGCCAAACAGATCCGGCTTGTGCCCATGGCTGCGCATGATCAGATATTGCTGGCTGAAGGTGATGGTGTTGTTGGTGATCCAGTAGACCACCAGGCCACTTGCGAACCCACCCAGCATGAACATGAATACCCACGGCATCCAGGCAAAGATCTGTTGCTGAACCGGATCAGCGGGGGCGGGGTTCAGTTTTTGCTGTATCCACATCGTGATGCCCAGCAGGATCGGCAGCACCCCGATGAAGATCAGGTGAAGCAAGGACCCCGTCGCTGGCGCATCCCAAGGCAGCAGGCCAAACGCGTTGAAAAGCGATGACGAATCCGGGGCCGAGAGGTCGTTCAGCCAGCCAAAGAACGGCGCATGACGCAGTTCGATGGTGACGAAAATCACCTTGTATAGCGCGAAGAAGATCGGGATCTGGATCAGGATCGGCAGGCAGCCCGCAGCCGGGTTCACCTTCTTGTCTTTGTAAAGCTGCATCATCTCGCGCTGGAGCTTTTGCTTGTCATCGCCGGCGCGTTCTTTCAGCGCCTCCATCTCTGGCTGCAGTTCCTTCATGCGCGCCATCGAGACATAGGATTTGTAGGCCAGCGGCAGCACGATGACCTTCAACACGAAGGTCAGCGCGATGATCGCCAGCCCCATGTTGCCGATCAGGGCGTTCAGCCAGTGCAGGACGGCGAAGATCGGCTTGGTCAGGAAGTAGAACCAGCCCCAATCGATGGAATCAAGGAACCCCGGAATCCCGCCTTCGCGTTCATAGTCGCGGATCGTTGCCCATTCCTTGGCCCCGGCAAAGACGCGCAAGGTTGAGGTGCTGCTTTCCCCGGCCGCCAGGCTGACGGCAGGCGGACGCACCTCAGCCTGATAGATTCCTGCGTTCGGCACATATTTCAGCACGGACTTGTAGGGTTTGCCCTGCTCGGGGATCAGCGTCGTCATCCAGTAGTGGTCGGTGAAACCGATCCAGCCATCCGTCGTGGACTGGGTCACCTGTGCGGGCAATCCCTCGGCGGGGTCAACCTCAAGCTCGGTAATGTCGGCGTAGTCGGTTTCCAGCAGCTTACCATCGTTGCGCTGGATTGCGCCTTCGTGGACCACGAAGATATTCTGCAGCTGGGGCAGGCCATGGCGCGCAATGATCCCGTAGGGTTGCAGCGTCACTTCCCCGGCCGAGGCGTTTTCAACCCGGTCAGTCACCGTAAAGACGTAGTCTTCATCCACAGCGATGTCGCGCAGGAAGATCAGCCCCTTGCCGTTGTCCCAGCGCAAGCTGACCGGGGTTTCAGGGGTCAATGTACCACCGGCGGCAAGCTGCCATTCGGTCATTGCGTCCGGCACCTCGCCAGCGGCAAGCCCGGTTCCCGGCAACCAACCGAAGACAGAGTAATAGGCCAGATCCTCACCCACCGGCGACAGGACGTGGACGGTATCCGCCCCAGGCTCCAGCGTTTCGCGGTAGTTCTTCAGCGACAGATCGTCGATCCGCCCCCCCAGCAGCGAAAGCGAGCCGGCAAGCTTTGGCGTGTCGATGGTCAGGCGCGGAGCCTCGGGCACGGCAGATGCGGTGGTGCCTTGCGCTGCAACGGCCAGGTCAGCGCTGGGCACAAGCGGGGTGGCCACGCCGGTCGCCGCGGGCGTCGCAAGATCGGCCACAGGTTCAGGCGGCGGAAACAGGACGAACCATACGATCATCACTGCTGCGCTTAGAACCATCGCCAGGATCAGGTTCTTGTTGTTCTGTTCTTCCATTGACCAACCACCATGCCGATCATCCGTGATCAGCGGTGCTTCAACGACAGGGCAGTGGAAAGGTCAAGCGCTTTCACCCGATCGCCGCCCTTGGCCCCTGTCAAATCATCGCGTGCCGTCACATCATCGCGTGCCCTGGGGCTGGTCATCCCGGCGATGGCCCCGCAGCAGGCGCGGCCCTTTTGCCTGGATCATGCCAACAGTCCCGCCCCAAGCCTTGCGGCCACCCCTACGCTGAGAGCGGCATGCCTATCGCGCCCTGACGTCGATGCAAAGCGCCGTGGCGAGGTCTTTGCGGTGACGCAGCAACCATGGTGCCACATCGTCAAACGGCATTGGCCGTGCGATCACATAGCCCTGCACATGGCCACAGCCAAGCTGCGCCAGCATCGCGTGTTCACCGCGGGTCTCAACCCCTTCGGCAAGGGTTTCCAACCCCAGCTTTTCTGCCAGCGACAAGATGGCCGTCACCAGTTTTTGCTGCCCTCGGTCCGTGTCGATGTCGTGCACGAAGCTGCGGTCAATCTTCAGCCGTTGCAGGGCGAACCGCCGGATCGAGGTGATCGAGGCATTGCCCGTTCCGAAATCATCAAGATCGACGCCACAGCCAAGCTGGGCGATCCGGGCGATGTTGCGGGTCACGATGTCGTCGTCTTCACCGGCGACCACGGATTCCAGCACCTCTACCGTAAGGCGCGAGGGGGCAAGATCGTGCCTGTCCAACGCCCAGGTCAGCCGTTCCGGCAGTTGCGGGTCACGCAGTTCCTCAGCCGCGAAATTCACGGCCACTTGCGGCACCCTAAGCCCGGCACGATCCCAGGCGGCCAGCGCATCAAGCGCCTGGGCAAGCATTTCACGCGCCAGAAGCGCCATCAGATCGGTGCCTTCCAGTGCTGGCAGAAACTGACCAGGCGGCAAGCAGCCCTGTTCGGGGTGATGCCAGCGCGCCAGCACCTCCAGCCCCGAAACCTGCCCACTGTCGGTGGACAGTTGTGGCTGGAAATACGCCCGTATCTGGCCCTCTGCCACCGCAGCAGCAAAGCCGTCGCGCAGCACGTCACGCTGTGCCCGCGCCTTTGCAATATCGGTTGAGTATGCCCGAATGGCCCCCGGCCCGTGGCGCATGGCTTCGTCAACAGCAACTTGCGCCGCCTCAAGCAGGGCGCGACCCCCGCTGTCGATCACCTGGCGCGCATGGCAAAAGCCGATGCAGCAGGTCACCTGCGCCGATCCGTCGCCCAGCAATAGCGGCTGCTGAACCACCAGTTGCAACCTTCCCGCAATGCGCACCATCACCTCAAGATCAAGCCGCTGCGACGGGGTAAGCACCACCACAAGGCTGCCGTCTTCCAGCGGGAACAGCATGTCCCCGGGGCGCATGGCACCACGGATGCGGGCCACACAGGCGGCCAGAATCTCGGACTGGCGCGTCCGTCCGTGCCGGTCACACAGCCAGGACGGATCATCGAACTGCAGCACAAAGCAACCGGTCTGCCGGCTGCCTTGCGCAGTGTCGCGCAGGGCGGCATCCAGACGGTCAATGACCTGATCCGACACCGGAACCTGTGCAGGCGCTGGCACCAGCCATTGCAAAAGCAGCACCATCAGCGGCAATCCGGTGGCAAGGGCAAGCAGCGCCCCTTCCCCGGCCGCCCAAAGCACACCAAGCGCAAGGGCGGGCAGAAACACCAAAAGTTCAGGCCGACGTTCCAGCCGGATTGCGCCAAGCCACGCCAGCCAATGAACACCAGGTCGCATGCCCGCACCCCGCAATTGATGGGCCCCAAGGCCCGGTTGCGATCAAACTAGGTGAATGTTCCTGATCAGTTCCTTAACGCTCTGCCAAAAGTTGCAGACAATTCTCATCATCTGCCAGAGCGGTCAAAGCCTGAAGCCCCGTGAACCCTTGGCCCAACCCGGTTTCTTGGGGTGCCCGCCAACGCCACCCCCCAAACGCGCCTGTGATGGCCATCGCCCCGCCAGACTGGGTTTGCGCCGTCCGTGGCCGCGCCGCCATTCCCACCCGCTTTGCCGACGGCTCAGGGCGACTGCACCGGTAACCCGAAGGCAATCAACTACCCCCGGTCATCTGAAACCCGACGGCGCCCGTATACCTGTCAAATGGAGATCACGATGCGCATCCTTCCCGCCCTGGCTCTGGCAACCCTGGCCCTTACGGGCCTTGCCGCCTGTACTGGCAAGCCATCGTTCAACGACACCGCCCTCAGCGACCGCGATCTGAACCTAGAAGAGTTCTTTGATGGCACTCTTGTGGCCAAAGGCCAGTTTCAGGACATCTTCGGCACCGTCCGCCGCCGCTTTGACGTGACGATAAAGGGCGACTGGAACGGTGAACGCCTGCGGCTGGTCGAAGATTTCGTGTATGAGGACGGATCAACCGAGCAGCGTATCTGGACGCTGGTCAAGACCGGCCCAATCACCGCTGCGCAAACCTGGCGCGGCACCGCCCCCGGTGTGATCGGCGAGGCGACCGGGGTTGAGGATGGCGACCGTTTCAATTGGCGCTACACAATCGACCTGCCAGTGCCTGCCGCTGACGGGACAGCCGATACCGTACGCGTCACGTTTGACGACTGGATGTGGCAGCTGTCAGACGACCGCCTGTTGAACCGCGCCTATATGAAGCGGTTTGGCGTCGATGTGGGCGATGTGACGATCAGTTTTGAGAAACTGCGCTGACGCCAGCCAAAACTGGCCGTGGTCTTGGCTAACCCCAGCCTCAGACGTGCTGCGCGCCGTTCACCTCGATCTCGGTGCCAGATATGTAGCTCGACTGGTCCGAACACAGGAACCAGATCACATCGGCTACTTCTTTCGGCTGGCCCAATCGCTGCATCGGCAGCTTTTCCACGATCTTGTCAGTGCCGGGTGACAGGATCGCCGTTTCGACCTCGCCCGGGGCAATCGCGTTGACGCGCACGCCCAACGGCCCGAAGTCATGCGCCATTTCCCGCGTCAGCGCCGCCAGGGCCGCCTTTGACGTGGCATAGGCCGCCCCGGCAAAAGGATGCACACGCACCCCGGCGATCGAGGTTACGTTGACGATGGCCCCCTTGGTCGCCGCCAGTTCTTCCTTCAGGCCCCGCGCCAGAATGACCGGTGCGAAGAAGTTGACGTGAAACACATGCCCCCAGGTCCGCAGGTCGGTGTCCAGCGTGCTTAGCCGCGCGCCGCCGGGGCCCTTGGGGCTGATCCCGGCGTTATTCACCAGCGCATGAATCCGACCGCCGACCTTGGCCTTGATCGTCTCGATCGCGGCGATGGTCTTGTTGGGGTCGGCCAGATCCAGCTGGATGTGATTGTCCTCACCCCCCGGCCAGGGACAGCGCGCATCGAACGGCTGGCGCGAGCAGGTCAGTACCCGCCAGCCTTCCGCCGAAAAGCGTTTGACCGTGGCATGGCCGATGCCGCGGCTGGCCCCCGTCAGGACGATGGTCTTTTGTTCGGACATGCGGTCTCTCCTGTGGCGGAAACCCTACGCTTCTGGTCAGGAAAGGCAAGAACCGGCCCAGCCGGAACCGCCGCTTGGCATAGGCGCTCAAACGTCTTATGCCAGCCTACGTCCCGGAGGCCTCCATGAAACAGCAGACCCTGACCATGCAAGACGCCCTGAACACCGCCAAGATGCTGTCCGAAGCCCTGCCCTACCTTCAGCGCTTCACCGGCGCGGTGGTGGTGGTGAAATTCGGCGGCAACGCGATGGGCGATGACGCCGCGATGGCGGAATTCGCCCGCGATATCGTGCTGATGCGGCAGGTCGGCGTGAACCCGGTCGTCGTTCACGGTGGCGGGCCGATGATCAACGACATGCTGACCAAGCTGGGCATCAAGTCCGAATTCGTGCGCGGCAAGCGGGTGACCGACAAGGCCACTGTGCAGGTGGTGGAAATGATCCTGTCGGGCCTGGTGAACAAGCGGATCGTGCAGGCGATCATGGATGCCGGGGGGCGGGCCGTGGGCATTTCGGGCAAGGATGACGACCTGATGGTCTGTGAGGCGGATGATCCCGAGCTGGGCTTTGTCGGCCGCCCGATCGAGATGAACGTGCAGGTTCTGCGCGACCTTTACACCGCTGGCATCATCCCGGTCATCGCCCCCGTCGGCACCGGCATGGCGGATAATGAGACGTTCAACGTCAACGGCGACACCGCCGCAGGGGCCATCGCCGGCGCCCTGCAGGCCGACCGCCTGCTGCTTCTGACCGACGTCCCCGGCGTGAAGAACGCCGAAGGTCAGGTGATGACCCAGATCACGCCCGAGGAGATCCGCCAGATGACCGCCGATGGCGTGATTTCGGGCGGGATGATCCCCAAGACTGAAACCGCCCTGATGGCCATCGAAAAGGGCACCAGGGCCGTCACCATCCTTGATGGTCGCATCCCCAACGCCTGCCTGTTGGAGTTGTTCACCGACCATGGCGCCGGCAGCCAGATCCGCGCGACCGCTCCACGCATCAAGCCCCGGGGGTGAGCCGGGCCCAAAAGCCTTCGAAGGCTTTTGCAAATCTTTTCGAAAAGATTTGCCGCGCTGGAACTGGGGCGCGACAGGAATTAGGGTAGAAGGGTCAGCACAAAGGTCTGTCCCTTGGAACATGAGATTGCCATCCGGATTGCCGTCTTCTTCGGCGTCCTTGTCGCTCTGGCCATACTTGAACGGATGGCCCCGCGCCGCCCCCTGGTGCAACCCCGGCCCCGGCGCTGGTTCACCAATCTTGCGCTGGTGGTCATTGACACGCTGACTGTCCGGGCACTGGCCTTGGCCCTGCCGATCCTTGCCGTCGCCGCTGCGGTGGATGCCGGGCAACTTGGCTTGGGGCTTTTCAACCAGCTGGATTGGCCGGGCTGGGCTGAGCTTGTCCTTGCTGTGCTGATCTTCGATTTTGCCATCTGGCTGCAGCACCTGATCACCCACAAGGTTCCGCTGTTCTGGAGGTTCCACCGTGTCCACCACGCCGACCGCGATTTCGACGTGACCACGGCCCTGCGGTTTCACCCGGTGGAAATTGCAGCCTCCTCGGCGCTGAAGGTGGGGTTGGTCTACCTGATCGGCCCCTCGGCCCTTGCGGTGATCGTGTTCGAGATCCTGTTGAACGCCACGGCCATGTTCAATCATGCTAACCTGCGCCTGCCCCTGTGGCTGGACCGGGTGGTCCGGCTGGCGCTGGTGACCCCGGACATGCACCGCGTCCACCATTCGGTGCGCCGGGATGAACATGACAGCAACTACGGCTTTTCATTGTCGGTCTGGGACCGCATCTTCCGCACCTATGTGCCCCAACCCGCAGCGGGGCATGAGGGAATGACCGTGGGGCTGGAATGGCAGGACGACCGACCGATGAAGCTGACATGGGCGCTGTGGCTTCCCTTCCGGCGCTGACCGCGCGGCTGGCAGAGCACCGGTTGGAGGTGCTGGGTGGCTTTTCCGTCGCTGAGGATGAGGCGGGGCTTCCCGCCGGCACCCGCACCCTTCTGATGATCGGCCCGGCAGAGCCGGGGTTCTGGGCCCACCTGACCGCCCAACCGGAATGGGACGGCGCGCCTGACCCGGTAGACCGCTGGTCGCGGCGGGTGATCGGGCGGCTGGCCTGTGATCTGGGGGCCAAGGCCCTATTCCCCTTTGGCGGGCCGCCTTATCACCCCTTCTACCGATGGGCGCTGCGGACGGGGCAGGTGTGGGACAGCCCGGTGCGGCTGCTGGTCCATGCCCGGCAAGGCCTGATGGTCAGCTTTCGCGGTGCGCTGGCGTTGAAAGAGGTGGTTGCCCTCCCTCCCGCCGCCCCGCGCCCCTGTGACAGCTGCGCTGCCCCTTGCCTGACCGCCTGCCCCCCCAGCGCGCTGACCGGCAAGGGCTATGACCTGCCCGCCTGCCACGGCTTTCTGGACCAGCCCGAGGGGCAAGACTGCATGACCGGCGGCTGTCAGGTTCGCCGCGCTTGCCCGTTGTCGCAAAGCTATGCAAGACTACCCGAACAGTCGGGGTATCACATGAGGCAGTTCCACAAATGAAGCGGTTGATCCTGACGCGGCACGCGAAATCTTCCTGGGATGATCCGCTGACCCCGGACCATGACCGCCCCCTGAACGAACGGGGGCAGGCGGCGGCGGCCGACCTTGGACAATGGCTGGCCAGCCGGGGCTATGTGCCGGATGAGGTGCTCTGTTCCGACGCCCTGCGCACCCGGAAAACCTTTTCCGGCATCGCGCCCGCCCTGCCGGGAACACCGGTGCTAGAGCTGAAGCCCGCCCTTTACCACGCCGGCCCCGATGTGATGATGGCGGTCCTGCGCCATGCGACTGCAGACACGGTAATGATGATCGGCCACAACCCCGGCATCGCAGAATTCGCGACCCGACTGGTCGCCCACCCCCCCGGCAACCCTGAGTTTGCCCGCTATCCGACCGGGGCCACGCTGGTGGTGGAGTTTGACGTGGACGACTGGACCAAGGTGACCTTCGGGGCCGGCGTGACAGTAGACTTTGTCATCCCGCGTGAGATTGTTGCGTAAGACCCTCTTTTGCAGCGGCAACTGACCGTCGCCAATGACATCAACCCCTTGGCAGGGGCGTCAGCCTTTCACCCAGGTTTGCCCTTTTGCCTTCGGGCAAGGGCGAACCCCTGACGCCCCCCAAATGAGGCCCCCCAAATGGCCCGACTTCACGCGACGCGGCGTGCGACCGGCGCGAAGGGGCTTAGTTTCAACCAAAGCTGCATTGATCGGCTGACCGCGGGGTCGCCGTCCAGCTGAACCCGGCCTGCGTCAACCTCTGACCCAAGCCGCGTCAGGCCCATCCAGATCGAGGTCATGGTCTTCAGCGAACTGGTGACCAGCAGATCAACCTCAAACCCCGGATCAAAGCTGCACAGATCGACCATATCGGCGTCTACCACCAGCCAGTAGTTGCGCTGGGGCGGTGCAAGTTCTGGAAACTGGAACTGGATCGTGCAGCGGCACGAAGGCAAGGGTTCAGGGTTCAGATTGCGGCGCATGTCCCACATCAGAAGTGCGGGGTCGAGGTTGCGCAGCGAAAGCCGGGATTCCACCCAGCGCTGGCCCCAGCTGCCAATGCCAAGGACAAGGGGGCGAAGCTCTTCCCCGGCCTCGGTCAGGTGGTAATCGAAAGCCCCCGTGGCGGTTGGGGCAGTGCGCACGACGCCCGCAAGCTCAAGCTCTTTCAGGCGTTTGGACAACAGCGTTGGCGACATGCGCGGCAGACCCCGGCGCAGGTCGTTGAAGCGGGTGCTTCCGCAAAGCATTTCGCGCAACAGGACGACCGTCCAGCGCGAACAAAGGATCTCGGCGGCCATCGAAACCGGGCAAAACTGGCCATAGCTGGCTGTCTCGGACATAGAGCCCCTCCTGTGGTCGATGGGGCAGAATACCATCCGACGGCCCTCGGCCCTAGTACAGATCGTGGACTGGAGGGTGACCGGCAACAGGGCAAGGATGGGGCATTTCATGAAAGGGAGTGCAGCCATGACTTTGACACAGGAAAGACCGGCCACCAAAACGCGGGACGTGGTGGCGATTGCTGAAAGCCTGGCCCCCACCTTTGCGGCTGGGGCGGAACGGGCAGATGCCGAGGACCGGTTTGTCGCCGAGAACTATGCCCTGCTGAAAGACGCCGGGCTGGTTGAGGCGGCCGTCCCGCAAGAACTGGGCGGCGGCGGGGCGGACGTGCGCGAGTTGGCCGCGATGCTGCGCGTGCTGGGCCGGGCCTGCGGATCGACGGCGCTGGCGTTTTCGATGCACACCCATCAGGTGGCGATCCCGGCCTGGCGCTGGCGGCATCAGAAGGTCACGGCGGTTGAGCCTTTGCTGAAGCGCGTCGCCGCTGAGCGGATCGTGCTTTTGTCCAGCGGCGGGTCTGACTGGATCAACGGCTC
>JBBQVR010000076.1:0-16823 GCA_038211355.1 Rhodobacterales bacterium | reverse complement strand
GGCGCTTTTTGCGTTTCTGGTGTCCTGGTCGCAATATCTGCTGACCCTCAGCATCGGGGGCGGCAAGGTGCAGACGCTGCCGCTGGTCCTTTTTACCTTCGCCACCTCGGGCCGCAATGACGTGACCGGTGCGGTTGCGATGATCTACATCCTGCCGGGGCTTGTGGCGCTGGCCCTGACCGCCCGGCACCTGACCGGGCGCAACCTTGCCCTTGGACCGGGGGTCGGCAGATGAGCCTGCAGCTGACCGGCCTGATCAAAACCCACCCCGGCGGCACGCTGGCCACGATCCGCGGCCTTGACCTTACGGTGCAAAGCGGGCGGATCACGGCGCTACTAGGCCCCTCGGGCGCGGGAAAAACCACGGTGATGAAGCTGATCGCGGGGCTTCTGGCCCCCGACGCGGGGGGCATCGAACTTGCGGGCCGGTCCATCGTAACCCTGCCGCCCGAACGGCGCGGGGTGGTGATGGTGTTCCAAAACCCCCTCCTGTTCCCGCACCTGACCGTGGCGGAAAACGTCGGCTTCGGCCTGCGCATGCGCGGTCTGCCCAGCGCCCAGATCGCCACCCGCGTAAACGCCATGCTGGATCGCACCCGCCTGACCGGCCTTGGCCCCCGCCACCCGGCCCAGCTTTCCGGCGGTCAGGCCCAGCGAGTGGCTCTGGCCCGCGCGCTGGTGCTGCAACCTGACCTTCTGTTGCTGGATGAGCCCCTCTCCAGCCTTGACCCCACCTTGCGCGACGAGATGCGCCAGCTGATCCTGACCCTGCAAGCCGAGATGGCGGTCACCACCCTGGTCGTGACCCATGACCAGACCGAGGCGGTGATTCTGGCCGACCAGATCGCGCTTTTGCTGGACGGGCGGCTGGCCCAGCACGCCACCCCGGACGAGATCTATCGACGCCCAGCGACGCTGGCCGTGGCGCGGTTCTTTGGCGGGGTGAACTTTCTGCCCGGTGTCGCCGCAGATGGGGTGTTCCAATCGGCGATCGGCCCCCTGCGCCTGCCTGACGGCCTGCCCATCGGCCTGACCCGTGGCCCGGGCCTGCTGACCATCCGACCCGAGGCGATTGTCCTTGGGCCCCTTGGCGGCCCCCTTGGCAGCCCCCTTTGCGGACCAGACTCCTTGGCCGCCACGCTGCGTGGCTGCAGCTTTCTGGGCACCCAAACCCGCGTTGATCTGGACGTGGCAGGCACCCCCCTGCAAGCACTGACCACACCAGACACCGCGCGCAACCTGACCACCGGGCAAAGCCTGGGCGTCACCCTGCCGCCAGCCGCCTTGTGGGTCGTGCCGCAAACGGCCTGAGCTTCGACCGGATCAGCCCGCGTCGCTGCCCAGAAGCACGGCCTGGCTGCGCCCCGCATGTTTGGCCGCGTAAAGGGCACGGTCCGCTGCAGCAAGCACTTGCGCGGCATCCGGCACCGGAAAATCGTTCGACCGCACAATGCCGACGCTGGCCGACACCCGACAGGGCTTGCCCTCAAATTCCAACGGTTCGGACAGGCGGTTGATGATCCGGTTGGCAATCGCCTGCAGCGTTTGCGCGTCGGTGCGGCCGGGCAGAATGACCACGAATTCATCGCCGCCGACACGCGCGGCACAGTCTTCGGCCCGCACTTGATCACGCAGGACGCCGCCCACCCGTTCCAGCACGAAATCGCCCGCCGCATGGCCCAGGGTATCATTCACCGCCTTGAAGTAGTCGAGGTCAAGGTGCAGCAGCCCAAAGGGCGCGGTGGCGTTGCACATCCGCTCAAGGAACAGGTCGGCAGCCCGGCGATTGCGCAAACCGGTAAGGGGGTCGGTCATCGCCTCTTCCTCGGCGGCGATGCGGGCACCTTCCAGGCGCATGTTCAGCCCGCGCAATTCGCGGGTGACGGCGGCATTCGCCTCAGCCAGATAGAGCAGTTCCATCGCCAGGTCGGTTGCGGCGAAGTCACTGTCGGTCAGATTGAATTCCCGCACGGCGGCGATCAGGTCGATCCCGAAGGTCAGGTTCAGCAACACCTGCCCGCCCGCCAGTCGCCTTCCCAGGCCGCGCAACCCAACCCGACTGCGACAGCGCGGCACGATGCGAAAACGTTCAGCGGCACGGGTCAGCATCTCGGCCACGGTGACCGCGCCACCGGGTGACCGCACGTCAAACATATCTTCAAACCGCGCGCCAATCACCGTTTCCCCGTCCAGCACCCGCATAAGGGTTGGGCCAACGCTGAGCACGCGCCCTTCAGCATCCAAAAGCAGGTGCAGCGGCATGAAGCCAGCCAGCCCTGCAAGGTCGATGCTGATGTCAGGCACTGGGTTGGCTGGGGTCATGCGTCACCGCTCCGGCAGGGCAAGGTCAAAGGGGCGGGCGGTGGCGTGGGCGCTGTCCAGCACCCGGACGGTGATCTTGCCCCCCGCCTCAGGCTCGATCAGGCACAGCGTGCCGTAGTCGTCGGCCATGGCGGTCACCATGCCGACCAGCACCCGCACCATGCCCTGCAACCGCGACCGGCACAGGATGGTGAACCGGTCCGGCCCCAGTTCCTGCAGCTGCACTTCGGGCAGGTCGATGTCGGGCATGGCCAACCGGGCACGGCCGGGCATTTCCTCCAGAGAATGCAAGAAGTCAGAAAAGCTGACGCCCCCAAAGCGCAGCAGGCGACGCACCCCTTCATGGCCAGGGTTCGTGACCAGATAGGTCCCCATGTCTTCCCACACCGTTTCTACGGGCCGCCCCAAGACATGTGCCGCGTGTTGCGCAACACGGTCCGCAAGGCCCGGATCATAGCGCAGCATGGGTTCAAAAGTCTCCGTCGTCAGCGCGGACCGGCGACAAATTGCCTGCCATACGGGCAGGCCAAAGGTATCGCGGACATACCCTTGCAAGGATCGCAACAGCAGCGCATCCATCTTTGCCCCCAAACTGGCTTCTTTTCGGATGCTAAAGCACAAGCGTTAACAAAGCCCGACCAGCGACCAAAGTCTTTCCCCTAGGGCAAGATCATGATGCCGCCCTCACCCGTGCCCAGCTGGTTGATCAGCGCCGGGGTCAGCGGCGGCGGCGCCTCACGCCAGGCGCGCAACAGAGCCGAAGCATCCGCGCTGTCAGGATAGCGTCCGTCCGCCCGTATGGCCGACCTTGTCACCAGCATCCCGTCAGGCCCCAGATACACGCCCAGAAGTTCGGTATAGTCCGCGGTCCGCTCCAGCATCAGCAGCGCCTCTTCGCCGGGCTGGGTTGGCAGAAGATCGGCCACCACCATCAGACACCCCGGCGCGCCGTCGGGCAGGCGCTGATCGCAGACCACCTGCCAGTCGGCCAGAAGATAGGCCTCGGCCGAGGCCAAAAGCGTATCTCGCGTGCCAGTGGCCGTGGCCGGTTGCACCGGCATCACGGCGGCCAGGGCCTGTGCCGCCGCCGCCCGCGTCAGGGCGTCCTCGCCTGTGGCGGCAAAGTCGTCTTGTCCGGCCAGCTGGGCGGCCAGCGCCTCTTGCCCCGGCGCCTTTGCCATCTCGGTCAGCGTGGCCATGGCACGCGCACCGGGCAGGCCCCAGCCTTCCAACGCGCGCAGGTCCAGATCTGCCACCGGGGTGCGGCCCGCCTCGAACCGGGCCAGCTGGTTTGCTGCCGAGATGCGTTCGGCGTTCAGCACTGGCGTCAGCCACAGCGCCGCCAGCCCGATTGCCACCAGCGCCATGGTCAGGTTCCCCTGACGGATACGCTCCATCCAGCCGGTGCCGCGCAGCACGGCCACGGCATAGACCGCGCCGTAGACCAGCCCCAGCCCTGCCACCAGCACGACAAACACCCGCTCTGGCGTCCAGCCATGCTGCTCCACCCGCAGCCAGATCGCCCAGGCGGCCAGCCCCGCCAGTACCGGCAGGATCAGGGCCATGCCTTGCGCCGCGCGGCGCAAGACCGGGCTGGGTGAGGCGTCTGCATCGCTTTGGTCCACGGTGACCGACACCAGCGACAGCCCCGCCGCGACCATCGTCAGCAACAAAAGCGCCGGCGACAACCCGTTGAACAGCCCGTCCAGCCCCCGGAACGGCAGCGCGACCAGAAAGACGACCATCACCGCCAGCACCACCGGCAACAGGATGCGGAACAGCCTCAGCACCAGATAGGGCGACAACAGATCAGCCAGTTCGTAGACCACCGCCATGCCCAGACCCAGCGCCGCACCCGTGATCAAAAAAGGCACGATCATTTCGTCCAGAAGGTCGCCGATCACCGTCACGCCCACTATCTGCAGCACCTGATCGGACAGGAAGATGACCAGCCAGACCAGCCCCACAAAGGCCCAGGCCGCCGCATAGCGCACGACGATTGACCACGCCTCAAGAAACAGTGCCGCATAGTCGCGCCAGTTGCCCCGCGCCTGTGCAATCAGGAACGGCACCGGCAGCGCCGCCACAACCAGCAACGCCAAGGCTGGCAGGGGTGAGTTGAAGATATCCTCGGGGTCCGCATGGCGCTGCCCCGCCAGCCACATCAGCGCCGCCACCGCCGCCCCCAACCCCAGCGCCCGAGGCAGCGCGCGCCACAGACCGATCGGCCCTGCCATCGCCAGAAGGGACGCAAACCCCACCGTCACCAAGGCGAAAAGGACCATGGCAGCTTCAGTGCCGACAAGCTCACGCTCGACCGCCTCGACCAATGCCCAGGTCAGAACCCCGCCAATGGCCCCGGTCAGCGCCAGCCGCCAGCGTTCCACAAGTTGCCCGGTCATCTGCTGTCTCCCATCCGTGTGTGGCCCGCAGCTTATGCCCCCCGACGGCCGACGGCCAGAGCACCTTGCAGCCCTGGTCAGGTTTCACCTACCCGGTTGCGCAGGGCAGCCCTTGCCGCAAGGATGACCGGGCAACCGCAAAGGAACGCGCCATGTCCGCATCCGACACCCCGCTGATCCGGCCCATCATCCGCCCCGTGACCGCCGCGGATGAGGCCGACTGGCGCCGCCTTTGGACCGGCTACCTTGCCTACTATGAAACCAGCGTGGGCGAAGCGGTCTACGCCTCAACCTTCGCGCGGCTTCTGGGATCAGACCCGCGTGATTTCAACGGTCTGATCGCAACAATGGATGGGCAGGCCCTGGGCCTTGCGCATTATCTTTGCCACCGCCACGCTTGGAAGATCGAAGATGTTTGCTATCTGCAAGACCTGTATGTGGCCCCCCAGGCGCGCGGCACTGGCCTTGGCCGCGCGTTGATCGAAGCGGTCTATGCCGCCGCCGATGCGGCAGGCGCACCTTCGGTCTACTGGCTGACGCAAGACTTCAACCACACCGCCCGCCAGCTTTATGACCGGGTGGGCAAGGTGACCCCCTTCATCCGCTACATCCGGCCGTAAGGGGCTACTTCTGCAGGGTCTTCAGATGCTCGGCCAGTTGCACCAGCCGCATCGGCGTGGGCGTGGCAATGCCGTCGCCGCCGTCATAAGGCATCAGGTCGCCTTGCAAGAGCGGCCCGAACTGCGGCATCGCCGACCCGCTGTCGCGCCCGGTATAGCCGTAGATCTTGGCCATCACCCGTGTGCCCGGAAACGCCCCGCCATTGCGCGCCGACAGTTGCGTCAGGTCTGCCGGGCGCTTGGCAAGCCCCTCGGCCCCCTCCCCGTCGCCCTTGCCCGACATGCCATGGCAAGCGGCGCAATAGGTTGCGAAATCCTCGGCCCCGCTGGGCATCTCCTGCTCGGTGCAGGCGCCGATCGCCATGGGCAAGGCCAGTGACAGCAGCATCCAACCCAGTCGCATCCTTGATCCTCCTTGCGGCATCATTCCACCCGTCCCTGCGCCAGACGAACCACGCGGTCCATCCGTCCCGCAAGCTCCATGTTATGCGTGGCGATCAGCGCTGACAGCCCTGTTTCGCGCACCAACGCCATCAACACGCCAAACACCTGATCCGAGGTGGCGGGGTCAAGGTTTCCCGTCGGCTCATCGGCCAGCAACAGCTTTGGGCCGTTGGCCAGCGCCCGGCAAAAGGCCACCCGCTGCTGTTCGCCCCCCGACAGCGCCGCCGGGCGGTGATCGGCCCGCGCCGCCACCCCGACCCGGCCCAGCAGATCACGCGCCCGCGCTTCGGCCTGCGCTTTGGGCACGCCGTTGGCCAGCTGCGGGATCACCACGTTTTCCAGGGCGCTGAACTCAGGGAGCAGGTGGTGGAACTGGTAGATGAACCCGATTTCCGCCCGCCGCGCCTCGGTTCGCGCCCGGTCTGACAGGCCGCCCATCTGCCGCCCGTCCAACTGCACCGTGCCCTCATCCGGCACGTCCAGCAGGCCCGCGATATGCAGCAAGGTCGACTTCCCCGCACCCGACGGGGCGACCAGCGCCACCACCTCGCCCCGGTCCACGGTGATCGTGGCCCCGCGCAGCACCACGACCTCGGACGGCTTGCCCCGGTTGTAGCCCTTGGTGATCCCGTCCAACGCCAGCATTGCGTCTCCCATACCGCCCTCACTCATACCGAAGGGCCTCGACCGGGTTCATCCGTGCCGCCCGCCGTGCCGGGAAGATCGTCACCACAAAGGACAGCCCCAGCGACAAGGCCACCGCCGACAGCACGTCATTCAGCTGCAACTGGGCGGGCAGCGCGTATATCCCCCGGATTGACGGATCCCACACGTCGGCCCCGTTGATCCAGTTTATCGCACTCATGATCGCGTCGATGTTCAGCGCGGTCAGGCACCCCAGGATGACCCCTGCAACCGTGCCCAGAATCCCGGTAAACGCGCCGCAGATGAAGAACACCCGCAGGACTGACCCCTCGGTCAGACCCACGGTGCGCAGGATGCCGATGTCGCGGCCCTTGTTCTTCACCAGCATGATCAGGCCGGACACGATGTTCATCGCCGCAATCAGCACCAGCACCGACAGGATGACGAACATCACGTTATCCTCGATATCCAACGCCCGCAGGAACGCGCCCGAGCTGTCTTTCCATGTCCACAGCAGCGCCGACGGCCCCGCCGCAGTCAGGATCGTCTCGCCATAGCTTTCCACCGCGTCAGGGTTTTCGACCATCACCTCAATCTCATCGGCCAGACCTTCCTTGTTGAAGAAGGACTGAGCTTCGACAAAAGGCATGTAGATGCGTGTCGTATCAATATCATAGCGCCCAGCGGTGAAGATATAGACCACCTCATAGGCCTTGACGCGCGGGCTGGTGCCCATCGCGGTCTTGACGCCGCCCGGCGCGATCAGCCGGACCCGGTCACCCACCGTCACGCCCAGTTCCCGCGCCACACCCGACCCCAGCGCGATCCCGTCAGGGAACCGCGCAAGGTCGCCAATCGCCTCGGCACCAGTCCCGACCCGCGGGATAGAGGCCAGTGCCTCGGGCGAAAGCCCGTAAACCTCGGCCCCCGTCGTCCGCTCGCCATCGGTGACCATCAGCTTGCCCCGGATCAGGGGCGCGGCGCGGGTCACACCCGGCACCTCCAGCAGGGTTGCAGCCATCCCGTCCGCCGCCGTAAAGCCGCGCACGAACTGGCCGTCGCTGCCCACCTCACCCGCCGAATAGACCGTGACATGGGCATTGGCGCCAAGGATCGTGTCCACGAATTCCGCCCGGAACCCGGCCCGGACCGCCAGCGTCAGGATCAGTGCAAAGACCGCCAGCGTGATCCCGATCAGGCTGATCCAGGTCATGATGCTGACCCCTCCTTCCGCCCGCCGCGCGCGCAGATAGCGCCATGCGATCATGAACTCGAAAGCCGAGAAAGGTGCCGTTTTCGTTGCCATCTGCCCTTGCCTTGTGATTGCGGCAGAACCTGCGGGACCGGGGCCGAAAGGTCAAGGCACAGCGCCGAGAGCAGGCCCGCGACAGGCAATACCCGCCGTCCCGCCTGTGACCGGCGCCGCGCCTAGCGGGCCGCCCAGAGAAGGCCCCGCCGCATCAGCTCGGCCGCCGGGCCATGGTCGATGACATTGGCCTGATGCCCCAGCGCGTTGTAATAAATCCGCCCCTGTCCCCAGAACTTGGTGAACACGACCGGCATCGCCACCGGCCCGTTCGCCGCATGGGGCCCGTCCGCCACCGGAAAGTCACACACCGCATGCACCTTCACCGCCGGGTCGATGTGCAGGTAGTATTGCTCGGTCTTCACCGCGAAATCCCCGACCCCTGCCACCAAGGGGTCATCCGACACCATCCGCACCCCGTAGTCCACTCCGTCATTGCCCGGATGCGCCACCCATTGCGCGCCCGTCATGAACTGCCAGTCCACGTTCTCACGAAACGCATCGCACATGCCGCCATGGCACCCCGCGATCCCTACGCCTGCCGCCACCGCGGCGCAGGCGTTCAGCGCCTGGTCCTTTTCGATCTTCGCCATCGTCCAGACCGGCACGATCAGCGACAGATCAGCCAAGGCTTCCGGATCATCGAAACAGGCCAGCGTGTCGGTGACAGTTACCTCCATCCCCGCCTCGCCCAGCCAGCCCGCGAAAAGCGCGGCCACCCGGTCGGGTTCATGCCCCTCCCATCCGCCCCAGGTGATCAGTGCCTTTGCCATCAACGCCTCCCATGTTGCCGCCACGCTAGAAACCTCGGCCAGCCCGGTCAATGGCTCCAGTCGGGTATGGTTTGGCATACCTTATGTAAACTATCTTTGACTCCACTTCTGGTTTTCAGTACCCCGGCCCTGCAAAACGGAGGTGCCCGATGTCCTGTGGTGAACGCGACGCCCTGACCAGTCTGATCACCACCCTGATCGTGATCGTCCTCTTTGTCTTGCTGCTGCTTGGTCAACACGCGGCAGGCGACTTTGCGGGCTCTGATGGCCTGCAGGTCTGGGCGCAGTCCGTCCTCCTTCTCGTCTGTGCCTCGATCGGGATCGCGATTGTGGTCGCCATCGTTTTTCACATTGCCTACTCTACACTGACCGGGGACAAGCCCGACGACCGCCGGGATGAGCGGGACCGCGACATCGACCGCCGCGCACTGACCTTCGCCTGGTATCTCCTCTCTTTCGGCATCCTCGGCGTGGTCATCGACCTTGCCCTCGGGGCCAGCGCCTTTCGTGCGCTGAACCTGATGCTGGCGCTCTGCGCCGTGTCCGAACTCTTCAAGGACGCCGTCAGGCTGGCCCTCTACCGGCGCGGGGCCTGACCTGTGCCCCATATCGAGAACCGCATCCGCCGCCTAAGGTTCGACGCCGGAGAAATCACCCAGAAAGACCTTGCCGACAGGGTGGGTGTCACCCGCCAGACCATCCTTGCCATCGAGAACGGCAAATACGCCCCCACCCTGGACCTCGCCTTCCGCATCGCCCGCACCTTCGGCGTGCCGCTGGACGAGGTCTTCACCTTTCACGACGACTGACCCCGGAGCCATGATGAAAATCGCCCGTTACACCGCCTATGGCGGCCCCGAAACCATTGCCTTTCAGGACGCCCCAATTCCAACCCCGGGGGTGGGAGAGGTCCTGATCCGCATCCGTGCCGCGCCTGTCACCGCAGGGGACGCCCGCATGCGGTCAGGCCGCGTGCCGCGCGGGCTGGGCATGATGCTGCGGCTGGTGATCGGCCTGACGCGCCCCCGCGTCGCCCCGGGCTGGGCCTTTGCGGGTGAGGTGGCGGCCCTTGGCGCAGGCGTCACCAGCTTTGCCCCAGGCCAAAGGGTCTTTGGCCTGACGGGGTTCAAGGGCGGCGCGCATGGCGAATACCGTGTGGTCAAGGCCGATGGCCCCCTGCTGCCCCTGCCCGAAACCCTTGGCTTTGAGGAAGGTGCTGCCTTCTTTTTCGGCGGCCTGACGGCTGCGTATTTCCTGATCGACCGCGCCGGCCTGACCGCAGACCACCGCCTGCTTGTCGCCGGTGCGACCGGGTCAGTTGGCAGCGCGGCCCTGCAGATCGGCCGCCACCTTGGGGCGACGGTCAGCGCCACCGCCTCACCGGCAAACCATCCCCTTGCCCGCAGCCTGGGCGCGACCGAGGTGACCGACTACCGCAAGGGCCCGCCCCCCGGCCCTTACGACGTGATCCTTGATGTGCTGGGGGCGCTTGGTTGGCCCGGGGCGCTGTCCCTTCTTGCGCCCGATGGCCGCCTTGCGCTGGTCACCGCCGACCTTGGCCAGATGCTGGGCAGCGCCCTGCGCCCCCGGCGCGACGGGCGCAGCTTCCTGACCGGCACCAATCCCGACACCCTTGCCGCAATGCGCCGCCTTCTGGCCCTGCATCAGGCGGGGGGCTACACGCCGGTTCTTGGCCCTGTCCTGCCCTTTGCCGATCTGGCAAAGGCCCATGCCATCGCAGACAGCTTCCACAAGCCGGGCAACCTTGTTGTGGTGATGCAGCCAGACGGGTGACAGGGGGGCATCGGGACCTGCCCCCCCTGTTGACACCACGCCACACCGCAGCGGCCTGCCGCGACCGATTGGGCTAATTCCACACGCCCCGGCCCCCTGACGCGGGAACCAAGGCCTGACGGATCAGATGCCGGCGTAGATCTGCGCCACCCGCTCAACCGCGGCCTCGGGGGTCATCTCTTCGCTGACGCCGGTGCGACGGCTGGTCAGTTCGACCACCCCGTTCGCAAGGCCCCTTGGCCCGACGGTGATCCGCCACGGCAGGCCGATCAGGTCCATCGTGGCAAATTTTGCCCCGGCGCGTTCATCGCGGTCGTCGTAAAGCGGCTCCAGCCCACGGGCCAGCAGCGCCTTCTCCAGGCCAGCGCAGGCCGCATCCGCCGCCGCGTCGCCCTGCTTGAGGTTCACGATCCCCACCGGGAACGGCGTGACCCCCTCAGGCCAGATGATCCCCTTGTCATCATGGCTGGCCTCGATGATCGCCCCCAGCAGGCGCGACACTCCAATCCCGTGCGACCCCATTTCGACCGGCACCTTGGTGCCCTCGGCGGTGGTGACCTCGGCGCCCATCGATTCAGAATACTTGGTGCCGAAGTAGAAGATCTGGCCAACCTCGATCCCACGGCCAACCTTGCGGTGCGCCTCGGGGATCTGGTCGAAAGCGGCGGCGTCGTGGGTCTCATCCGTGCGGGCGTAAAGGGTGGTGAACTCTTTGCAGACCTCGGCCACCTGGGCGCGGTCGTCATAGTCGATGTCGCGTTGGCCCAGCTTCAGCGCTGTCACCCGGTCATCGTAGAACACCTCGGACTCGCCCGTCTGCGCCAGCACAAGGAATTCATGCGTGTTGTCGCCACCGATGGGGCCAGAGGCGGCCCGCATCGGGATCGCGGTCAGGCCCATCCGCTCATAGGTCCGCAGGTAGCTGACCATGTGGCGGTTGTAGGCGTGCAGCGCAGCGTCGCGGTCCACGTCGAAGTTGTAGCCGTCCTTCATCAGAAACTCACGCCCGCGCATCACGCCGAAACGGGGGCGCATCTCGTCGCGGAACTTCCACTGGATGTGGTAAAGGGTCAGCGGCAGATCCTTGTAGCTGGAGACATGCGCGCGGAAGATGTCGGTAATCATCTCTTCGTTGGTGGGCCCGAACAGAAGCTCGCGCTTTTGGCGGTCGGTGATCCGCAGCATCTCTTCGCCATAGTCGCCGTAGCGGCCCGATTCCTTCCACAGGTCGGCGGGCTGGATCGTCGGCATCAAAAGGGGGATGTGCCCGGCGCGGATCTGTTCCTGATGCACGATCTCTTCGATCCGTTTCAGCACCCGGTAGCCCAGGGGCAGCCAGGAATAGATCCCCGCCGCCTGCTGCTTGATCATTCCCGCCCGCAGCATGTAGCGGTGCGAGACGATCTGCGCCTCGGCGGGGTTTTCCTTGAGGACGGGAAGGAAGTAGCGGGAAAGACGCATCTGGGGCCTGCCATGGGAAAGGGTCCCGCGTTTCCTAGCCCGTCAGGCGCGGGCAGGCAAGGTGGCTGGGGCTGTCCCGGGCAGGGACGGCTTGCCCTTTGATGGATTTCAACGGGTTGCGCTGGGGCGTTTACCGAATGTTAAGACCCGCAGCCTGCAAGCCTTCCCGCTCGGATCAGAAGCTCACGCTGTAGCCCAGGGTCAGGCCAAGATCGTCCACGTCCTTCAGCACGGCCCCGCCCGAGATTTCGGCGGTGAATGCGCCTGCACCGGTGTTCGGCACGCCGGCAAGGCCGATCGCGGCGCGGGGGGCAGTGAAGTCGGTCTGGCCGTCCAGGCTGGAGCCGAGGCTGACCCGCGACAGCGAAACCTCAGCGTAAGGGACCAGTCCGGTAGCGCCTAGGCCCTGTTCCCCCGCTGCCCGAAGGCTGATGGCGAGGGCCCGGTAGCGCAGCTCCTCGGCCCCGCGGGTGAAGCCGCCAAGGGTATTGGCTGGAATATCCTCATCATAGGCCGATGCACGGAAGGCGGCAGACAGGGTCATGCCCGGTGCCACCCACGAGCCTGTCAGCCCAAGCGCGCCCATGACGCGGTCGGACCGCAGGCTGTCTGCGTCCACCTCCACCTTGGGGCGGGCAAGGCCAAAGTGGGCGTCGAGCAGCAGATTGCCCCCCAGCGGCACCCCCAGATAGACCCCGAGGGCAGGCGAGCGGGCCTTCGACGGGCTGTCCCCCTCCAGCGTCAGCCAGTGCTGGCCCAGATAGGCACCGACCAGCATCCCGCCGCCGGTCACCGTATCGACCCCGAAGGTCAGGCTGCCGCCACGACCGTCCAGCGCCTGCGTCAGCGTGTAAAGGTCCGCCGTCGTCCACCAGCCGACAGGGGCGGACCCGCCCGAGGTCGACAGGGCAAGCGCACTATCCGGCGCGGCAGTCAGACGCCCGGCCACACGCCCCGCGACGGCCCCGGTCAGGTCAGTCAACTGGGTGGTGGCAATGACCCTGGAGGCATCAAGGCCACCGGCTTCGACGAGGCGCACAAGCAGATGCAGCGTCGATTCCTTCTGGATGTTGTAGTCGTACAGGGTGCGTCCTTCCTCCAGCTGATTACCGGCGAAGATGAGCCTTTGCTGATCGGGCGGAATGCCTTCCCGCTCCTGGATCTTCTGCTTGACGTTGTCGATCGAGTCGCTGGGTTCCACCTCTAGCGTGATCGTTTTCCCCGTCGGGGTCTTCACGAAGATCTGCATGGCCAGTGCCGGTCCGGTGACCAGAAACAGGGTAACAACGATCCAGCCAAGCAATCTGTGCATTCGGTCAAGTCTTCCCTGTGTTCGCACCGTCGTTACCACCTTGAGGTTGCAATGACCGTGCCAAAGAGGGGAAATGGGCTGACCGTGATCTCCTTGCCACAAAGGACAACATCTGATGCCTTGGCGGGGACAGGGAGTGTAACGTCCAAAAGACAAGTGCGTCTGTTCTGCGGTCAAGCCAGGCGAGGATGCGCGGCCTGCCGAGGTCTGATCCGCCTACAGTCTTTCTTGATGCTTGCGGCCGGGGCGCGGGCCTATCATCGACCAACGCCCCGCGCCGGAAACACTTTCCTGATCAATCAGGTGTTTGACCAGCCGCCGTCGATCACATGCGGCACACCCGTGGTGAAGGATGACTCGTCCGACGCCAGATACACCACCAGCGCCGCGATCTCTTCTGCCGTGGCAATCCGGCCCATTGGCTGGCGGGCGACAAAGGCCTTGCGCGCGGCCTCATAATCGCCGGTGTCGCGCATCCGCTGGTTCAGCGACGGGCTGTCCACCGTCCCCGGACAAATGCAGTTGCAGCGGATGCCCTTGGTCACGAAGTCCGCCGCAATCGCCTTGGTCAGGCCGATCACCCCGGCCTTGGTCACCCCGTAGACAAACCGGTTCGGCGCCGCGATAATCGACCCCACGGCCGAGGCCATGTTGATGATGTTGCCATGCCCCCGGTCCACCATGCCCGGCAGCACGGTCTTGCACATGCGGTACATGGCGGTGAGGTTCAGATCGAGGCTGAAGTCCCAAGCCTCCTGATCGCAATCCAGGATCGAGCCGTTGGCCACAAAACCCGCGCAGTTGAACAGGACATCCGGGGTGCCGACCGCCGCAAAGGTGGCGGTGATTGCGCCCGCGTCGCGCACGTTCAACACCCGCACCTCGCAGCCCGCTGCCGCCAGATCGGCCAGCGTTGCCTCGTTCACGTCAGTGGCGATGACCCGCGCGCCTTCCCGCGCCATCGCAAGGGCCGAGGCCTTGCCGATCCCCTGCCCCGCCGCCGTCACGAAAACCGTCTTGCCATCCATCCGTCCCATCGCCATCCCTCCGCAGGTTTTCCGGCAGACTAGCGGCAAGCAAACTGACATGCCAGTTGTCTTGGACCAGTTTTGGTCCGGGGCCATTTCAGATCTGGCGGCCAGTTCCCTTGCGCGCGCCTCTGACGAAAGGGTAGCCTGCCCCAACTCCAAAAGGATGCCGTCAGATGACCATCACCACCGCTGCCAAAGGCATCACCTTTCGCTTTGCCCCGCGTGGCGGCGTGCTGGAAGGCTTTACCGTCACCGATGAAGGGCAAGAGATCACCCCCCTCCACCGCGCCCCATGGGCTGCGGATGAGGTGCCCGCCGACGCTCCCCCGCATCAACGCTGGCTGGGCGGTGACTTTCTGGCAGCTCCGATGGGCGCTGGCCCGGATGGCCTGCATGGGCGCACGGCGAATGGTGACTGGCAGGTGGTCACAGCCCCTGAAGGCACCCTGCGCGCGGTGCTGGACGGCGCGGTGCTGGGGGCGACCGTGGTCAAGGAGCTGTCGGTCACCGACGCGCACCCCTTTGTCTACCAGCGCCACCTCTTCATCGGCGGCACCGGGGCCTTGCCGGTGTCAAACCACGCAATGATCGCGGTCCCGAACGGGGCAAAGCTGTCTTTCTCCCGCAAACGCTGGTGGGAAACCCTGCCCGAACCTCTGGAAACCACGCGCGGACGCTCTGCCCTTGCCTATCCCAAACGCCATGAGGACGCGGTAGAGTTTCCGGGCGCCGACGGCAAGGCGGTCAACCTGCACCGCTACCCCTGGGGCCCTGCGCATGAGGAGTTCGTCGCCGGGGTTGAGGACCCCGGATCGACCCTTGGCTGGACGGCCGTGGTCCGCCCGGACCAAGGCGATCTGATCCTCAGCCTGAAGAACGCCCGCGCCCTGCCGCTGACGATGCTGTGGCATTCCAACGGCGGGCGGGATTATGCGCCATGGAACGGGCGGCATTTCGGCTGCCTTGGGGTTGAGGAGGGTGCTGCCCTGCCGGTCCTCGGCCTGTCGTCGCGCGAAACCCCTGACCCCCTGACCGCCGCCGGCCAACCCGCCTTGCTGACGCTTGAGGCGCAAGGCACAGTCGACATCCGCCATGTGCTGGGCGCAATCCGCTGGCCCTCGGGTCAGTCGGTGGCGGGGGTGATGCTGGAGGGTGACGTGCTTGTCGTGACCGGCGACTGGGGCGCGGAACGCCGCGTCCCGATCCGCGGCGGCTGGCTGGGGCTGGCTGCACCAAGGGCGCCGGTGCGCCCCTCGACCGAGGATCTGACCTTCTGATCAGCGTCCCCCTGCCTTCAGGCGGTGAACCCCGGCTTCTGAGCCCAGGCCCAGGCATCGCCGATCATCTGACGCAAGGTGGAATGCTGCGGGTCCCAGCCAAGATCGGCCAGCGCGCGGGTGCTGGAACAGACCAGCGACGCCGCATCCCCCGCCCGGCGGTTGCCGATCACCACCGGCACCTCACGGTTGGTGACAATCCGGCTGGCCTCAATCACCTCACGCACGGTAAAGCCACGGCCGGTGCCAAGGCAGAAGACCTCGCTTGCCCGCCCGTCCAACAACCGCTGCAGCCCCAGCACATGCGCGGCGGCAAGGTCGGTCACATGCACATAGTCGCGCACGCAGGTGCCGTCGGTCGTCGGGTAATCGGTGCCAAAGACCGTCAAGGCCGGACGCTTGCCCGCCACCGCATCCAGCATCAGGGGGATCAGGTGGGTTTCCGGCAGGTGCTGTTCACCCACCTCACCCTCAGGGTCGGCGCCGGCCACGTTGAAATAGCGAAAGATCACATGGTTGATCCCATACGCCGCGCCGAAATCGCGCAGCATGCCCTCGATGGCCAGCTTTGATCCGCCATAGGCGTTGATCGGCCGCTGCGGGGTGTCTTCGGTCAGCAGCACACCATCCTGATCGCCATAAGTCGCACAGGTGGATGAAAAGACGAAGTTCCGCACCCCCGCAGCCGCACAAGCCTCCAGCAGGTTCAGCGCGCCCCCCACATTGACGCGCCAATACTGCCCCGGGTCCTGCATGGATACGCCGACCAGCGACAGTGCCGCGAAATGCAGCACGGCAACGGGGCGATGTTCGGCAAGGGCCGCGTCAATGCTGGCGCGGTCCATCAGGTCACCCCGGACTAGCGGGCCCCATTTCACCGCCTCAGCCCAGCCGGTGGCCAGGTTGTCAAAGGTGACCGGCAAAAACCCGGCCCGCGCCAATGCCTTGCAGGCATGTGCCCCGATGTAGCCCGCCCCGCCGGTGACCAGAACCGTTTTCAAACCGTGCCTCCAGAACGCCTCGTGCCCAGAACCCCTCGGGCCCAGACCCCCTCGGGCCCAGACTTCCTCGCGCCTAGTAGAACACGATGTCATCTACCAGAAAGGATGTGTTGAAGATCCCGCGAATGTCCAGCGTCGCGCCGTCCGCCAGTGCCAAAACGATGCCGGTCTCCGTGACCGTCGCCGATGCAAGAACGGCCGCAAGGTCGGGCGCCGGGCCGGTCCAAAGGCTGCGGCTCAGGAAGATCGTGTCGACATCATCGGCAAAGTCCAGGATGACATCCTGCCCGCCATCAAAGCGGAACGCGTCCAGCCCTCCCCCACCCGTCAGGATGTCATTCCCCACCCCGCCGTTCAGGATATCGTTCCCGCCATCACCAAACAGGGTGTCATCGCCGGCGCCCCCAAACAGGCTGTCATTCCCGCAGCCCCCGT
>JBBQVR010000075.1:0-17005 GCA_038211355.1 Rhodobacterales bacterium | reverse complement strand
GGACACGATGCACGCCGTGGTCCGCAAGCTGGGCAAGACCGCCGCAAGTGCCGAGGATTTCCCGGCCTTCATCGTCAACCGCATCCTGATGCCGATGATCAACGAGGCGGTCTATACGCTGTATGAAGGCGTGGGGTCGGTCAAATCCATCGACGAATCGCTGAAGCTGGGCGCCAACCACCCGATGGGGCCGCTGGAACTGGCGGACTTCATCGGTCTGGACACCTGCCTTGCCATCATGAACGTACTGCACGAGGGGCTGGCGGATACGAAATACCGGCCCTGCCCGTTGCTGACCAAGTATGTTGAGGCTGGGTGGCTGGGGCGGAAGACGCAGCGGGGGTTTTACGATTACCGGGGCGAGGTACCGGTTCCCACGCGCTAGGTCCGCGATTCAGGCGTTTTTGCCCAACGCCAACGTATGCTCGCGCAGCCACGCCAGGAATCCCCTCGGGTTGCCTTCCCACTTCTTCAATTCTTCCGCCAGGATCGGCTCACCGATCACCGGGCGTTGAGGTTTGAAGAGGCTGCGCTTGATTTCGTACAGCAACAGCCCTTGCCGGACCGTATCGGACACCTGATTAGCGATCTGGAACGTGCGAGAGTTCTGGCCAGGAAAATAGATCGGCAGGATCGTGGCACCCGAAGATTTGACTATCTTGTGGGTGAAGACATTCCACTCCGCCTCAACCGCAGTGCCCCACCAGCCGGGGCTCATCGCGACCTTGCCGGCGGGGAAAAGGATGATGACCCCCCCGGCCTTGAGGTGCTTCATCGTGTCATCCCGCATCTGCAAGCCCAGCTCGCGCGCGTTTTCCTCATGCGGGAAGGGGACCGGGATCATGAATTCCTCGACCTCGGGGATGCCCGTCAGCAAGGACCGGGTCAGAATCTTGAAGTCCGACCGCACCCGGTTGATCATCTCGGCCATGACCATGCCATCCACCAGACCCGAGGGGTGATTGGCGACCACGACCAGTGGCCCCGTCGCCGGGATGCGAGCAATCTCTTCGGGGGGCGTGTCGATACGGATGCCCATGTGGCGGATCGCCTTGGGCCAGAAGGGCGCGCCATGCGGGGCACCCGATTTTTCAAAGCTGCGGATCAGGCGCAGAAGCTGGACCTTCGCGGTCAGCCATTCCAGCGTGCGGATCGTGCCGGCCTTGAACGGGTTCTTGAACGTCCCGGCATAGCTGAGACGGCTCATGTCATAGACCGGCTCAGGCTGGGCAACTGGCGCCAGACCCTCCAGCGGCTCGCCCGCTTTGCCGATGTGCGACTGTTCCGTCAAGAAGCGACTGCCTTCATCCCCAGTCTGCTTCAATACTCCTCACCGAAGCGGGCTGCAACCAGCGCCTCCAAGGCATCGGCGAGCTTCCCCGCTTCTGTCCCGGTGGTTTGGACATCAATAGTGGTTCCGCGTGAAGCCGCCAGCATCAAAAGCCCCATGATACTGTCGCCCGAGACCGAGAGGCCGTCTTTCAGCACATTGGCCTTTGCGTCATGCGCCTCGACCACCTCGACGAATTTGGCGCTGGCACGGGCATGCAGGCCCTTTTCGTTGATGATGCGCAGGGTTCGGCTGGTCATGTCACGCCCCGCTGCCCAGATCGAGGGCGTTGATGTATTTGCGCCCGGCGTCCAATGCGGCTGCGACGGCATCCGGCACGGTCATCTCGCGCGATTTGGCCAGCTTGATCAGCATTGGCAGGTTCGCGCCATACAGGATACGCCGACCACTGGTCGCACAGGCGGGCAAGGACAGGTTCGAGGGTGACCCCCCGAACATGTCGGTCACCAGCACCACGCCCTGCCCGGTATCCACCGCATCGGCAGCCACGCAGATTTCCTGCTGCTTGGCGTTGCGGTCATGGTCATCTTCAATGGCGATGGCGCGGACACCGTCCTGCTTTCCCACCACATGTTCGACCGCCGAGAGATACTCTCGCGCCAGCCCACCATGCGCCACGATCACGATACCGATCAAGCGATTGCCACCTTCGTTGCGTCCGGCTGGCCCGAGGCCGCCTTGCGTTCAAGTTCCCGGTGTCGTTTTGACACCGGCCAGCCGGCATCTGCAAGCGCGTTCCCTACCAGTTCCACAACTGCGACCGACCTGTGTTGCCCTCCGGTACAGCCAAAGCCGATGGCAAGGTGGGCCTTGCCTTCATCAACATTGGCTGGAAGCAGAAACAGGATCAAGTCCTGCAACTTCTGGAAGAATTCGGCAAAGCGGGGGTCGCTGCGCACAAACGCCTCGACCGCCGGGTCGCGGCCGTCCAGCGCTCGCAAGGCGGGCTGCCAGTGCGGGTTGGACAGAAAGCGGCAGTCAAAGATCATGTCCACCCCGCGTGGGATGCCACGCTTGTAACTGAATGACTGCACCGACACCGACAGCCGCCCCGTGGCACCCGTATCAAAAAGGGCCGAAACCTCGGCCTTAAGGTCATGCTGGGTCAGGTCGGTGGTGTCGATCAGGTGGTCAGCCCGCACCCGGATTGGCGCAAGCAGATCAATCTCACGCTCAACCCCTTGGGCGGGGGTTTCGGCGGGCGCGAGGGGGTGGCGACGGCGGGTTTCCGAAAAGCGCCGGATCAGAACGCCGGGCGCGCAGTCCAGATACAGCACATCCAGCGTCACGCGGGGATCACGGGTCAGGCTGTCGATCAGCTCGATCAGGGCGGTGGCGTTGAAGTCGCGGTTGCGCACGTCCAGCCCCAGCGCGATGGGGTGGCCCAGCGGTGCGCCGTCAATCAGCCGCGGCACCAGCGACAGAGGGATGTTGTCGATGCCCTCATAGCCCAAATCTTCCAGCACACGAATCGCCGTGGTCCGCCCGGCTCCCGAGGGGCCGGTGACAAAGACGATGCGGTGGTCAGGGTCCGGGTTGCCGGTCATCTGGTGTTTGTCCTGCAGGGTTCAGGCCTGCCTCCCATGGCTGAGATAGAGCATCAAGGCATCGGGAAAATAGGGACTGGGCGTGTGCAGCACAAGATCGGCGCTGCATCCCAGGATCGTGAAGCGCCGGATTGGCGGCAGGCGCTGATCTTCGGTCTGCCCAAGGTCGACCACCAGTGCGATGGTGGCGGCCGGCACGGCTGGCGCGCGCAGAAGGCCGATGCCCCGCGCCTCGATCAGGGTGCGGATCGTGCTTGGGCAGCGGGCGACCAGGCGGCCGGTTTCCACGGTCAGCATGGTCTGGTCATCCGCCACCAGCGCCGCCCCAAGCGAGATCAGCCGCAGCGCCAGCGAAGACTTGCCTGACCCCGATGGTCCCAAGATCAAAAGCCCCCGATCCCCCAACGCCACACAGCTGGCGTGCAAGGTCTGGCTGACAGGATCGGTCACTGCACCGCCGTCACACCGGCAGACCGACGACAAAGCGCGCGCCCAAGGGTTCGGACGTGGGATCGGCGGCTGTGGGGCGGATGTTTTCGGCCCAGATCACGCCACCATGCGCCTCGACGATCTGCTTTGAGATGGCAAGGCCAAGGCCGGAATGCTGGCCGAACTCAGCCTGCGGGCGTTCGGAATAGAACCGCTTGAAGACCTTGGCCAGCGCCTGTTCTGGGATGCCGGGGCCGGTGTCTTCCACCACCACCAGCACCCGGTTTTCGCGGCGGCGGGCCCAGACGCGGACGGCGTCGCCTTCTTCGCAGAACGAAATCGCGTTGGTGACAAGGTTGACGAAAACCTGGGCCAAACGCGCCTCAAGCCCGTGGATGGCAACCGGGTCCGAAGGCAGGTCGATGATGAAGTCCACGCCCTTTTCCCCGGCCTGCTGGCTTAGGTACTGACAGAGGTTGGACAGGGTTTTCAGAAGGTTGAACTCTTCCTCCTCTTCCTTGACCAGTTCACTATCAAGCCGTGATGCGTTGGAGATGTCGCTGACCAGACGATCCAGCCGGCGCACGTCATGTTCGATGACATCCAGCAGCTTTTCGCGCTGCTCTTCCTTCTTGACGAACCGCAACGACCCCACGGCTGACCGCAGGCTGGCCAGAGGGTTCTTGATCTCATGCGCCACGTCGGCGGCGAATTGTTCGTTGGCGTCGATCCGGTCATAGAGGGCTGACACCATGCCACGCATGGCCACGGACAGACGGCCAATCTCATCGGGGCGCGCGGCAAGGTCGGGGATGCGGACGCGGCTTGGGGCCACGCGGCGCGCATCCTTGTCACGCCCCAGTTCCGCCGCCGCCGCAAGATCGGACAAGGGGTTTGAGATGGTCGAGGCCAGCATCAGGCTAAGCCCGATCGACACCGCAACCGCCAGAAGGAACATCTGCAGGATCTGTTCGCGTTCATACCGGACCAGACGGTCAATCTCGACCGACGTTGAGGTTAGGACCACGACGCCAACAATCTCACCCTGAACCGTGATCGGTGTGCCAACGGAAAACAGCAGACTGCCCTCACTGTCGCGGGCAAGGCGCGACACCGTCTCGCCCCCGCGCGCAGCGTCAAAGGCGAAGGTGGCCTGCTGGGCCGCGTCGATGGTTTCCGTGGTGACGGCCTTGCCCTGACGCAGGATGGCGGTGACCCAGGTCCAGACGCCTTCCAGGAAATCAGTCAGAATCGTGGGTTGGCCCCGGTTGGTCAGCAGGCTGTCTGTCCCTTGCCCCACCTTTGAGGCAATGATCCGGCCGGTCGGGTCGAACAGGAACACCTCGACCACCGGATCGACGTTGATGGTGGACAAAGGCTCGCGAAAGTCAAAGCCGGCGCTGCCGGGGCGCAGTTGTGCCTGGTAGATGGTGGCGATCAGTTCGGCCTGACGGGCCATGCCCTGCTGACGCTGCAAGGCCAGACTGTCGCGGAACGGGTTCATGAACAGCACGCCCACCACCAGCATGACCAGCGCCATCAGGTTGAAGACGATGATCTTGCGCGCCAGGGGCGAGCGGTTGAGCGCCACGATGCTGCGCCCGCCGCGGCCGTCCTTCAGCCGTTCAACGGTCGCTTCCGGCGATACCCAGTCTTCGCCCAGCAGGACGTCACCGGACCGTTTCGGCCGGGGGTCTTCAAGTCCGATCCGGGGTGCCGCGGTCATGCCTTTTGGCCGTTACTCTTCGTTGTAGCGGTAACCGATCCCGTACAGGGTCTCGATGGCCGAAAAGGTATCGTCAACCGACCGCATCTTCTTGCGTAGGCGCTTGATGTGGCTGTCGATGGTGCGGTCATCGACATAAACCTGGTCATCATAGGCCACGTCCATCAGCTGATCGCGCGATTTCACAAAGCCGGGGCGTTGGGCAAGCGCCTGAAGCAGCAGGAATTCGGTGACCGTCAGCGACACCTCCATCCCCTTCCAAGTCACGGAATGGCGCAACGGGTCCATCCGCAGGGCGCCGCGTTCCATCATCCGGGTTTCTTCGGTGGCCGCAGCCTCACCGGTGTTGATGGCTTCCTGACGGCGCAGAAGCGCGCGGATGCGTTCGACCAGCAAGCGCTGGCTGAAGGGCTTTTTGACGTAGTCGTCAGCCCCCATCCTCAGACCCAGCACCTCATCAATCTCATCGTCCTTGGACGTGAGGAAAATCACCGGGATCGAGGTTTTCTGCCGCATCCGCTGCAACAGGTCCATGCCGTCCATCCGGGGCATCTTGATATCTAGAACTGCCATGTCGGGCATACGGCGATTGAACGCCTCAAGCGCGGACTGGCCATCATTGTAAGTTTCAACTTCGAACCCTTCCGCCTCAAGCGTCATTGCGACCGAGGTCAGAATGTTCCTGTCATCGTCAACCAAAGCGATGCGCGACATCTGCAAGCTCCCTGTAACTTATACTGCCACAAGCATATTTTTTTTCAGTGTCCCCTTTTGGGCCCCGATAATCAACATAAAACCGAATCACCTTGGCAGAACTGCCGCAAAGGGTGGCAATTTCGCCGACCGGGGTGGCGTTTTCTGCCAAGGCGTGCGGATGAGGGGCAATGGTGGCGCTAACGCTGGAATGATTGCGCTAACGCTTTGAAAACATGCTATTCTGCTACAGAATCGTCATGCTATAGGCCGCGTGTGGCCTGACCCGAAAAGTCGTGTCACGGCATTCGTCAGCCGAAATGCCCATCGTCAGGAACCGCCGCGCCGACAGGCGTGGCCAGGGGAGCTTGCAGGATGACTTACCGACCAACCCAAGGATGCGTGAACCCCAAGCACCAGCTGGAGCATCAGGGCATTTCGGGTGTGGCCGCAGCGCATTACAACTATGTCGAGGCGGCGTTGGTCGAAGCGGCAGTGGCGCGGGGCGAAGGGCGGCTGGGTCTGGGAGGGGCGTTCCTGTGCAGTACCGGCACCTTCACCGGGCGCTCGCCGAAAGACAAATTCGTGGTCCGCACGCCCGCGACCGAAGGCACGATCTGGTGGGACAACAATGCGGCGATGACGCCGGATGCCTTTGCCCGGCTCAAATCCGACATGCTGGCGCATCTGCAAGGGCGTGAGGTGTTCGTGCAGGACCTGTACGCCGGGGCTGACCCCTTGCACCGGCTTGATGTGCGGGTGGTGACGGAACTGGCCTGGCATGGCCTCTTCATCCGCCATCTCCTGCGCCGTCCAGGCCGGGATGAGCTGGATGGTTTCCTGCCGGATTGGACGATCATCAACCTGCCCAGCTTCAAGGCCGACCCCGCGCGGCACGGCTGCCGCACGGAAACCGTGATTGCCCTGAACTTTGACGAAAAGACCGTGCTGATCGCCAACACGGCCTATGCGGGCGAAAACAAGAAGGCCGTGTTCACGGTGCTGAACTACCTGCTGCCGGAAAAGGGCGTGATGCCGATGCATTGCAGCGCCAACCACGCCGTCGGCAATCCGGTGGATTCCGCCGTGTTCTTCGGCCTTTCCGGCACCGGCAAGACCACGCTTTCGGCGGCACCTGACCGCACGCTGATCGGCGATGACGAACATGGCTGGTCTGACCGCGGCATCTTCAACTTTGAAGGCGGTTGCTACGCCAAGACCATCAACCTTGACCCCAAGGCCGAGCCGGAGATTTATGCCACCACCCACCGTTTTGCGACGGTTGTGGAAAACATGGTCTATGACCCCGAGACGCTGGAACTGGACTTTGCCGACAACTCGCTGACCGACAACACCCGCTGCGCCTATCCGCTTGAGGCGATTTCGAACGCGTCGGCCACGGGGCTTGGTGGCAATCCGCGCCATGTGGTGATGCTGACCTGCGATGCGTTTGGTGTGCTGCCGCCGATTGCCCGGCTGACCCCGGCGCAGGCGATGTATCACTTTCTGTCCGGCTTCACCTCAAAGGTCGCGGGCACCGAACGTGGTGTGACGGAACCGCAGCCCACCTTCAGTACCTGCTTTGGCGCCCCGTTCATGCCACGCCGCCCCGAGGTTTATGGCAAGCTTCTGCAAGCCAAGATCAAGCGGCAGGGTGCGTCCTGCTGGCTGGTGAACACCGGCTGGACGGGTGGCGCTTACGGCACGGGCAAGCGGATGCCGATCAAGGCGACGCGGGCGCTGTTGTCGGCGGCCCTGGATGGGTCGCTGAACGCCGGGGCGTTCCGGCGTGACCCGGTGTTCGGCTTTGACGTCCCGGTTGATGTGCCTGGCGTCGGCAAGGGCCTTCTGGACCCGCGCAGCACCTGGACGGACGCTTCGGCCTATGACGCACAAGCCCAGCGTCTGGTGGGCTTGTTCCAGAAGAACTTTGCCCAGTACGTGCCCTTCATCGACGCTGACGTGAAGGCAGCGGCCATCGGCTAAGGGCCAACAACCGCCAACCGCACAAGGTTGAGCCCGGTGATCACCAGAAGGGTGCGGGTCCAGCGGCCAAAGCGGTTCTGGTCCAGCCGGTCTTGTACGGCGTAACCGGTGTACAGCCCTGCAAGCGCGGGCAGTGTCAGCGCCGCCGAAAAGGCCAGCGTCTGGGCATTGGCCAGTCCAGTGCCCAGATGCGCCGCCAAAAGCGCCACCGCACCGATCAGGAACACGACCCCTTGCGCGCGGATCGCCTGCAGCTTGTCGGCCCCGGTCGACAGCAAAAACACCAGAAGCGGCGGCCCCCAGATGCCCGAGATCCCGCCATAAAGCCCGCCGATCACCCCCAACCCCCACTCGGCCCGGTTGCGGTGGTGCAGCTTGATCGCAAGGTTGACCCCCATCAGTTGCAGGCCCGCAAAGACAGTGATCGGCAGGCCCAGAAGCATCAGATAGACCGCGCGCGGGATCACCTCGGCAAAGGGGGCGGACAAGGCAATGCAGATCACCGTGCCGACCAGAAAGCGGTGATAGGTCACCGCCGTTTCCTGCGCGGCTGGCACCCCCTGCCGGAACGCCTGGCTGACGTTGGTGAACAGTGTCGGCAGGATCAGCCCGGCCAGCGCAAGATTCGCTGGCAGGAACACGGCAAAGGCCGATACTAGGATCATCGGCATGGCAAAGCCGACAGAGCCTTTGACGATACCGGCAAAGAAGGTGACAGCCATGGCCGCCAGAAAGGCCTGGGTCGACAGGCCTGCGCTGATGAATTCGATCATGGGCCTCTTCTTTCCACAGCTTTGGTCTGGTGCAAGCGGTTTTCGGGGGGAATGGCCATCCTTGGCGCACCGCAATGAAAATCGGCCGCGACATTTTCAGTCGCTTGCCAAGTCGCATACGAAATCTAATTGCTCTGCACCTGCGAAGGCGTTAGGTCTTCGCAGGTGCAGAATCCAGCAGTGATCGGAGGGGCAAAGATGCCGCATGATGGACAAGCCATGACCCAAAGCCCGATTCTGTCCCCGATCCTTGCCGATGTGCTGGACCTGACCGCCACCGCCCTGCCCGAGGTTGAGGCGCTGTTTGCCAGCGCACGTGAAGGACTGCGCGCTGAGGTAACGGTTGCTGGGCGGCTGTCCTCGCAGTCGCTGGAAGATCGCCAGCATCAGGCCCATGCCGTTGCCTGGCTTGCCACCTATGTCGAGGGTTTGCGCCAGCTGCGCGCCTGGGCGGGCCGCGTGTCAGACACGGGCCAGTTCGGCCAGATGGAGGCGCTGATCCTGCAGATCGGCTTTGGCGAGTATCTCGCGCAGATCGCCGGCGGCATCCCCATGAGCCAGCTTGAGGCGGCCCGACTGTCGGACATGGAGGTCTCATGGACCCCGTCCGACTCCGCCACCCGCCTGATCGCACAGGGCAACACCGCAGCCGCGCGGGCCGCGCTGGTGGCGCTGATGCAGGACAACCACGGCCGCGCCACCTTTGGCGCGCCGGGGCTGGATGATGAGCTGGAGATGATCCGCGACCAGTTTCGCCGCTATGCCGATGAAAAGGTCATCCCCGTCGCGCAGGGCTGGCACCTGAGGGACGAGTTGATCCCGATGGAGGTCATCAACGACCTTGCCGAAATGGGCGTCTTCGGCCTGACCATCCCCGAGGAATACGGCGGCTTCGGCCTCTCCAAAGCCGCGATGGTGGTGGTAAGCGAGGAACTTTCGCGCGGATATATCGGCGTGGGGTCCCTTGGCACGCGGACAGAGATTGCGGCAGAGCTTATCCTGTGCGGCGGGACCGACGCGCAGAAGGCGCATTGGCTGCCAAAGCTGTCCAGCGGGGAAATCCTGCCGACGGCTGTCTTCACCGAACCCAACACCGGGTCAGACCTGGGCGCGCTGCGCACCAAGGCAAAGCGCGCCGGCGATGACTGGACGATCACCGGAAACAAGACCTGGATCACCCATGCGGCGCGGACGCATGTCATGACGGTCCTTGCCCGCACCGTTGAAGGGACGACCGACTATCGCGGTCTGTCGATGTTCCTGGCGGAAAAGACCCCCGGCACGGATGAAACCCCATTTGTCGACCCCGGCCTTTCGGGGGGTGAGATCGAAGTGCTCGGCTATCGGGGCATGAAGGAATACACCGTCAACTTTGATGACTTCGCAGTAAAGGGTGAAAACCTGCTGGGCGGGGTCGAAGGGCAAGGCTTCAAGCAACTGATGCAGACGTTTGAGTCCGCCCGCATCCAGACCGGCGCACGCGCGGTGGGCGTGGCGCAGTCGGCGCTGGAAACCGGCATGCAATACGCGCTGGACCGCAAGCAATTTGGCAAGCCGCTGATCGCCTTCCCGCGCATTGCTGGAAAGCTTGCGATGATGGCGGTGGAAATCATGATCGCGCGGCAGTTGACCTACTACTCCGCTTGGCAAAAGGACCACGGCCACCGCTGTGATCTTGAGGCGGGGATGGCCAAGCTTCTGGCCGCACGGGTGGCTTGGGCGGCGGCAGACAACGCCTTGCAGATCCACGGCGGCAACGGCTTTGCGCTGGAATACCGCATCAGCCGCATCCTGTGTGATGCGCGGATCCTGAACATCTTCGAAGGCGCCGCCGAGATTCAGGCCACCGTGATCGCGCGCCGCCTGCTGGATTGATCGCTTGACTTCCCGGCAGTCCGGCTATCTTTTCAGTGGAAAGATTGGCAGGGGGTCAGGATGGACACGGTTCTTTTGACGGGCTGCTCAGGCTTTATCGCCAAGCATGTCGCACTCAAACTTCTGAATGCCGGCTACAACGTGCGTGGCACGCTGCGGCGGCTGGACCGCGGGGATGAGGTGCTGGCCGCTGTGGGCCCACATCTTGGCCCGGGCGCAGGCACCCTGACGTTTGTCCAGGCCGATCTTGAGGCTGATGCCGGCTGGGCCGAGGCGATGGTCGGCGTTGCGGCGGTTGTTCATACCGCCTCACCCTTTCCGATTGCACAGCCGAAAGACCCCGCCGTCCTGATCCGCCCGGCGGTAGAAGGCACCAGCCGCGTTTTGAAAGCCGCCGCTGCGGCCGGGGTGACGCGGGTGGTCCTGACCTCCTCGACCGTGGCGATCATGAACGATACCAAACCCGGCACCCTGCATGATGAGGGCGACTGGTGCGATGTCAGCCTCCCGTCAACCTCACCCTACGCGAAATCCAAGACCCTCGCTGAACGCGCGGCCTGGGAACTGGCCAAGTCGCTGGGCCTGCAGTTGACCACGGTGAACCCCGGGCTGGTGGTCGGCCCGCCGCTGGATGAACACTATGGCTCATCCCTGGGGTTGGTTGAGCGGGTCCTGAAGGGCAAAGACCCGATGCTGCCGAATATCGGCTTTCCGACCGTTGATGTGCGTGACGTGGCCGAGATGCACCTGCGCGCGCTGCAGCGGCCAGAAACGGTGGGCAAGCGCTATATCTCGGCAGCGGGGTCGATGGCGATGCTTGACATGGGCCGCACCCTGAAAGCCGCCTACCCCACCCGCCGCATACCCACGCGTGAGGCACCGGCAATCCTGTTGCGCGTGCTGGCGCTGTTTGATCCGCAGATCCGGTCTATCCTGCCGAAGATCGGCACGCTGGACCACGTGTCCAACGCCCGCGCCGTGCAAGACATGGGGATGGAGTTTATCGCCCCCAAGGCCGCCCTCCTGGCCTCAGCCGACTGGCTGGTCAGGCACGGCAAGATCTGGGCCTGAGCCCCCACCCCGCGACGGTCGCGCGCTGCCAAGCCGTGGGTGCAGCCGCCCAGCCACCGCCCATGACGCCACAAGCCCCACCCCGGCAGCGATGAAAATCCCCGGCAGGGGGGCGACCCACAAGACGAGCCAAGCCGCCCCCGGCGTCAGGATGCCCGACACGTCGCGGAAGCTGGAGTAGACCGCCGACATTTCGGTCCTCTCGGACGGTTTGACCGACATCAGGAACGGCAAGCCACCAACCACGTCCAGCATGACCAGAAAAAGCGAAGCGCACATCACCAGCGCCACGGTGGCCCAAGGCAGGAACGCCAGCAGCCCCGCCATGCAGAACAGCGCCCCGCACAGGCCAAAGGCCGTGCGCACCGACCGGCGCACCGACAATCGGCGGCCCAGCCGGTTCAGCGCGGGTGCGGCAAACAAAAGGGCGTTGGTGACCGACAGGGCAATACCGCCCACCTTGTCGCCCAAGCCCGCCTCGATGCAGAAGATCGGCAGATAGACGACATAGACCCACCAGCCGCAACTGCGCATCACCGCAAACATCCAGCCGGCAATCAGCCGCGGCTGGCTGAAGAACCGCCCCAGATAGCCCAAGGGGTTGACCGCAGGCCGCTTGGCCCGGGTGATCTGCTTGCCATTGCCCAGCCGCAAGACCCAGAACGACACCAGCAGCACCAGCGAAAACGCACCAGCGACCAAAAACGGCGCCGGCGCCCAGTAGTGGTACATCCAGACCCCGCCCATCGGGCCAAGGGTCCAGGCGGTGGCGGCATAGGCCATCTGTGTCGACTGGCTGCGCCCAAGGTCAACGCGGTCCACATAGTCCAGCACATAGGCGTTCAGGCAGACAAAGATCGTCACCGTCGCCATCGCATTGCACATCAGGGCCAGCGGCACCGACCACCAGGTCCCCACCGCCCCAAGCGTATTGCCGATCAGATAGAGGCAGACCCCAGCGGTATAGGCCCAACGTCGCGGCACGCGGCGGGTGGCCCAGGGCACCATCAGCCCCCAGATCAGCGCCACAATCCCGGCCGCAAAATACATGACCGAGGTCGACTGCGCATCGCCCAGCGCATCATAAACCACCAGCGGCATGGTTGAGATCAGGATCCCCCGGATCGCGGCATCAAGACCTGACAAGAGGGCGAAATGCTCGATCCGTGGAGTCGGGCTGTGCGTCAGGGCAAGCGGAAGATAGCGGGTAGCCATCCGCAGACCTTGGCCTGAACCAGCCTTCGGACGCTGTCACGGCTGCGACATAATGCGTCGTTTCAGGCCGGGCGTCCGACGGAACCGCGCGTGATCAGATCCACCAGCCGCGCGCGTGCTTCGGGCAAGGGGCGGCCTTGCAGGACGGGTTCCAGCCCCCGGTCAAGGAAGAAGCCCGTCAGGCGCAAGCCTTGCACCAAAGCGTCAGCCGACATCGCCCCGGCCCCGGCCAGACCCGCAGGCAACGGCAGCAGCCGGTCGGCCCAATCGCCCGCCCCCTTGACGGAAACCGCCCTGCCGGATTTCGGGCTGACATAGACCAACCCTTCGGTCACCCCCGTCACTGCGCAGGTGGTCAGGTCAAGGCCGAAGCCCAGCTCTTCCAGCAACCGCAGCTCCCAGCGCAGGTAGGTGGCGGTCCAGCCCTCCACACCCAACGCGTCCAGCAGGGGCAGCGTCTCGGCCCACAGCACGGGGTGCGGCTCACGTTCAGGCAAGGCCGCGCGCAGCAGGGCACAGATTGCCATCAGCCCTGCCAGCGCCAGCCGGTCGCCCAGGACATGCGCCCGGCTGCGCAAGGGTTCCACCGTGAAGCTGCCGATGTGGTCATCCAGCCGCGCCCGCCAGACCAGCTGCAGCTGGGTGCCCGGCTGCAGCGTTGCCGCCATCTTGCGCGACGCCCCGCCGCGCACGACACCGGCGTGACGGCCATGCGCCGCCGTCAGCACCTCGATGATTGCCGAGGTCTCGCCATGCGGCCGCATGGACAAAAGCACCCCTTCGTCGCGCCATTCCATGGCCCGACTATTGTCCCGCGGCGCCGGGCGCGCAACTCAATCCGAAAGCCCGTCCTGATCCAGAAGCGTGCGACCCTGCCGATCCTCAAGCTCGATCACCCACAGATCCGGGTCGCGCCCGCGCGCCCGCAGCAAAAGCGCATCCACCTCAGCCTCGGCGCCCTCGGCCAGCAGCATCCAGGCCCGCGTGCCTGTCATCAGGTCCGACCGCCGCTCATAAGCGCGGGCAGACCCGTCCAGCACCGCCACCTTCACCACCACCGCGCCCGCCGTGGCATCCCCCTTGGCGGTGACATAGGCCGGAATTTCCGCCAGCCGCAGCCGGGTCAGGTAGGCTGAGACCCAGATACCCGTGGCAAGCCTTACCGACACCGGATTTGCCCTTTTTCCAAAGACGCTCGCCAGAGGCTCTTCCACCCCCGCAAGACCGAACCCGTCAGAATATGACCAAATTCCTTTGAAGGAATTTGCAAAAGTTTTCGAAAACTTTTGCGCGCCTCACGCATCGCCGTCCTTGAAATCCAGACCCATCTCGGAATAGCGCTCGGGCTCGTCCAGCCAGTTCGGCCGCACCTTCACCTGCAGGAACAGATGGACCGTCCGGCCAAGGAATTCGCTGATATCGGCGCGGGCGGATTGGCCGATGGCCTTGATCGTCTCACCTTTGTTGCCAAGGACAATGCCCTTGTGACCGTCGCGGGCGACATAGACGATCTGGTCAATCCGCGTCGTTCCGTCGGGCTTATCCTCCCACTTTTCGGTCTCGACCGTCAGTTGGTAGGGCAGCTCCTCATGCAGGCGCAGGGTCAGCTTTTCGCGGGTCATTTCCGCAGCGATCATCCGCATCGGCAGGTCGGCGATCTGGTCTTCGGGATAGAACCAGTGACCTTCCGGCACCTCACCCGCCAGCCATACGCGCAAATCTGCGACGCCATAGCCCTTTTCGGCGCTGATCATGAAGGTCTTCTTGAAAGGATAGGCTGCGTTCACCTCTTCGGCCAGCGCCAGCAGGGTTTCCGCCTTCACCCGGTCGATCTTGTTGATCGCAAGGGCCACCGGCTGACCCTTGGGCATCTCATCGGCCAGCCGGTCGATGATCAGCTTGACGCCTTCGGTCAACCCGCGCGTCGCCTCGATCAGCAGGACAATCACATCGGCGTCCGAAGCACCCCCCCAGGCCGCCTTGACCATGGACCGGTCCAGCCGCCGCCGGGGGCGAAAGATGCCGGGCGTATCGACAAAGACGATCTGCGCCGCACCTTCTATGGCGATCCCCCGGATCCGCGTCCGCGTCGTCTGCACCTTGTGCGTGACGATGGACACCTTCGCCCCGACCATCCGGTTCAGAAGTGTCGATTTCCCGGCATTCGGTTCGCCTATCAGGGCAACAAAGCCCGCGCGTGTGTCAGTCATCAAGGCCTCGTTCCATCCAAGCTTGTCGCTTACAGCAAATGGCTTGCCTTAGCCAGTTCGTCAGTTACAGCGGGCCGGTCGGTTCGTTTCAGGTTGAAAAGACCCCCGCCAGTGGCAAACTTGCCTTGGCCTAGGTGAGCGGTCGGAAAGTATCGTCAGTTCTAACCGCCAGACATTCGCAAAAGACTCTGGCGCTGCGATGCCCGGCAAAAAGGACGGATGCCGCCCGACTTGCCCTATTGGGGCGCGGCGGTCTCCAGCCGTGCCAGCAACTCTCTTGCGGCTTGCTGTTCAGCGATGCGTTTTGAGCCGGCCTGCGCCTCGGCGGTTTCGCCGGTTGCGATCTGAACAGCAACGGTGAAAAGGGGCTGATGATCCGGGCCGCTGCGGGCGGCTTCGACATAGGTCGGAGGTGGCATGCCGCGGGCTTGCGCCCATTCCTGCAGGGCGGTCTTGGGGTCGCGGGCGTCGGTTTCCACCCCGGCTATCCGGCTGGCCCAGTGCCGCAGGATCACCGCACGGGCCGCTTCAAACCCGGCGTCCAGGTGAACGGCGGCGATCACCGCCTCCATAGCGTCCCCCAAGAGCGCCTCTTTCCGCCGCCCGCCAGTCAGCATTTCCGACCGGCCCAGCTTGAGCACATCCCCAAGCCCGATGTCCCGTGCCACCGCAGCGCAGGTTTCCTTGCGCACCAGCGCGTTGAAGCGGGGGGCAAGCTGGCCTTCCCGCGCGCCGGTGTCGGCGGTCAGTAGCGCCTCGGCCATCACCAGACCCAATACCCGGTCACCCAGAAATTCCAGCCGCTGGTTGTCGGGCCTTGTGGCGGTGCCGATTGACGCATGGGTAACCGCCCGCATCAGCAGTTCGGGCTTGGCAAAGGGATGCCCTAGACGGCCTTCAAAGGCCTTGAGCTCGGCCGAAAGCCTCACTCGACCGCCTGGAAATAGCGGTCTGACCGCCAGGTCCAGAAGTACAGCATGCGGCTTCCGGCCGAGGAAAAGATGATCCGGTCAGCACGGCCGATCAGGTATTCGGCCGGGACAAACCCAACCCCGCCCGCAGCTTGGGCATAGCGGCTGTCCTGGCTGTTGTCGCGGTTGTCACCCATGAAGAAGTAGTGGCCGGCAGGCACAGTGAACACCTCGGTATTATCGCCAAAGCCTGCGGCGTCGATGTTCAGGATGTTGTGCGTTTGACCTTCGGGCAGCGTCTCGACCGACCGGCTTTTGGTGCAACTCCCGCCCGCGCCGACCGCGCCATTTTCGCAGCGCGGCAGGTTGCGCATCGGGCCTTGGGGCTCATAGGTCTCTTCAAACACCCCGGCCGGTTCCTGCGGAGCCGCGACGCCGTTGATGTAAAGCACCCCGGCCTGCATCTGGATGCGATCGCCCGGCAGGCCGATAAGGCGCTTGATGAAGTCGGACCCGTTCACAGGATGGCGGAAGACGACGACATCGCCCCGCTCTGGCTCGCTGGAGAACAGGCGGCCTTCAATGGGGCACATCGCGAACGGGCAAGAGTATTTGGAATAGCCGTAGGCCATCTTGTTGACGAACAGGAAGTCGCCGACCAGAAGTGTGTCTTTCATCGATTCCGACGGGATCCAGAACGGCTGGAAGAACAGGCTGCGAAACACCCCTGCGATCAGCAGTGCCCAGAAGACGGTCTTGATCGTCTCGACGATGCCGCCCTCGGTCTTTTCCTTGGCCATGATGCCTGCCTGCCCTTTGTCTTTTGCCCGCGCTTCTTGCGCGTAAGCCGCAGACGGAGTCAAGGCGGCGCAGGCGGGGGGGCAGCGCAGGCGGGGGGGCAGCGCAGGCGGGGGGCAGCGGGAATAGCGCGCGGGTCGGCTGGCCCCGTCCGGCAAAGGCTGCGACCTGTCAGTCCGGCAGCTGGATCGGCCGCGCCTCAATCACCACGAAGGCCTGCGCCCACGGATGGTCATCGGTCAGGGTCACATGGATCACAGCCTCATGCCCCTCAGGGGTCATGGCACGCAGGCGTTCGGCGGCCCAGCCCGTCACATGCATCACGGGCTGACCGGAGCGCAGGTTCGTCACCGCCATATCCCGCCACGAAATGCCCATCCGCAAGCCGGTGCCCAAGGCCTTGGAGCATGCCTCTTTCGC
>JBBQVR010000074.1:0-17171 GCA_038211355.1 Rhodobacterales bacterium | reverse complement strand
CGCCCACCGCCTGGCTGACGGCGCGGCGGGTCAGAAGGTGTTCGGCGCCGTAAATCTCTGGCGTCTCGGACAGGATCGTGGTGCCGCCCATGCGCACCAGCAGGTCAGAGGCGTGGCCGAGGGCGGGGTTGGCCGTGATGCCGGAATAGCCGTCTGACCCGCCGCATTGCAGGCCGACCATCAGCTTTGACACCGGGGCGGGGGCGCGGGGCGTGCGAGCGGCGACTTCGCCCATCTCGCGCAGCACGGTAAGGGCGCGGTCGATGGTCGCGCGGGTGCCGCCTTCGCCCTGAATGGTCATGTAGCGAAAGTTGCCGTCGGGGCGCAGGCGGCCTTGACCGACAAGGTCGGGGACCTGCATCACCTCACACCCCAATCCCACCAGAAGGATGCCGCCAAAGTTCGGGTTGCGCGCATAGCCCTTCAGCGTGCGCATCAGGGTTGCGTAGCCTTCGTTCGTGCCGGACATGCCGCAGCCGGTCTGGTGGACGATGGGCACGATCCCGTCGATCCCCGGCATTGACGAAAGCACCGGGTCCTTCTCGGCGGCCTCGGCGATGAAGCGGGCGACGGACCCCGAGCAGTTCACCGAAGTAAGGATGCCAAGGTAGTTCCGGGTCCCCACGGTGCCGTCCGGCCGGTGGTAGCCCTGGAACAGGCGCGGCTCAAGCGGCGGCAGGGGGCGACACTCTGCGCCGATGGCATAGTCGCTGCTGTGGGGGCCCATGCCAAGGTTGTGGCTGTGGATATGCCCGCCAGCCGGAATGTCGGCAGTGGCCTGCCCGATGATCTGGCCATAGCGGATCACCTTTTCCCCCGTGGCAATCGCATGGGCGGCGATCTTGTGGCCGCGTGGCACGGGACCGGGCAAAGGCGTGTTCACCGCGGGTAGCGTCACCCCTGCGGCTAGGTCCTGCAGGGCGATCACCACATTGTCAGACCCGTGCAGTCGGATCACCCCATCAGCCATGGCATCCCCCTTCTTGCCTGCCGCATGATTGACACAGGCGCGCAGTCGCCTAACATGTTAGCATGTTACAACCAGCCGCCGCCGCCAAACAAGACCTCTCTGTGCCGCAGGACGCGACGTCTCGGCGGTTGCGACCGCTGGCTGCGTTCTCTGGGTCGCTTGGGCAGCGTGTTTACCAGACGCTGCGCCACAGCATCCTCGCACTGGACTATCGCCCTGGCGAGATTCTGCGCAAGCCTGAGGTTTGTGCAGCCCTTGGGGTCAGCCGCAGCCCGGTGGCCGATGCCGTTGCCCGCCTGCAGGCCGAAGGGCTGGTGGATGTGATCCCGCAAGCCGGCACCTTCGTTGCGCGCTTTTCCATGCAAGAGATCCGCGAAGGCGCTTTCCTGCGTGAGGCGATCGAGGTGGCGGCGATCGAACTCGTGGCCGGGCGGATCACCGAAGCGGAACTGCAACTCCTCCGCCGGAACGTGACGGTGCAGGCCGCGCTGCTGGCTGATGGTGATATTCCCGGCTTTTACGCGATGGATGCGGCGATGCATGAGCTTCTTTTGTCGTTTACCGGCTTTCCCAAGCTGGCGGTGGTGGCCGAAACCGCCTGGCTGCACGTCAACCGCGCGCGGCAGTTGATCCTGCCGGTGCCTGGCCGGATTGCTGCGACCCTGGCCGAACATCAGACGATCCTTGCCGCGTTGGAGACGCGCGACCCCGCCGCCGCCCGCAGCGCCGTTCAGGCGCATTTGCGCCAGCTTGTTACCTACCTCGAACCCCTTGAAAGGGACCGCCCCGATCTTTTCAGCCCAACCCGGGATGGCGCTGATCGGGGGGGTACCCCATGATCCCGAACCGCCTCCGCTATGCCGCGCGCCTGAACGCCTTCAAGGTCAAGGGCGGGTCGGTCGCCGAAATGATCGCAGGCGCGGGCCGGGTAGGGGGGCTGTCGGCGGCGGATCTGAACTATCCCGACCATTTCGCCGCGCATGACGCAGGCCAGCTGTCCAACCTTCTGGCCGATCAGGGGTTGGTGCTGAATGGTCTCGCGATGCGCTATTACACCGAAAGCGGCTTCAAGCTGGGCGCTTTCACCCACCCTGACCCTGCCTTGCGGCAGGCCGCCATCGATCTGACCAAACGCGGCATTGACGCCTGCGCCGCGATGGGCGGTAGCCAGATGACGCTGTGGATGGGTCAGGACGGGTTCGACTACAGCTTTCAGGCTGATTACGGGCGGATGTGGGATGACACCATCTCTGCAATGGTTGAGGTCGCCGACCACAACCCTGCCATCGACATCGCGGTGGAATACAAACCGAATGAGCCCCGTGCCCATGCGCTGATGCCCGACATGGCGACAACGCTGCTGGCGCTTGAGGAAGTTGCCCGCCCCAACACCGGCGTCACGCTCGATTTTGCGCACATGCTTTATGCCGGTGAAATGCCTGCCAAGGCCGCCATGCTTGCCACCCGCAAAAGCCGGGTGCTTGGGCTGCATCTGAACGACGGCTACGGCAAGCGTGATGACGGGCTGATGGCGGGGTCCGTGCATCCCGTGCAGACGGTTGAGCTGTTGGTGGCCATGCGGCGTGCGCGTTATGCCGGGGTGATCTACTTTGACACCTTCCCCGATCTTTCGGGACTTGACCCGGTCGAAGAGGCGCGGACGAATATTCGCCTGACTGACCGGCTGGTCGACCTGGCCGCCCAGCTGGCGGATGATCCGGCCCTGCAAGCGGCGCAGGCACGGCAGGATGCAGCAGCGACGACGCGGCTGGTGATGACGGCACTTCTGGGGGCATGATGCGGCGTTGCGGCATGTTTTCTGGCCTTGTCAGCGGCATACCATGGTCTACAATCGAGTCCGTCCCAGACTTGGCCACCCGCCCATGACCCACCGTTTCCTGACCTGCACCGCCCCTAGCCCAAGCCGTTCTGATGCGCTCTAGCCCGGTACTTTTATGTGCAGGATCGCTGCACCACGATGTGATCGTCGATGCCCCCGGCCTGCCGCGCGTTGACCAGACGCTGGCCGGGCAGGGCGTGCGCTATGCCTTTGGCGGCAAGGGGGGCAATCAGGCCGCCGCCGCCGCCCGTGCCGGCGCCGAGGTGCATATGGCCGGGGCGGTCGGCTCGGACGATGCGGCGATGATCTTGCGCAGTGCGCTGGATTTGGCCGGGGTGCGCCGCTCTGGCGTGCAGACGCATCCGGGGCCGTCGGGGATGTCGGTGGCAATCAGCCTGCCCGGTGGCGCTTATGGGGCAGTGATCGTTTCGGGGGCCAACCTGCTTTTGCGGGCAGATGCCGTGCAGTTTCCGCGCGACTGTGCCGCACTCCTGCTGCAAAGCGAGGTTCCAGAGGTGGTGAATCTGGCGCTTGCCACGCGCGCAAGGGCGGCTGGGGTGCGCGTCATCCTGAACGCGGCCCCGGCCCGGCCGGTTTTGGCGGGGCTTTTGGCGTTGACCGACCTTTTGGTCGTCAACCGGGGCGAGGCCGCAGATCTTCTGCACCGCGATGAAGCCGGGCTGGACCCCGCCAGCGCGGCGACTGATCTGGCAAAACTGGGCCCCGGCGCAGTGATTGTCACCCTCGGCGGCGATGGTCTGGTTGTCCATCAGGCGGGCCAGCACCACCGGCAAGTGGCGCATCAGGTCAAGGTCATCTCGACTCACGGTGCGGGCGATGCCTTCATCGGCGCGCTGACGGCCGCCTGGGCCGGCGGCACCACCCTTGCGGATGCGGCAGCCTTCGGTCAGGCAGCGGCGGGCCTGCATGTCAGTCTGCCCCCCGAAACGCGCCATCAGATTGACGCGGCCATGATCCGCGCCGCCTTGGCAAACGCCTGAACTCAAACGCATTTTCTTACGTCAAAGACATCGCTCGCGGTATGCCATCGGGTTCGCCCATGGTTGTCGAAACGAACGGAGTCAGGGGATCAGCCCCTCTGCCGCCAGATCCTGCCACAGCGCCTCGGGCAGCTTTGTCGCTGCGGCACGGGCGTTGCTTTCCATCTCGGCCAGCCCTTGCCCGCCGGGGATCACACTGACCACCGCCTTGTGGCGCAGCGGGAACTGGAAAGCCGCGTCCAGCAGGCGCTGGCCATGGGCTGCACATACCGCCTCAAGCCGCGCGGCCCGGTCCAGCATCGCCTGTGGTGCAGGGCCATAGTCGAACCGCGCACCGGGGCGGGGGCCCGTGGCCAGGATGCCCGAGTTGTAGGGCCCGCCGATCACCACCCCCACCCCGCGCGCGGCGGCGCGGTCCATGAACCCGGCAGCACTTTGGTCAAGCAAAGTATAGCGCCCGGCCAGAAGGAAGATGTCGAACTCCCCCCGGTCGATCAGCCAGTCGCAGGGCGCGCCTTCGTTCAGGCCCGCGCCAAAGCCTGCGATCACGCCTTCGTCGCGCAAGCGGCACAAGGCGCGGTAGCCACCGGCCATGAATTCCTCAAGCCGGGCCAGCTTGGCCGCTTCGGACCCGTGGGTGAAGACATCCAGATCATGGGCAAAGACCACGTCGATGCGGTCCAGACCCAGCCGCTCCAGACTTGCCTCAAGGCTGCGCAGCACACCATCGTGGCTATAGTCGAACCTCTCGCGGCGGCTGGGCACGTCGATCCATTTGCCCGCACCATCGCCGGTGCCCGGTGGCACCGCCGACAAAAGCCGTCCGATCTTGGTCGAGATCACATAGTCCCCGCGTGGCTTGCCCCGCAGAAACCGGTTCAGCCGGGTTTCCGACAGGCCAAGCCCATACAAGGGCGCGGTGTCATAATAGCGCACGCCCGCATCCCAGGCGGCTGTCAGCACCTCATGTGCCGCGTCGTCGCTGATCGCCTTGAAAAGATTGCCCAAAGGGGCCGCGCCAAAGCCAAGCTCGGTAATGGTCAGCCCCTTGGCCCCGCGCCTGTCCCAGTGCCGTGTGCGCTGCATGGATGCCTCCTGCCCCTATTGCTGACATGCTAGTATGTTGCACCTTTCCCGACCACCCGTTTTCGCGTTAGCCTTGCAACACAGGGGGATTGGTCAATGACACGTTTTGAAAAGGTTTTCGGGCGCACCAAGCCCGTGATTGCCATGGTCCATCTGGGGGCGATGCCGGGCACGCCCTTGTATGATGGCGCTGGCGGCGTTGACGCAATCCTGCGCGGGGCCGAAGCTGACCTTGCCGCGCTGCAGGCGGCCGGGGTCGATGCGGTGATGTTCGGCAACGAAAACGACCGGCCTTATGAGCTGCGCGTTGACACGGCCTCAACCGCGACGATGGCCTATGTCATCGGGCGACTGCGCGACCGGATCACCGTGCCCTTCGGCGTCAATGTGCTGTGGGACCCGATGGCGACCATGGCCCTTGCGGCGGCGACCGGGGCCGCCTTCGTGCGCGAGATTTTCACCGGCACCTATGCCAGCGACATGGGCCTTTGGGCGCCCGACGCCGGGGCCGCCCGCCGCTATGGCAGCCGGATCGGCGCGGGGGGCGTGGCCACGCTTTACAACGTCTCGGCCGAGTTTGCGGGCTCTCTCGATCCGCGCCCCTTGCCTGACAGGGCGCGGTCGGCGGTATTTTCGTCGATTCCCGATGCGGTGCTGGTGTCTGGCGCCATCACGGGTGAGGCCGCACGGATGGAGGATCTGGAGGCCGTGAAGCGCGTCCTGCCAACGACGCCAGTGCTGGCCAATACCGGCGTCAAGCACGCCACTGTGGCCGATGTGCTGCGCGTTGCCGATGGCTGCATCGTAGGGTCGGCACTGAAGATCGGCGGTGACACCTGGGCGGCGGTGGACCCCGACCGCGCCCGCGATTTCATGGACCGCGTCCGCACAGTGAGGGGCCAATGATCCGCGACACCCTGACCGAGTTGATGCTGATCCCCGGCCTGTCGGGGTACGAAGGCCGGGTGGCATCGGCCATTGCCGCCCATCTGGACCGGATGGGTCTGGCCCACCGCTCTGACCGGCTGGGCAACCTGATGACCACGCTGCCCGGTGACCCCGCGCTGCCGTCAGTCATGGTCTTCACGCATATGGACCAGCTGGGCTTCATCGTCCGCAAGGTTGAGGCGAACGGCCTGATCCGGCTGGAACGCCTTGGCGGGGTGCCCGAACGCGCGCTGCCGGCGCAAGCCGTGGTCCTGTCGACACCCAAGGGCGATATCCCCGGTGTCATCGCCAACAAGTCGCACCACGCGACGGGGCCAGAGGAAAAGTACAAGGTCCTGCCCTACGCTGATCTTTACGTCGATGCCGGGTTCTCAACCGCCGCCGAGGCCGGGGCGGCAGGCGTGCGCATCGGCACCCCCGTCACCTATCTGCCGCGTGTGCTGCCCTTGCACGGCACGCGGCTGGCAGGCACTTCGGTTGATGACAGGGCTGGCTGCGCTGTGCTTCTGGCCCTTGCAGGCGCGCGGCAGGGCAAGCCGGGCCCGACCTTGCACCTTGTCTGGTCGGTGCAGGAAGAGTTCAACCTGCGGGGGGTTCTGCCTGCGGCGACCGCCTTGCAACCGGGTATCGCACTGCAGATTGACCTTCTTTTGGCCTGCGACACGCCAGACATGGCCGGTAGGGGCGATGTCGCCCTTGGGGGTGGTCCGGGCATCAGCCTTTATTCCTTCCACGGGCGCGGCACGCTGAATGGGGTGATTCCGCACCCAGCCTTGGTGGAATTGGCTGAAACGGCTGCGGAAACCGGAGGTCTGCCGTTGCAACGTTCAGCCCATACCGGCGCGCTGACCGACCTCAGCTATATCCAGTTCATGGGGCCGGACGGGGTGGCTTGCCTCGATCTGGGCTTTCCCATGCGCTATTCCCATTCCGCGCTTGAGGTGGTGGATACCGCCGATCTGGACAGCCTGACCCGCCTTTTGGACCTGATGCTGGACGGCATCACCCCGGCCTTGCAACTGGTGCGCGCGCCATGACCCACACCCTTGGAATCGACATTGGCACGTTTGAAACCAAGGGCGTTCTGGTGGCCAGTGACGGCACGATCACCGCCACCGCATCCCGCCCGCACAAGATGCTGGTGCCGCGCCCCGGCTGGGCCGAACACCGCGCGGATCAGGATTGGTGGGGCGATTTCGTCCATGTGACCCGCGCGCTGCTGGCGCAATCGGGGGTAGACCCGAAGAATATCCGCGCCGTGGCGGCCAGCGCCATCGGGCCCTGCATGCTGCCGGTCGACAGCGCCGGCGCGCCCTTGATGAACGGCGTCCTTTACGGGGTGGATACGCGGGCCACGGCGCAGATTGCAGCGTTGGATGCGGCAATCGGGCCGGAGGTGATCCTGGCCCGCTGCGGCAATGCGCTGACCTCACAATCCGTGGGGCCAAAGATCCTGTGGCTGAAAGAGACTCAGCCGGATCTCTTCGCCCGCACCGCCAAAATCCTGACTTCAACCAGCTTCATCACCTGGAAGCTGACCGGCGAATACGCCATCGACCACTACACTGCGGCCAACTTCTCACCCCTTTACGACGTGAACCGGCTGGACTGGACCGATGCGCTGGCCGATTTCCTGCCGCTGGACCGTCTGCCACGGTTGATGTGGTCGACCGACATCGCCGGTCACGTCACCGCTGCCGCTGCGGCTGAAACGGGGCTGGCCGTGGGCACGCCCGTCACCTGCGGCACCATAGATGCGGCGGCTGAGGCGGTCAGCGTGGGCGTTCTGGCGCCGGGGGAGATGATGGTGATGTATGGCTCCACCATCTTCATCATTCAGGTTACGGCCGCACCGGTGCGCGATGCGCGGCTGTGGTACGCGCCGTGGCTGTTTCCGGGCCTGCATGCCAGCATGGCGGGGCTGGCGACCTCTGGCACGCTGACGCATTGGTTCCGCGACCAGCTGGCGAGGGACAGCGACTTTGCCACCTTGGCGGCTGAGGCGGCCGCCAGCCCGAAGGGGGCCAAGGGACTGCTCTGTCTGCCGTATTTCTCGGGTGAGCGGACGCCGATCCATGACCCCTTGGCCAAGGGCGCGTTCTTCGGGCTGGACCTGACCCATACCCGCGCCGACCTGTTCCGCGCGGTGCTGGAGGGGGTTGCGATGGGCACGGCGCATGTCCTTGACACCTGCCGCGAGGTCGGGGCCACGCCGTCGCGGGTGTTGGCGGTGGGTGGGGGCACGCAGAACACGGCCTGGATGCAGGCGACATCAGACGTGGGGCATGTGCCGCAACTGGTGTGCGAAAAGACCATTGGTGCCAGCTACGGCGATGCCTTCCTTGCCGCTGTCGCCATCGGTGCCGCGATGCCGGATGAGATCACGCGCTGGAACCCGGTTGTCCGCACCGTGACGCCCGAACCGGTTGCGGCCTATGCGCGGCAATACCCGCTATGGAAGGCGCTTTACACGCAGACCCGCGACATTGCCCATGCGCTGGGAGGGGGGACTGATGCAGTTTGACCGGATGCGCCCTGAGCAGATAGCACAGGCGGTCAAGGCGGGGGTGCCTGTCGTGCTGCCGATTGGCGTGATGGAATATCATGGCGAACACCTTCCCGCCGGGGTGGACCTGCTGATCGTCACCGAGACGCTGAAGCGGCTGGGTGACCGGATCATAACCCTGCCGCCCTTTGCCTATGGCGCCGCAAGCCATGCAGTTGCAGGGCCAGGGGCCGGAACGGGTGCAGGGACGCTGCACCTGGACCCTGCAACCTTCCTGCCCTTGGCCGAGGCCTTGTTCACAGCACTTCTGGCCACAGGTTTTCGCAATCTGCACGGGGTGATCCACCATCAGACCGAAAACTTCGTCCAGGGGATGCCGACGGACCTGACCTTCCGCCTTGCTGCCCGCAACGCGATCTTCCGGCATCTTGAGGCCACGCGTGGGCCGGGTTGGTGGGGCGACCGGGGCATGCAGGATTATTATGCCCAGCATGCGGCAGGGGCGGACCCGTTCAACTGGATACGCATTCACCCGCTGTTCCCCCAAGGTGCCGATTTCCCGTTTGACCATGCCGGGCTGGGGGAAACCGCGCTGATGCTGGCGCTTGCGCCTGACACCGTGGACATGGAGCGGGTTGCCGAGGGCGGGCATTGGTACACCGAGACCGCCCCTGAAGCCACGGCCGCGCTGGGTGAGGCGGGCGTGGGCATCGCGCTGGACCATCTGACCCACAGTCTGGGGCTGGCCGGGCCTCCATGAAAAAGGGGGGCCAAGAGGCCCCCCACACTGACTAAGATACAGGCCTGCGATTATGCGGGCATCAGCACGGTGTCGATGACATGGATCACGCCGTTCGAAGCGGCGAGGTCAGCCGTGACAACCACTGCGCCACCAACATGGACGGACCCGTCCTTGCCGGTGATGGTAACCTTCTCGCCGCCAAGGGTGGCAACGTCGGTGGTCGCGTCGGCGAAATCAGCCGCCTTGTGCGTGCCCGAGACGACGTGCAGCATAAGGATGGCGGTCAGCTTGGCCTTGTTGGCCGGAAGGACAAGGTCCTCCACCGTGCCGGCAGGCAGTTTCGCAAAGGCATCGTTTGTCGGGGCAAAGACCGTGAACGGCCCGGCGCCGCTGAGGGCAGTGGCCAGATCGGCGGCGGTGACGGCTGCAACAAGCGTGGAGAAAGCCGGATTTCCGGCTGCGATTTCAACAATGTTCATGAAAGTCCTTCTGCGCGAGCGGATGGCTCGCTGCGACTAAGATGGCCCGGTCGTAGGCGATTGCGATGGCGGGCCTGACGATTGTCCCGGCCGACGGCGGGTTTCCGCGTGTGTGCCCGCCGCGTCTTAGGCCGGGGCCAGGTCGATCACGCCCTTTTTCAGGATGAAGCACCCATAGGGGCCAGAGTCGCTGGTCCGGATGATGGCAAAGGCCTGCCGGGCGGCGGCGTAAAACGCAAAACGCTCAACCGCTTGCATGCCGATGGGCCGGCCCTCTGCGCTGTCTGCGACAGCTTGCATTCGGGCAAAGATCGGCCGTTCGGCCGTGGGGTCGCCAACCACCTGCATGCGGGTGATCGGGGCCGGAACAAAGGTGTCGAGGGGCATAAGGGTAAGGATCGCGCGGGCGGCAGTGGGGATGTCGCAGCCAGCCATGTCGATCAGGCGGCCATAGGTGGTTTCCGCCGCGATGGTGGCGGCAGGGTGGTTCACGTCGCAGATGACCAGATCATCTCCGTGACCCATCAACATGAGGACATGGACGACCTCGGCGCTGAGGCGCTGGTCGATGCCTTTCAGCATGGGACCCCCCGCGAAGGCTGGGCGCTGTTGCCCACCCTATTTCACCGCCCCTGCGGCCATGCCCTTGATGATGAACCGCTCAAGCGCCACGCCGATCACGATCAGCGGCAGGATTGCTGCAAAGCTTAGCGCGGCCATCGACCACCAGCTGATGCCCTGGCTTCCGGTCTGGCTGGCAACCATCACCGGCAGGGTATTGGCGTGGGTGGAGGTGAGGAGGGCTGCGAAGAAGTATTCGTTCCAGGTCAGCACAAGGCTTAGAATGAAAGCCGCCACCATGCCCGGCAGGGCGATGGGCAGGATGATGGTGAAGAACGCGCCCCAGATGCCAAGACCGTCCACCATCGCCGCCTCTTCAAGCTCGGTCGGGATGGTGGAAAACTGGTCCTTCATGATCCAGATGACGATGGGCAGCACCGAGAGGGTGTAAAGCAGGATCAGCCCGATCCGCGTGTCCAGCAGCGCGAGTTCCTTGTAAAGGACCAGGAACGGCAGGGCGAGGACGACCGGCGGCAGGATCAGCTGGCTAAGGAAGAAAAACGAGATGTCGTCGTTCTTCATCCAGCCCCATTTGTAGGTAAAGCGGCTAAGGCCATAGGCCGCAAGCGACCCCAACAGCACCGCCAGCGCCGATGCGGTCAGCGAGATGATGGTGGAGTTGTAGAAGCGCTTCAGAAACTCGGCCCGGACGGTGCTTTCCTGGCCAAGGGTCTGGGGGGAAAGGCCAATCGCCTCCCAGCCTTTCCACTTGGGTGTGAAATCGACCCAAGGGATCATGTTCCCCTTCATCACGTCGGGGGCCATTTTGAAGCTGGTGGTCAGCGTCCAGTAGATCGGGAACAGGCAGATGATGGCCCACAGGATCAGCACGCCGTAGATGGCGATGCGGCTGGTCCACCATTTGGCGCTGTGGCCACGGTCGGCGGGGCTGTCGTGGAAGATCTGCGTGGTCATGTCAGTCTTCATGTCTGGGGCCTTGCGTAGCGTGCGGACCATTTCATCAAGACGGTCATGAAGATCACGATAAGCACAAGGTAGACCATCGCCAGCATCGTGCCGTAGCCGACGTTCGACCGTTCGCGGTATTCGCGGAAGATGAAGCTGGTGACGGTATCCGTCGCCCCGCCCGGCCCGCCCGAGGTGACGTTGATCACGATATCCGCCAGTTTGAGCTTGAAGATGATGCGGATCAGGATCGCGGTGATGCTGACCGGCAGCATCAGGGGGAAGGTAATCTCCCAAAACGCCTTCCAGCCCTTGGCACCGTCAACCTTTGCGGCCTCGGTCAGTTCCTTGGGGATCGCCTGCAGACCGGCCAGCAGCATGATCATCATGAAGGGGATGAAGGTCCAGGCGTCCAGGATCATGATGGTGGCCTTGGCCATCCAGGGGGATTCAAAGAACGACGGGTTGTCGACCCCCAGCGCCCGTGCCAGCCGCGAGATCGGGCCGAACCGTGCCTCAAGCATCGATTTGCCGATCATCCACGACACGGCGACAGGCGACAGCATCAGGGGCAGAAGGAACGCCACGCGAAAGAACTTGCGGGCCCGGATCTGGCTGTTGAGAAGCAGGGCAAGGCCGAAGGCGATGGTATATTCCACAACGATGGCAAGCGTATACCAGACCATGTTGGTGATGGCGTTCCAGTAGAACGGATCGGTCCACATCTGGATCAGGTTATCGACGCCGTTGAACTGGCGGCCATCGGGGCTGGCAAGGTTCCAGCTTGAAAAGGCGATGACCAGCCCGAAAAGCAACGGGAACACCGTCAGCGAGATCACGAACAGGGCGGCGGGCAGGACGAAAAGCGTGCGCTTGCCCTGCTCACCGCGCAACAGGACCTGCGCCCAGCACAGGGCCGTCGCCCAGAGACAATACGCGTAAAGCGTGGGGCGCCAGTTGGCAAAGCCCGCGTCCCACCAACCCTGCGTCTGGCCCAACTGCGCCAGCGCCACAAGGCCCAGCACCGCGGCCGAGCCCCAGATCAGCGCATGCCCCAGCCGCTTGCGGCCGTCGGTGATGGTGTCGCTGGTGACGACGTGAAGCTGTGCGCCGTTGCTCAACTGTTTTTGCCTGCAAGGTCGGGTGCCGTGCCACCGGGTCGGTGGCCATTGGCAAGGGGGGGCACGGTGGGCAAGCCTGTCCACACCGCGGGTAGGTGGATGCAAGGCGGGCATTTCTGCCCGCCTTGCGATTCAGGGTCACATCCCCAGCGAGGCCTTGTAAAGCGCGATCTGGCTGTCACGACCGATTTCGTCGGTGATCTTTTCCCAGGCGGCGGCGATGGCATCTGCCGTTTCCTGTGCACTGGCGTATTGGCCGGCATAGCCCTTGGCCAGTTCATCCTCGGCCACCGAATAGTATTGGAAGATGCCGGGGATACGAGGTTCGACGGCTGCGTTGGGGTGGTTGTAGCTGTCGGCGTTCGACCCAAGGTAATCCTCGACGAACGCCCGGTCATAGCCTGCGGCCTCCCATTCCTCATACAGGAAGTGTGAGTTGCGGTAGGGCTGGAAGCCGGACGGATAGGCCGACATCCACAGCGACAGGTCCTTGCCGCCCAGATGGGCCGCTGCCGACCATGCTGCCTTGCGCTTCATCTCGTCGCCCGAAACGCGGTTGGTGACGTAGACGCCCCAGCCAAGGAACGCCATGTTCGGCGCTTCGTTGTAGGTTTCCTCCCAGGCGGCGGTCTGGCTGTTGTAGACCCGGTCCGAGCCGGGGTTGATGCCAAAGCCCACCACGTCGCCCACGACCGAGGTGTCAGACGTGCGCGCGTTCGAGCCGACATCGCCCCACCACATCAGGCTGGACCCGGTGCCCGCAAGGAATTGCGAGAACGCCGTGGTGCCGGGATCGGCGTTGATCTGGTCGGCCGGATAGGCGCCGGGGATGGCGATCAGGTCAAGCACGTCCTGAATGGCTTGAACCCAGGCCGGGTTGTTGACCCGCGGCTTCATGGTATCGGGGTCAAACAGCCAGGCCGGATCGCTCGGATGCTTGGCATAGGCTGCAGCGCGGTTTTCTAGGAAGTAGAACCCGAAGCCGCCCCAGCCCTTCAGCGGATCAAGATAGCCATGCGCAGCAAGGCCGGTCAGCGGGTCGGTCTGGCCGACAACGGCCTTGGAGTAGGCATTGACCTCTTGCCAGGTCTTTGGCGGCTCGGCCATGCCCGAGATCGCCCCGTCGCCGAAGTAGTCCTTGCGATAGGCAAAGGTGTGGCAGTCGCCGTCAATCGAGATCCGGTAGGTCTTGCCATCCCAGGTGCCGACGGGGGCTTTCAGGTAGCCCACGTAGTCGTCCATCTCGATCTGGGCCATGACCCAGTCGGGCATTTCGTCCAGCAGACCCTTGCTTGCGGTATCGCCTTCCAGAGGCGCGCCCATGGCGAGGATGTCGAAATCGACCGTGCCGGTGGCGATGTTCTGCTGCAGGCGCGGGTTGTAGTCGGCCTGTGCCAGGTCGATCCAGTTGATCTTGGCACCGGTGTAGGTCTCCCAGCCCTTGAGCAGGCCGCGGAAGAGAATGTTGTGCAAGCCGTTGTTGTTGATGCCGAAGAATGTCAGCTCTACCCCGGCGAATTCGCCTTCGGCGACGTTGGTCTTGGTGGAACCCAGACACATCTCGCCGACCTTCTGCCAGTCGGCATCGGTGGGTGATCCCATGCCGACGCCCGGGATCTTGAGGATCTCGGCGCGGACATTGCCGTGGGCTTCGGCCAGCGCCGGCCTAACCGAGGCCGGGATCATCGCCAGGGCCGAAAGCGCGGTGGCCCCTTGCAGCATGCGGCGACGGCTAAGCTGTGCGCCCATCAACGTATTGTAGATGCCTACTTTCATGTCTCATCCTCCCAGTTGGTGGGCCTGACTTCCCGGCGCAACAACGCGCGAGTGCGGCCCATTTTCAGTGCGTTCTTGGTCTTGTCGGACATTCGGGCTTGCTGCGACTGCCCGTGCAGACGGACATGCGGGCAAGCAGGACTGTGGGGCCTCCCCTCCCCAGCGGCAGCCATCCTTGACGTGCAGCTTGGCAAGGGGCGCGGGGCCTGTCAAGATTCTAACATGTTAGTATGATCAGCCGATGGACAGGCCTGCTTGCGACGGCTAGCCTTGCCACAACTTGAGGGAGGGGAAGGGCCGATGGCCGAAGTCACGATCCGCGATTTGAAGAAGTTCTACGGCGGGGTTCAGGTCGTGCATGGCCTTGACCTTGACATCGCGGATGGGGAATTTGTCGTGCTGGTCGGGCCTTCGGGCTGTGGCAAGTCCACGCTTTTGCGGATGATCGCGGGTCTGGAAGAGATCACTAGCGGCGATATCCGGATCGGCGCGCGCCGGGTGAACAACCTGCCCCCAAGTGAGCGCGACATTGCGATGGTCTTTCAGAACTATGCTTTGTATCCCCACAAGACGGTGGGGGCCAACATGGGCTTTGCGCTGAAGATGCGGGGCATGGACAAGGCCGCGATTGCCGAAAAGGTCACCCGTGCCGCCGAGATTCTGGGGCTGACGCCCTATCTTGACCGTTATCCGCGTGCGCTGTCAGGCGGGCAGCGTCAGCGCGTGGCGATGGGCCGGGCCATCGTGCGTGACCCGCAGGTGTTTCTTTTTGATGAACCGCTTTCGAACCTGGACGCAAAGCTTCGCGTCCAGATGCGCACCGAGATCCGCGAGCTGCACCTGCGGCTGAAGACGACCACGGTTTACGTCACCCATGACCAGATCGAAGCGATGACGATGGCCGACAAGATCGTGGTCATGCAGGGTGGGCGGATCGAGCAGGTCGGCGCGCCACTGGACCTTTATGACCGCCCGGTGAACACCTTTGTCGCGGGATTCATCGGCAGCCCGGCGATGAACATGTTGCCGGGCGAGGTAAAGCGCGGGGTGGTGGTGCTGGAGAACGGCACCCGCCTGCCGCTGCCGCCCGGCCTGAACCTGGCCGAGGGGCGTGCGGTGACCTATGGCGTGCGGCCCGAACACCTTGCCGTGGGTGAGGGGATCGCCGGGACGGTGGCTGTGATCGAACCCACGGGGTCGGAAACCCATGTCGTGCTGCGCATTGGTGGCCCCGAGTCGGGTGGCAACGGGTTGGGCAGCACCGGGTCGGGGGGGCGCGAGGTGGTGGCCTTGTTCCGCGACCGGGTGCCGTTCCGGCCGGGCGACGCTTTGGCCTTTGCGCCGGATGTCGGGAAGGTGCATGTGTTCGATCAGGCCTCGGGCGTGCGGCTTTCGTGACATCTGGCGGAGCGGGGGTTTCACACCCCCGCACCCCCGTGGGATATTTGCGCAAAGATGAAAGGGCCAAGGGAGGGTCTGGAATGCTGAAAGGGATCGACAATCGGCTGAATGCCGAGGTGCTGGCCTGTTTGCGGGCCATGGGGCATGGCGATGTTGTGATTGTGTGCGACACCAACTTTCCGGCAGACAGCGTGGCGCGGGCGACGGTCACGGGGCGGCTTTTGCGGATGGAGAACCTGACCTGCGGTGCGGCGATGCAGGCGATCCTGTCCGTCTTGCCGCTGGATACGTTCGTGGACGATTTCGCCGGGCGGATGGAAGTGGTCGGCGCGCCGGACGAAGTGCCTCCGGTGCAAGCCGAGGTTCAGGCCGAGATTGACCGGGCCGAGGGGCGGGCGCGGCCGATGATCAGCATTGAGCGCTTTGCCTTCTATGACATGGCGCGCGCCGCATATGCGGTGATCCAGACGGGCGAGCGGCGGTTCTACGGCTGTTTCATGTTGCGCAAGGGCGTGATCCCTCCGGAGGCATGAAGACATGAAACCTGTTGTGATTCTCGGGATTTTCGTGGCCGACACCGCCTATCGTGCCGACCGTATGCCCAAGATGGGCGAGACGATTCTGGGCCGGACCTTTGTGTTGGGGCCGGGGGGGAAAGGGTCGAACCAGGCGGTGGCCGCGGCCATGGCACAGTCGGGCACCGGGGCCAGAACGCATTTCATCACCCGGCTCGGCCGCGATGATTTTGCGCAGATCGCCCGGTCAACCTGGGCGGCAGCGGGCGTCCAGCCCGAGGTGACGGAGGATCTTGATAGCTATACCGGGGCGGCCTTCATCTTTCTGGAAGAGGCGACAGGCAACAACGCGATCATCGTGGCACCAGGTGCGGCGGGGCGTGTGTCAGTCGCCGATGTCGAGGCCAAGCGTGGGCTGATCGAGGGGGCCGCGGTCTTTGTCACGCAACTGGAGCAGCCGATCCCGGCCGCGGCACGCGGGCTGGAGATTGCGCGGGCGGCGGGGGTGGTGACAATCCTGAACCCGGCCCCGGCGGCACCGATCAGCGACACAATGCTCGCCCTGTGCGATTTCGTGACGCCGAATGAAAGCGAGGCCGAGGCGCTGACCGGCTTGGCCGTGACCAATGTCGCTGAGGCCGAGATGGCGGCAGATGCGCTGTTGGCCAAGGGCGTGGGGGCGGTGGTCATCACGCTGGGCGGCAATGGGGCGCTTTACCGCGACCGGACCCGTTCCGTGCATGTGCCGGTCATCAGCGCCGGGCCGGTCGTGGAAACCACGGGCGCGGGCGATGCTTTCAACGGTGGCTTTGCGGTTGCCCTTAGCGAGGGGCGCGACGTGGTCGACGCGGTGCGCTTTGGTTGCGCCACGGCGGGCATTTCCGTGACGCGGCCCGGCACCGCCCCGGCCATGCCCGCACGGGCAGAGATCGAGGCGCTGTTGGCCCGCAGCTGACCCATCGGGCGAGGGTGGACCTGCAGCCCGTCATGCATCTGTTACAAAAATGAAGCACAGTCGTCACCGACAGGGCCTATGCGCAACCATAGGCTACCTTACCCGATACAGGCCAAAGACGGAGCGGGCGAATGGACGACATGCGCAGGGCGGACCAGGGCAGTGCCACCGCGTCCGCCAAGATCGAGGCGCGGGGGGTTCAGGTGCATTACGGCACGAACCACGCGCTGAAGGATGTGGATGTGACGATCCTTGACAAGGCCGTCACCGCCTTCATCGGGCCGTCGGGCTGCGGCAAGTCCAC
>JBBQVR010000073.1:0-17346 GCA_038211355.1 Rhodobacterales bacterium | reverse complement strand
GAAGCCGTGGCGATCCTTGCGGAGAAGGCCGGGAAAAGCGGGGCCAAGTCGAAGCCCCCGGCCCGGAAAGCGGCGGCGAAAAAACCGGCTGCAAAGGGCGCGGCAGTCAAGAAGCCCGCGGCCAAGAAGCCAGCAGCGAAGAAAGTTGCTGCGAAAAAGCCGGCAGCAAAGGCGCCCGCTGATTCTGTTCTGGACGACTGACGGGGCCGGGCGACCCCGCGCAGGACGGGCGCAAATCTTTTCGAAAAGATTTGCCGGAATTTTCGAAAATTCCGGGATCCACGTCTGCAACCGGCGTCTTAGCCGTGGCGCGGGTCAAGCAGGCGGCCCATCACGTCCACCGCCCGGATCACGCCAAGCCGTTGGCCCGCTTCGGCCACCACCAAGGTGTCTGCCCCGGTGCGCAACGCCTCCATCACGGTCTTGACCGGCGTTTCCGGTGCAACTTCAGGTCCGCTGCCGTCACCCTGCACCATCACGTCGCTGGCGGTCAGCACGCCCAATGGGTTCATGTGGGCCACGAATTCAGCCACATAATCGCTGACCGGGTTGGCGATGATTTCACGCGCTGTGCCACATTGGACGATGCGCCCGCCCTCCATCAAGGCGATGCGGTTGCCGATCTTGAACGCCTCATCCAGATCATGGCTGACGAAGATGATCGTGCGTTTCAAGCTGGCTTGCAGGTCAAGAAGTTCATCTTGCAACTTGGCGCGGATCAGCGGGTCAAGGGCGGAAAAGGGTTCATCCATCAGCAGGATCGGCGCTTCGGTGGCAAAGGCGCGGGCGAGACCCACGCGCTGCTGCATGCCGCCCGAAAGCTCACCCACCTTGCGGTCGGCCCATTGGGTCAGGTTCACCAGTTGCAGCTGAGCGTCGATCCGGGGGCGGGCCTCAGCGGGCGGCACACCTGCAAGTTCCAACCCCAGGCCAACATTTTCCCGCACCGTGCGCCAGGGCAGCAGGCCGAACTGCTGGAACACCATCGCCACCCGTTTCTGCCGGATGCGACGCAGCGTGGCGGCGTCTGCATGGGTGACATCGACCAGCACATCGCCGTCGCAGACCTGCACGGTGCCACGACAGACAGGGTTCAGCCCGTTGACGGCGCGCAGAAGTGTGGATTTGCCAGAGCCGGACAATCCCATCAGCACCAGAATCTCGCCCTCGGTCACATCAAGGCTGCAATCGTGGACGCCCAGCACCTGCCCTGTGGCGGTCTGGATATCACCCCGATTGTCGCCCTTGTCCATCAAGGGCAGGGCGCGATCGGGGTGGTCACCGAAGACGATGCAGACCTTGTCGAACCGGACGGCAAGGCCGGCGGTCAGTTTCGGATCAATGGTAAAGGTCATTTCTTCGCCCCCACGCGCAGCATCCGGTCAAGGATGATGGCCACCACAACGATGATGAAGCCGGACTCGAACCCAAGCGCGGTGTTGACGCGGCTCAGGGCCTGCATCACCGGCTTGCCAAGGCCATCGGCGCCCACAAGCGCCGCGATCACCACCATCGACAAGGAAAGCATGATGGTCTGGTTCAACCCGACCATGATCTGCGGCAGGGCCGAGGGGAGTTCCACCTTCCAAAGCCGCTGCCGGGGCGTCGCGCCAAAGGCGGTTGCGGCCTCCAGAAGCGGGGTCGGGGTCGAGGCGATGCCAAGCTGCGTCAGCCTGATCGGCGCGGGCAGCACGAAAATGACTGTGGCGATCAGGCCGGGCACCATGCCAAGGCCGAAAAACACGATGGCCGGGATCAGGTAGACGAAGGTCGGCAGGGTCTGCATCAGGTCCAGCACCGGCACCATGGCGCGGTACAGCCGGGGCCGGTGTGCGGCGGCGATGCCGATGGGCACCCCGATCCCCATGCAGACAACGCAGGCCGACAACACCAGCGTCAGGCTTTCCATCGTCGGCTTCCAGTAGCCCTGGTTCAGGATGAAAAGGAACCCCAGAGCGACCAGAAGGCAGGTCTTCCAGGACCGCTGCAAAACCCAGGTCAGCGTGACGAAAACCGCGACGACGATCAGAGGATGGGGCGTCTGCAAGATCCACAGAAACGCCCGCACCATCGCCTCAAGCCCTGCGGCGATGGCGTCAAATATCGGCGCGGCATTGACCTTGAGCCAGTCAAAGACGGTCTGCGCCGTCCGCCCCACCGGGATCTTGTAACTGGTCAGGAAATCCAGCACGCCGTCACCCTTTCCCTTGCGGACCCACCCGGCGGTAGAGCGGGGGTTGGACCCCCCCACTCCTTTCCGTGGCTGGCCCTGACACTCAGTTCAGGGCTGCGGCGACCGCTGCCTTGGCGTCACCACCGTCCTTGGTGGTCACACCCTCCAGCCAAGCTTCCCATGCGGCGGGATTGGCGGCAAGCCATGCCTTGGCGGCGTCGTTCGGGTCGGCCCCGTCATTCAGGATAGCGCCCATTATCTCGTTCTCCATCTGCAGCGAGAACGTGAGGTTTTGCAGGAACTGCCCAGTGTTCGGGCATTCGGACACATAGCCTTTGCGGGTGTTGGTCGCCACTATTGCGCCGCCGAAATCGGGGCCGAACCAGTCGTCGCCACCAGCCAGATAGGTCAGCGCGAAGCTGGAGTTCATCGGGTGCGGCTCCCAGCCCAGAAACACGATCGGCTCGCCGCGCTGGTCGGCGCGGGCGACCTGCGCCAGCATCCCCTGCTCCGAGCTTTCGACCACGTCAAAGCCGGTCAGATCGAATGCAGCAGCTTCGATCATGTCAAGGATCAGGCGGTTGCCGTCATTGCCGGGCTCGATCCCGTAGATCTTGCCGTCCAGCGCGTCGCGTTGCGCGGCGATGGCGGCGAAGTCGGTGATGCCGAGAGCGGCCCCAGCGGCATTGGTCGCCAGCGTGTACTTGGCACCTTCAAGGTTGGTGCGCACGGTCTCGACAGTGCCAGCCTCACGGTAGGGGGCAATGTCGGCCTCCATCGTGGGCATCCAGTTGCCAAGGAAGACATCGATGTCGCCTTCGGCCAGGCCTGCGTAAGTGATCGGCACGGCCAGAACCTTGATCTCGGTCTGGTAGCCCAAGGCATCCAGCACCAGCGAAGTAGCTGCAGTGGTGGCGGTGATGTCGGTCCAGCCGACGTCCGAGAAGACAATGCTGTCACAGCCTTCGGCGAAGGCACTGCCAGCAAGGGCGAAGGTGACGGCGGTGGTCAGAAGGGTTGTGCGGATGGACATTGGGCTCCCCGTTTTTTGTTGATTGACGAGTCAATAAACTTCGTGCTGATACGGTTTGGCAAGCAATTTGTGGGGCCACGCCGATGCCGAAGCTTGGAATGGAGCCTATCCGCAAGGAAGCCCTTGTCAAAGCCACGATTTTTGAAATCGGGCGCACAGGTTCGTTGGATGTGACTGTCAGCCAGATTGCCAAACGCGCCGGCATGTCCAGCGCGCTGGCGCATCACTACTTCGGATCAAAGGAAGACATTTTCCTTGCTGCCATGCGCCACATCCTGACGCTGTACGGCGCTGAGGTGCGCGGTGCGCTGGCCGCAGCCGAAGGCCCCCACGGCCGGGTGCGCGCCATCCTGCTGGCCAGCTTCAGCCCCGGCAACTTTCGGCGTGAGGCGGTCAGCGCCTGGCTGAACTTTTGGGTACTGGCCCAATCGGTGCCCGAGGCCAAGCGGTTGCTGGCAGTCTATCAAAGGCGGTTGAAATCCAACCTGACGGCAGGCTTGCGCCCGCTGGCGGGTGCGCGCGCGCCCGAGATTGCCGAAAGCCTTGGCGCGATGATTGACGGGCTTTACCTGCGCGAAGTGCTGAAATCCGGCCCGCCGGACGGGGCTGCCGCAGTAGCCGTAGCGCAGCGCCATCTGGACGCCGCACTGGCGCAGGGGGTCTGATGCACGCAGATTATGTCATCGTAGGTGCCGGATCAGCCGGCTGCGCGCTGGCCTACCGGCTGGCCGAGGCTGGCCGCCGGGTCACCGTTATCGAACACGGCGGGTCGGATGCGGGGCCGTTCATCCAGATGCCCGGCGCGCTAAGCTATCCGATGAACATGGGGATCTACGACTGGGGCCTGAAAACCGAGCCTGAGCCGCATCTGGGCGGCCGGGTCCTTGCCACCCCGCGCGGCAAGGTGATCGGCGGGTCCTCCAGCATCAACGGGATGGTCTATGTTCGCGGCCACGCGCGGGACTATGACACCTGGGCCGAGATGGGGGCCGACGGCTGGGGCTATGCCGATGTGCTGCCCTATTTCAAGCGGATGGAGCATTCGCATGGCGGTTCGGGGCCGGAGTTTCGCGGCACCAATGGCCCATTGCACATCACGAGGGGGCCGCGCGACAACCCCCTCTTCAACGCCTTTATCGAAGCGGGCCGTCAAGCGGGCTATCCCGTGACCACCGACTATAACGGCCAGCAGCAGGAAGGCTTTGGCCCGATGGAGGCGACGATCTGGAAGGGTCGGCGCTGGTCGGCAGCCAACGCCTATCTGCGCCCGGCGATGGCGGGAGGGAATGTGCAGATCGTCCAGGGCCTTGCCCGCCGGGTGGTCATGGAAGGCACCCGCGCGGTGGGGGTTGAGGTTGAGGTGCGCGGTCAGATCCAGGTGATCCGCGCCGGGCGTGAGGTGGTGCTGGCGGCGTCATCCCTGAACACGCCAAAGCTGTTGATGCTGTCCGGGATCGGGCCGGGCCAGCATTTGCGCGACCATGGGGTTCAGGTGGTGGCAGACCGGCCGGGCGTGGGGGCGAACCTGCAAGACCACCTTGAAATCTACATGCAGTTCGCCGCCAGTCAGCCGGTAACCCTATACAAATACTGGAATATCTGGGGCAAGGCGAGGGTCGGCGCGCAGTGGCTGTTTACCCGCACGGGCCTTGGCGCGTCCAACCAGTTTGAGGCTTGCGCCTTTGTCCGGTCAAAGCCCGGGGTCGATTATCCCGATATCCAGTATCATTTCCTGCCCATCGCTGTGCGCTATGACGGCAAGGCGGCGGCTGAGGGGCACGGCTTTCAGGCCCATGTCGGCCCGATGCGGTCAAAGTCGCGGGGGTCGGTCACCTTGCGGTCAGCCAATCCCGCCGATGCGCCGGTGATCCGCTTCAACTACATGTCGCACCCCGAGGATTGGGAAGATTTCCGCACCTCTATCCGTCTGACGCGTGAGATTTTCGGGCAAGAGGCGTTCAAACCCTACCTCAAGTCGGAAATCCAGCCGGGCGCGGCCTATCAGACCGATGCCCAACTGGATGATTTCCTGCGTGAGCATGTGGAAAGCGCCTATCACCCGTGCGGCACCGCGCGAATGGGGCGGGCGTCGGACCCGATGGCCGTGGTTGATCCCGAATGTCGGGTGATTGGCGTGCAGGGACTGCGGGTGGCCGATTCGTCGGTCTTCCCACAGGTGACGAATGGCAACCTCAACGCGCCATCGATCATGGTCGGCGAAAAGGCCGCGGACCATATCCTTGGCCGCACGCCGCTTCCTGCGTCAAACTTGGAGCCTTGGGTCAACCCGAACTGGCGCGTCGCGCAAAGATAAGGCGCGGGGATTGATCCTGGTCAAGGCTGGGGCGGCGCTGATCCCCTAAGCTTTGGCCAGACAATCAAGGGAGACGCCGATGTCCAACACCCCGCACACGCTGCACGAAGAATTCCCCGCCGATGCGCAAAAGATGACCGCGCTGAAAACCTCGAACGCGCATTTCGCCAGGCTTTTGACCGATTATGACGCGGTCAACGACAAGGTTCACCGGGCCGAAACCCGGCTGGACCTGCTGACCGAGGCTGAGGAAGAGGTGCTTCGCAAGACCCGGTCGCATCTGAAAGACCAGATCGCGGCGGTGCTGCGGGCTTAGCCTGCAATCTCATAAGGCAGGATATCGCGGGCGTTCGGGTTGATCCTCAAACGCCCGGCAAGGGGCGGAACCGACCGCTGATGGCAGTTGGTCCGCTCGCATATCCGGCAGGAAATGCCGATGGGTTCAAACCGGCCTTTCAGGTCAAGCCCGTCGGAATAGACCAGCTGGCTGGCGTGCTGCACCTCACACCCCAGACCAATGGCATAGCGGCGGACCGGGGCAAGGAACGCCCCCGCCGGTTTTGACACGTCGCGGGCAAGGCAAAGGTACCGCACGCCATCGGGCGTCTCAGCCAGCTGGCACAGAAATTTTCCTGGTGTTTCAAAGGCCTGATGCACATTCCACAACGGACACGCCCCGCCAAAGCGTGCGAACTGCAACCTGGTGGAGGAGTGGCGCTTGGTGATCGTCCCGGCCTGATCGACCCGGACAAAGAAGAAGGGGATGCCCTTGGCCCCCGGGCGCTGCAGGGTCGACAGCCGGTGGCCAACCTGTTCGATCGAGGCGCCAAAGATGTCGGCCAGCCGCTCCAGGTCATGCCGTTCTGCCTGTGCGGCGGCCAGAAAGGCGCGGTACGGCAGCAGGGCGGCCCCGGCGAAATAGTTGGCTAGGCCAATCTTGGCGATATCGCGCGCCTCGGCCGTGGAAAAGCGGGCAAGGTCCAGCGTCGCCTCCAGCAGATCATTCTGCGTCAGCAGTGCCACCTGATGCAGCAGTTGAAACCGCTGCGACGGGGCCGATGCACGGGCCGAGATGTCCAGCCTGCGGGCAGCGGGATCATAGTGCCGCAAGGGTGCCTTGTCCGAATAGTGCAAGCTGATGCCAGACCGGCGCAGTAAATCCTGGGCCACAGTTTCAACCGGTTTTAGTGGGGTTGCGCCGGATGCAAAATGTTCAGCGGCGCGGTCCATCGCATCCAGGTAATTGTCGCAATAGTGAAAGAAATCCCGCACCTCTTCCCAAGCTGAGGGGCGCATTGCGCCGTCTTCACGCCCCAGTGCCTCATCCAGAGACGCCAGGCGTTCATGCGTCTGCCGATAGGCGCGGTGCAGGTCAAGAAAAGCGCGGGCCAGCGCCGGGGCGTTGGAAGCAGCAAGGCGCAGATCGGCCACCGGGGGGGTCAGGGTGGTAAAAACCGGATCGGCCAGTGCCTCACGCATGTCGGTGACAAGGCGCTCACTTTCGCCGACGGTCAGTTCGGTCACATCAAGCCCAAACTCTTGCGCCAGCGCCAGCACGACCGAGGCTGAAACCGGGCGATGGTTGTTCTCCATCTGGTTCAGGTAGGGCAGGGAGACCGACAGCTTGTCGGCAAAGGCCTTTTGCGTCAGGGCCAGCCGCCCGCGAATTTCGCGCAGTTTCACACCGGCGTACAGCTTTTGCGTGGCCATGATCACCTTCCTTTGCAAAGCCGAACGTGGCTTTGCAAAGCGCGGGCGTCAACCGCAGATCAACCGGCGCCGATCTGTCGCGCCCGGCGGATCACCATCAGGATCGAGATGACCGAGGCTACCGATGACCCAAGCATCAGAAGAATCAGCGGCATCTCGCTTGACCCCGGCCCCAGCAGGACCCCGGCAAACGCCGCCAGCGCGGCCCCGCCCCCAATCAGGATCGCCCCACCAAGGCCCGAGGCAGTGCCCGCAAGCTCGGGCCGGACGGAAAGCATCCCGGCGTTGGCGTTGGGCAGGCAGATCCCATTGCCCAGACCCATGAACACGGTCAGCCCGAAAAATACCACCGGACCCGACAGCCCGGCCAGCGTCAGCCCCGCCAGCAGGGTCAGGCCCGCCGTGGTGACCAACGTGCCCGCAAGGATCATCTTGTTCATGCCGATCCGCACCGAGAACCGCCCGGCAAGGAAATTACCCGCCGCATAGCCAATGGCCGTCAGGGCAAAAAGCGCGCCAACTTTGGTGGAACTCAGGCCATAGATCTTGTCGCCCACATAGGGTGCCCCCCCAAGATAGGCGAAAAAGCAGCCGGATGCGAAAGCCGCCGATAACGTATAGCCCCAAAACCTGCGGGAAGCGAAAAGCCCCGGATAGGTGCGGATCTGGTCCATCAGGCTGACGCGGCGCAGGGTGGCCGTCTCACCCAGATCGGCCCAGACCAGCGCCAGCACGGCGACGCCCAGGATCAAAAGCAGGGCAAAGTTGGCCTGCCAGCCGTAGAGATCATCAAGGAAACCGCCGATCACCGGGCCAATCATCGGCACCAGGCTCATCCCCATGGTGACATAGCCGATCATGCTGGCGGCCTGCGCATCGGCCACCATGTCGCGCACGATGGCGCGGCTAAGCACCATCCCCGAGGCGATGACCGCCTGCGCCATGCGGAAGATCAGGAACATCGTCGCATTGGGGGCCAAAAGCGTGCCCACCGTTGCGATCAGGAACAGGACCAGCGACCACAAAAGCACATTGCGCCGCCCGAACCGGTCGGAAATCGGGCCAATCACGATTTGCAGCGCCGCCGACAGCGCCAGATACAGGGCCACCGATTGCTGCATCAGCCCATAAGGCACGCCAAACCAGGCCGCCATGCCGGGCAGCGACGGCAGGAAGATGTTCATGGTCAGCGCCGACAAGCCCGCCAGCAGGATCAGCGTGATGATCTTCGGCGGGGTGGTGCGGTCCAGAAAGCGTGGTTCTTGCATGCTTCCGAGCTACGCCTTGGCGCATGGCTTGTCCACCGTCAGGGCGCACAGGTGAGGGTGCGGAATTGCTGCCCCTCACGCCCATTTGTGAAAGATGAAGAACGCCCCCGCCGCGATGAAGGCAAAGCCCACCAGATGGTTCCACATCAGCGGCTCTTTCAGGTAATAGACTGAAAAAACGGAGAAAACAGACAGGGTGATGACCTCCTGGATGGTCTTCAACTCTGCCGCCGAAAAATGCCCGTGGCCGATCCGATTGGCGGGCACCATCAGCATGTATTCGAAAAACGCGATGCCCCAGCTGATGAAAATCACCGTGATCAGCGCGGTTTCCTTGTATTTCAGGTGGCCATACCAGGCGAAGGTCATGAAGATGTTCGAGACCAGAAGAAGGCCGATGGTCACGACGGGAATGGGCAGGTTCAGCACGGGGGGTCCTTTTGCATAGGCGTTCTGGCTGCATAACCTTTGACGTTCCCGCCGCGAGAACTTTGCGGATTTGCAATTTGACGCAAGGCCGGCCGAAGGTATTTGCAAATTTTCTGTTTCGTGCTTCTCGCAGCGCCTGCCTTGCCCTAGATTGCGCCAAAGACCGGTCTGGGGGGACAGATGAAGGATATCCTGAGTGAGTTGGAAGCACGCCGCGCCGTGGCCCGGGCGGGCGGCGGCGAAAAGCGTGTCGCAGCCCAGCACTCCAAGGGCAAGCTGACCGCGCGCGAACGGATCGAGCTTCTCTTGGACGAAGGCAGCTTTGAAGAATTCGACATGTTCGTCGCCCACCGCTGCACCGATCTCGGGATGGAGGCAGAGCGTCCGGCAGGCGACGGCGTTGTCACCGGCTGGGGCACGGTCAACGGCCGCATGATCTATGTCTTTGCGCAGGATTTCACCGTGTTCGGCGGGTCGGTCAGTGAGACCCATGGCGCAAAGATCTGCAAGATCATGGACATGGCGATACAGAACGGCGCGCCCGTAATCGGGATCAACGACAGTGGCGGTGCGCGAATTCAGGAAGGCGTGGGCTCGCTTGCCGCCTATGGCGAGGTGTTTCAGCGCAATGTGATGGCCTCTGGCGTGGTGCCACAGATTTCCCTCATCATGGGGCCTTGTGCCGGCGGCGCGGTCTATTCGCCCGCGATGACCGACTTCATTTTCATGGTGAAGGACAGCTCTTACATGTTCGTCACCGGGCCTGACGTGGTGAAAACCGTGACCAACGAACAGGTCACGGCTGAGGAACTTGGCGGGGCCACCACCCATACCCGCAAATCCAGCGTCGCCGACGCCGCCTATGAAAACGATGTCGAGGCGCTGGCCGAAACCCGCCGCCTGATCGACTTTCTGCCGCTGAACAACCGCGAGAAGGCGCCCGTCCGGCCCTTCTTTGACGATCCGGCGCGGGTTGAGGCCAGCCTTGACACGCTGGTGCCGGACAACCCGAACCAGCCCTATGACATGAAAGAACTGATCACCAAGATCGCGGATGAAGGTGACTTCTTCGAGATTCAGGCGGCGTTCGCTGGCAACATCATCACCGGCTTCATCCGGCTGGAAGGCCAGTCGGTCGGCGTGGTGGCCAACCAGCCGATGGTGCTGGCCGGGTGTCTTGACATTGACTCCAGCCGCAAGGCCGCGCGCTTTGTGCGGTTCTGCGATGCGTTCGAAATCCCGATCCTGACACTGGTCGATGTGCCGGGCTTTTTGCCGGGGACCGGTCAGGAATATGGCGGCGTGATCAAGCATGGCGCGAAACTGCTGTTCGCCTATGCCGAGGCGACCGTGCCGAAGGTCACGGTTTTGACCCGCAAGACCTATGGCGGGGCCTATGTGGTGATGTCGTCGAAACACCTGCGCGGCGATTTCAACTATGCCTGGCCCACCGCTGAGGTTGCCGTGATGGGGGCCAAGGGCGCAGTCGAGATCCTGTACCGCAGCGAGTTGGGCGATCCCGACAAGATCGCTGCCCGTGTCAAGGACTATGAGGACCGCTTTGCCAACCCCTTCGTCGCGGCCGAGAAGGGCTTTATCGATGAGGTGATCATGCCCCATTCCACCCGCCGTCGGGTGGCACGGGCCTTTGCCTCGCTGCGGGGCAAAAAACTGGTCAACCCTTGGAAAAAGCACGACAATATCCCGCTGTGATGCCCATGTCACCCACCCACCGCCTGACCCTTGCCGCACTTTTCGCGGTTCTTGCCGCGGCTGGCGGCTGCGAAGAGGCGCCGCTTGCGGGCGATGCGATTGCCGTCCCCTCGGGACGCGATCTGCGCCTGATCGAGATCGTCACCAACGTCCCGGGGCCAGAGGGCGCGACGGCACGCTTTCGCTTTCTGGCGCCGGGGCTGACCGAGGCTGATATTCCGGCCTCGGTGGGTGACATGCAGGCCTTGTGTGACAGCTTTGCGCTGAGCCGGATTGACGGCATGGTGCCTGCGCCGCAGCAGATCATCATCTCGCTGGCCAGCGCCGAAGTGCCCTTTGGTGAGGCTGCCCCCGACGTCGTTCAGTTCTTCGAAGCCTTCGGCGTCGGGTCGGGCGCCTGCATTCTGGCGCCATTCTGATGCGCGCGCAGCGTCCCGTTTTTCTGACTGGCCAGACACTGGTCCGTGATGTAGGAACGCCACAGGCCAAGAACTTGCGTCCAGGCCTGTGTCCTTCCATGCCCGTTTCGGGTAAAATTGGCACAGGCCGGTTCATCTTGGCCGATAACGCGGATCGGGGGCTGGTGCACGCAAGTGCCGACAAAGCGCCCCAAGAAAGATGGAGTCGAGGATGTCGAAGAGCGGACGTATCATTCTGGTCATCGCTATGGCTGCAGCCATGGCCGCTTGCGCCAAGAAAGAAGAAGAAGTCATGGTCGTTGATCCGATCTCGGTCGAGCCGACCGAAACCGGCAAGTACAAGTGATCTTCCGGCGCGGGCCCGTCAGCCACGGCTGACCGGGCCCGCACCATACCCTTGCCGGTTGCTGGCATCTGCCACCCGGATTGCATCCCCGTCAAATCTTGTCGCCACGCTGTGCCTCTGGGCTAATGCGCCGCTTTGGCTTATCCGTCCGTCCGGTCGTCACGACAAAGGACAGAACAGATGCTGAAGCACCGCGGCTTTCCCGGCAGGCTTACCGGGACCGATTTCCAATTCGTCATCCGCCGGGCCAACAAGAAGGATGGCACGACCAAACTGATTGCGCGCGAACGCTACAAGGACCGCAAGCATGTGGACCGACTGGCCGATCAGGGCTTCTTGGCTGCGCTCTGGCAGCACTTCGGCGAAGAGCCGTTTGAACGCGGCAATCTGGATGCCGGCCGCCTGTCCTGGCTGTTCGGGCGTGAGGTTGTGGCCGCCGAAGACCCGTTCGACCCCTCCAGCTATGAGGCGCTGTTGCGGATCGACCGCCGCCGCGCCGAGGCTGCTTTCCCCGATGTCTTTGCCCCCGATGCCCCCCGGATCGTGGCCGATGACTGGGAAGATGAGGACGAATAGGCATGAACGCGCCGATCATCGCCGCCCGCTGGCAGGCTTTTGCCAACACCGCTGCGGCGGTTTCCAGGGCGTTTGCAATGGTCGAAAAGGCGCGTCATTGTTGCGTTGTGGACCAGGACGAGCACAGGCTTGGCCCGCACAGTGAAGACCCTGCCCTTACCCCTTCCCAGCGGTCCGGCCCATCCCTGGCCGGACCGACCCTTCGGCGCCTTGCCGCCGGTGCGGGGCGGAAGGGTGCCGATTGCGTGAGCCGTCCGAGTTTCTGCTTTGAAATCCGTGATATTGCGGTAGAATCCGCTGCAATAACAACAAACCAACGAGGCAGTCTTCCATGCGCAAGTCGCTTATCCTTCTCGCCCTTCTTTCCACGCCGCTGGCCGGCTGCATGCAGGACCCCACGTCGCGCGGGCTTGCCGGCGCAGCTGCGGGCGCGCTTGTCGCCGATGCCCTTGATGAAAACATCATCGCGGGTGCGGCCCTTGGCGGTCTTGCTGGTGCCGCAACCTGCGGGATCGAGCTGGGCCTGCCGCGCTGTAACTCGGGCTACTAAAACTTGGGCTACTAAGCCGCAGTCGGATCTGGCCGCTTTCGGGTGGGCTATCTCACCAATCAGGACCATCCGGGCCAGCCGCCCGGGTGGTCCTTTGCATTTCGCGTGTTTCGAGGGGGGACGTTGATGTTCAAGAAAATCCTGATCGCCAACCGGGGGGAAATTGCCTGCCGCGTCATCAAGACTGCGCGCAAGATGGGCATCAAGACGGTCGCGGTCTATTCCGACGCTGACCGGGGCGCCCTGCACGTCAAGATGGCGGATGAGGCGGTGCATATCGGCCCGTCGCCCGCCGCGCAGTCCTATATCGTCATCGACAAGATCATGGCCGCGATCAAGGCGACAGGGGCCGAGGCGGTGCATCCCGGTTACGGGTTCCTGTCGGAGAACATGAACTTTGCGGCGGCACTTGAAGCCGCTGGCGTGGTCTTCATCGGCCCGCCATCCCCCGCGATTGAGGCGATGGGTGACAAGATCACCTCAAAGAAACTGGCGATGGCGGCAGGGGTTTCCACCGTCCCCGGCCACATGGGCCTGATTGCTGATGCAGATGAGGCGGTAAAGATCGCCACCCAGATCGGCTATCCGGTGATGATCAAGGCCAGCGCCGGCGGCGGTGGCAAGGGCATGCGCATCGCCTCGAACGACGCCGAGGCGCGTGAGGGGTTCCAGTCCTCCAAGAATGAGGCCGCTGCCAGCTTTGGCGATGACCGGATCTTCATTGAAAAGTTTGTGACGCAGCCCCGCCACATCGAAATTCAGGTGCTGGGCGACAAGCATGGCAACATCGTCTACCTGCACGAACGCGAATGCAGCATCCAGCGCCGGAACCAGAAGGTTATCGAAGAGGCCCCAAGCCCCTTTCTGGATGAGGCGACACGCAAGGCGATGGGCGAACAGGCCTGCGCCCTTGCCCGCGCCGTGGGCTATACCAGCGCCGGCACGGTCGAATTCATCGTTGACGGCAACCGCAACTTCTATTTCCTGGAAATGAACACCCGGTTGCAGGTCGAACACCCGGTTACCGAACTGATCACCGGTGTTGACCTGGTCGAACAGATGATCCGCGTGGCTTACGGCGAAAAGCTGCCCTTCCGTCAGGAAGACCTCAAGATCAACGGCTGGGCGATGGAAAGCCGCCTTTACGCCGAAGACCCCTATCGCAACTTCCTACCCTCGATCGGCCGTCTTACCCGTTACCGGCCCCCGGTCGAAGGCCCCACGGCCACGGGCATTGTCCGGAACGATACCGGCGTGTTTGAGGGTGGCGAGATCAGCATGTTCTACGATCCGATGATCGCCAAGCTATGCACCTGGGCCCCGACCCGCGCGCAGGCGATTGAGGAAATGCGTCTGGCGCTGGACACGTTTGAGGTGGAAGGCATCGGCCACAACCTGCCCTTCGTGGGCGCGGTGATGGACCACCCGCGCTTTGTGTCAGGCAATATCACCACCGCCTTCATCGCCGAGGAATACCCCGACGGCTTCAAGGGCGCGACCATTGGGGACGATACCCTGCGCCGTGTGGCCGCCGCTGCCGCTGCGATGAACCGCGTGGCTGAAATCCGCCGTACCCGTATTTCGGGCACGATGGACAACCATGAACGGCGCGTCGGGGATGCCTGGGTCGTCAGCCTGCAAGGGACTGAACACGCCGTGACCATCGCGGCTGACCCGCACGGTTCGACCGTCACTTTCGCCGACGGCACCGCGCTGCGTGTCACGTCTGACTGGACGCCGGGGCAATCGCTGGCCCGCCTGATGGTCGGAGATCAGCCGCTTGCGCTGAAGGTTGGCAAAATCCCCATGGGGTTCCGCCTGCGCCTGCGTGGGGCAGACCTCAAGGTGCATGTCCGCACCCCACGTCAGCATGACCTTGCGGGCCTGATGCTGGAAAAGGCCCCGCCGGATACGTCGAAATACCTGCTGTGCCCGATGCCCGGTCTTGTGGTCCGGATCAACGTCGAGGTCGGCGAAGAGGTTCAGGAAGGTCAGGCCCTTGCCACGGTCGAGGCGATGAAAATGGAAAACATCCTCAAGGCCGAACGCACCGGGGTGGTCAAGGCCGTCAAGGCCAGCGCGGGCGCCAGCCTGAAGGTTGACGACATCATTCTGGAGTTTGAGTGATGCCCGGCCCCGCCCTAGCGCCCTGCGGGGTTCCGCTCCAGCACCTCTTGCCGCCGCAACGGCAGCTTGTCGATGGCGGCGGTAATCTCGCGCACGGTCCAGGGGTTGGGCTTGCGGATCACGGGGGCAAGGTCCTTGTCCATGATCACCAGCGAAAACCCGCGCGGACGCAGCTTGTGGCGCCATTCGCTGTTGGCCGCCGGGTCGGTGTCGGTGACCAGGATCACGTCGCGATCGTCCAGATCGGGGTAGGCGCGGGCCAAAAGCTCCATCTGGCGGATGAAGTTCGGGTCGTTGGGGCTGTCGGCAAAGACCACGACCGGGCGCTTGACGAACAACTGCGCGTCAAGGACGGTCTCGGCCGCAGCCACCGGTCCAAAGGCGGGCGGTTCGGCCGGCGTGACCTGTGCCCAGGCGGTGACGGGCAGAACGGCTGCGAAAATAAATGCACGGAAGGGGTTCATCGGGCCTCTCTTTCAACTCGATATAGGCGCGCAGCACGGATTTCAAAAGGGACGATGCGACGCATCGGTCAGGGGACAGCATGAGCGATGATCTGAAGGCCTGGGAAGCGCTGGCCGCAAAGGACCTCAAGGGTGCGGGGACTGACAGCCTGACCTGGAACACGCTTGAGGGGATTGCCGTCAAACCCCTTTACACCGCCGCCGATACCGCCGGTCTGACCCATATGGACAGCCTGCCGGGCATCGCCCCCTTCACCCGTGGCGTGCGGGCGACGATGTATGCGGGCCGGCCCTGGACGATCCGACAATATGCGGGGTTCTCGACCGCCGAGGCGTCGAACGCCTTTTACCGCAACGCGCTCGCCTCGGGGCAGCAGGGCGTGTCGGTCGCCTTCGACCTGGCCACTCACCGGGGCTATGACAGCGACCATCCCCGCGTGGTGGGCGATGTCGGCAAGGCAGGCGTGGCGATTGATTCAGTTGAAGACATGAAGATCCTCTTCGACGGTATCCCTTTGGAAAAGATCAGCGTTTCGATGACGATGAACGGCGCGGTCATCCCGGTTCTGGCCAGCTTCATCGTGGCGGGCGAAGAACAGGGCGTGCCCCGCGCGGCCCTGTCCGGCACCATCCAGAACGACATCCTGAAAGAGTTCATGGTGCGCAACACCTATATCTACCCGCCCGAACCCTCGATGCGGCTTGTGGCGGATATCATCGAATATACCGCGAAAGAGATGCCGAAGTTCAACTCTATCTCGATCTCCGGCTACCACATGCAAGAGGCCGGGGCGAACCTGGTCCAAGAGCTGGCGTTCACGCTTGCCGACGGTCGCGAGTATGTGAAAACCGCCATCGCGCGCGGCATGGACGTGGATGACTTCGCCGGGCGGCTGAGCTTCTTCTTCGCCATCGGCATGAACTTCTTCATGGAAACCGCCAAACTGCGCGCCGCGCGCCTGCTGTGGCACCGCATCATGGCCGAGTTTGGGGCCAAGAAACCCGTGTCCCTGATGCTGCGCACCCATTGCCAGACCTCGGGTGTCAGCTTGCAGGAACAAGACCCCTACAACAACGTCGTTCGCACAGCGTATGAGGCGATGGCGGCGGTCCTTGGCGGAACGCAAAGCCTGCACACCAACGCGCTGGATGAGGCGATTGCCCTGCCGTCCGACTTTGCCGCCCGCATCGCGCGCAATACCCAGCTGATCTTGCAGGAAGAAACCGGGGTGACCCGGGTGATCGACCCCCTCGCCGGCAGCTATTACGTCGAAAGCCTGACCGACCAGATGGCATCCGAGGCCTGGAAGATCATCGAAGAGGTCGAAGCGATGGGCGGCATGACCAAGGCCGTGGCCACCGGCATGCCCAAACTGCGGATCGAGGAATCGGCGGCGAAACGCCAGGCGATGATTGACCGCGGCGAAGAGGTGATCGTCGGCGTCAACAAGTACCGGCTGAACAAGGAAGACGCGATCAGCATCCGCGACATCGACAACGTCGCCGTGCGTGAGGCGCAAGTGGCCAAGCTGACCGCGATCCGCGCCAGCCGCGATACGGCCCGTGTCGAGGCGGCATTGGCCGAGGTCACCTTTCGCGCCGGTCACGGCGGCAACCTGCTTGACGCCGCGGTCGATGCCGCAAGGGCGCGCGCAACCGTGGGGGAAATCAGCATGGCGATGGAAGAGGTCTTTGGCCGCCACCGGGCCGAGGTGAAAACCCTCGCCGGGGTCTACGGTGCCGCCTATGAGGGCGACGCGGGGTTCGAGGCGATCCAGAAGGACGTTGAGGCATTTGCCGAAACCGAAGGCCGTCGCCCGCGCATGCTGGTCGTCAAGATGGGCCAGGATGGGCATGACCGGGGGGCAAAGGTCATCGCCACCGCCTTTGCCGACATCGGCTTTGACGTGGACGTGGGGCCGCTGTTCCAGACCCCGGAAGAGGCCGCCCAGGATGCCATCGACAATGACGTTCATGTCATCGGGATCAGCAGTCAGGCGGCGGGTCACAAGACCCTTGCGCCAAAGCTGGTTGAGGCTTTGCAGGCCGCCGGGGCAGGGGACATTCTGGTGATCTGCGGCGGGGTCATCCCGCAGCAGGATTACCAGTTCCTCTTTGATGCGGGGGTGAAGGCGATCTTCGGGCCAGGCACGAACATCCCGGCGGCGGCGAAGGAAATCCTTGATCTGATCCGGGTCGCGAAAGCGTAGAGGCCGCCGCAGGC
>JBBQVR010000072.1:0-17385 GCA_038211355.1 Rhodobacterales bacterium | reverse complement strand
GCGCAGATCCATCGGATCATCGCGCAGGGTCCAGCTTTCCTCGGCCCATTTCGCGCGTTCTTCCACGGCCACGATGTTGCGCAAGGTACCACCGCGCAAGGGATAGCTGACCAGATGGCGGCCCGGACCCATATGCACCTCGGCCACCGGGGCGGCACCGGGTTCAGCCGGAATGATCGTCCGCCAGGCCACCTGACCGGTGAAGAAGGGGGTCGCGTCGCCATTCAGCGCCGCCCGAAGCTTTGAGTGCAAGCCATCCGCCCCGATCAGCAGGCTCGCGTCTACCCGCGTGCCGTCATCCAGCACCACCGCAGGACGCGCGCCGCCAAGGTCCACCGTCGCAATGTGCTGCAACAGGCGCACCGTCACCCCGGCGTCAGTCGCACCCTGCAACAAAAGGGCGATCAGGTCAGCCCGGTGCAGGAAATGATAGCCCTGCCCCGGCCGCAGGCGGGCAAGGTCCAGCCGCACGACCCCATCCCCGGTCGGCCCGTCGATCAGCTGCACCGCTTCGGCACGCATCGAGGCCGACTCCAGCGCCCCCCCCAGCCCCAGCGCGCGCAGAACCGCCGCACCGTTGGGCGAGATCTGAAGACCCGCCCCAACCTCACGGATCGCATCGGCCTGTTCCAGCACGGTAACGGACGCGCCCCGCAACGCCAGCGCACGGGCGACGGCCAGGCCCGCGACACCTGCGCCGATCACGGTCACCTTTTGGCCAATCAGGCTCATGGTATTCCCCCGCAAACGAAAACGCCGGACCATGACGGCCCGGCGCAAATGCTGTCACACGCCGCCGGGCGGTCAGTCTTCGCGGTGAACCTTTTCGCGGCGTTCGTGCTTTTCCTGCGCTTCCAGCGTCATCGTGGCGATCGGGCGGGCGTCAAGGCGCTTGAGGCTGATCGGCTCACCGGTGACATCGCAATAGCCGAATTCACCGCTGTCGATCCGGCGCAGGGCGGCGTCGATCTTGCCAACCAGCTTGCGCTGGCGGTCGCGGGTGCGCAGTTCCAGCGCGCGGTCGGTTTCTTCGGACGCGCGGTCAGCGATATCCGGCACGTTGCGGCCGCTGTCTTGCAGGCTGTCGATGGTTTCGGCCGACTGGTCCAGCAGTTCCTGCTTCCAGACCAGCAGCTTGCGGCGGAAGTATTCCAGCTGGCGGTCGTTCATGAAGGGTTCGTCCTCGGCGGGACGATAGTCGTCGGGAAGGAAAACCTCAGCCTTCATTGACACTCTCTCCTCTGCGCCGGATCGCTCCGACAGGTGGGCTTCTGTCATGACGCGCCTCCGTTGCCGGGCATTTAGCCCAAGGCAGTGACATTGTCACTAGCGGTTGCGACATTTTCTTGGCGTAGGTAGGGTTTGTGTAAGGACTGCAAACAGGATGTTGAGAACGCAATGAATTTTTCATCGACCGAAGGCTACATCGCGACCGATGACCTGACGGTTGCAGTCAATGCCGCGGTGACCCTGCAGCGCCCCCTGCTGGTCAAGGGGGAACCGGGCACCGGCAAGACTGAACTGGCGCGGCAGGTGGCGGGGGCGTTGGGGCTGACATTGCTGGAATGGCATGTGAAATCAACCACCAAGGCACAGCAGGGCCTTTATGAATACGACGCGGTCAGCCGCTTGCGCGACAGCCAACTTGGTGACGCGCGGGTCAATGATGTGCGCAATTACATCCGCAAGGGCAAGCTTTGGCAGGCGTTTGAGGCTGAGGAGCGTGTGGTCCTTTTGATCGATGAGATCGACAAGGCGGATATCGAGTTTCCGAACGACCTGTTGCAAGAACTCGACCGGATGGAGTTTCACGTCTATGAGACCGGTGAGACGGTAAAGGCCCGCCTGCGCCCGGTGGTCATCATCACCTCGAACAACGAAAAGGAACTGCCGGATGCGTTTTTGCGCCGGTGTTTCTTTCACTTCATTCGCTTTCCCGACGCCGAGACCCTTGCCGCCATCGTCCGGGTGCATTTTCCGGCGATAAAGGATCAGTTGCTGACCGCCGCCCTGACTCAGTTCTATGCGCTGCGCGAGGTGCCGGGTCTGAAGAAAAAGCCGTCCACCAGCGAGGTGCTGGATTGGCTGCGCCTGCTCTTGGCCGAGGATCTGACGCCCGAGGATCTGCGCAAGGACCCCAAGTCCGCCCTGCCCCGGCTGCACGGCGCGCTGTTAAAGAATGAACAGGACGTCCAGCTTTTTGAACGGCTGGCCTTCATGGCGCGCGGGCAGCGCTAGCACCGGTCGAAACCCGAATCCGCACCACACATTGCGCAATGGCCCGGTTTCCGTGGTGCCAAAGTGGCCGCTTGCCGCCCGGCCAGCGAATCATCCAACCACCCGTCACAGGCATTGCGCAGGCCCCCAAGGCGGCTGTACCTTTTCAATGTGCGGGAACGGTGTGGATAAATCTGGTCCCCACCGGCACATCAACCGCGAGGGGTAGTGTGCGGAAAAGCCTTTGTTTTTACGGAATTGACTCTGGGTCGCCCCGGGGCTGACAGTGACAGGGTCCCATCTGCCGGGGACGCTGAATATCAGGTCCTGCCATGCGCCTGCCGCTTCTTCTTGCTGCATTCTGTGCGCTGTCCGCCTGTGCGCCGTCCGCGCAGGTGTCAAAAAGCCAACCCTCGGTTGAGGTTGGGGTAGGCTTTGGCACAGGCTCTGGCAGGATGGTGCTGGGCGCGGATGGCGGCACATCGCTTGCGCGCGATTTCATGGACCTGACCTTTGCCATGGAAAGCGGCCGCGGGCTTGACGTGTTCAGCCGGTTTGAAGGCCCCGTGACCGTGGCAATGACGGGGGCAGTGCCCCCCTCGGCCCCGCGCGATCTTGGCGCGCTGATCAAGCGGCTTTCGGCTGAAGCGGGCATCGACATTTCTTCCAGCACCACGGGCCAGGCGACCATCACCGTAGAGTTTGCCAACCGTGCCGATGTGCGGCGACTGGCTCCGATGGCGGCCTGCTTTGTGGTGCCGGGGGTGTCGTCACTGGCCGAGTACCGGCGGCTGCGCGGGACGGATGCGGTGGACTGGGCGCAGGTCACCCGGCGCACGCGGGCGGCAATCTTCATTCCCGCCGACACCAGCCCGCAAGAGATTCGCGATTGTCTGCACGAAGAACTCGCCCAGGCGCTGGGGCCGCTGAACGACCTTTATCGTTTGCCAAACAGCGTCTTCAACGATGACAACTTTCATTCGGTGCTGACCAGCTTTGACATGACGATCCTGCGCGCGACCTATGCGCCGCAACTGGCCAGCGGCATGACCCGGGCCGAGGTTGCCGCCCGCCTGCCCGCCTTGTTGGGCAGCAGCGCCCTGCCCGTCGTCACCGATGCGGGCGACCGGGCCCCCGGTGCCTGGGTCCAGTCGATCGAGACCGCCCTTGGCCGCAGTGGCGGGGTCGACACGCGCCGCGAGGCGGCGGAGCGCGCGCTTGGCATCGCCCGCGCGCAAGGCTGGCGCGACAACCGCCTTGCCTTCAGCCATTTCGCCGTGGCCCGGCTTTGGGCCGGAGCTGATGCCGACCGCGCGCTGACCGAATTCGACAGTGCCGCCGCCATCTATGCGGGTCTGCCGGGCGGCAAGATTCAGATGGCCCATATCGACATGCAGCGCGCCGCGATGGCGCTGGCGGGTGGGCAGAACACCGCCGCCCTGCGGCTGGCCGACCGGGCTATTCCGGTGGTCAGGTCGCATGAAAATGCGGCGCTGCTGGCCACGCTCATGCTGATCAAGGCCGAGGCGCTGGAACGCTCAGGTGACCCTGCGGCTGCGGCGGCACTGCGCCTCGACAGTCAGGTCTGGGCGCGCTATGGCTTCGGGCCTGACAGCGTGGTCAGAGACCGGATGCGCGATATAGCCACCGTCGCCGACCGCGCTGCAAACGGCTGAAGTCGGGGGCGATACCCCGGCACATGGGGGCGGAATGTTCGTGATCGGCGGTCTGGTTCTGGGGGCAATTAGCGGCGGCTGGACCGCGCGGCGGCGCGGCGGCAAGGCAGCCGACATCGCGCAATATGCCGCCGGGTTCGGCATTGCCTTCGGGCTGGCAGGTCTGTTCCTGACGCTGCTGCTTGACCGGCTCTTGCTGGGCTGACCCATGTTCCTGCCCTTCTTCCAGACATTGCGGGAAGAGGGGGTGCCGGTCTCCTTGGGAGAATTCCTCGCCTTTCTGGAAGGAATGGCCGCAGGTCTGGTGATGTATGACCCTGAGGGGTTCTATCACCTTGCCCGGACAATCCTGATCAAGGACGAACGCCACATCGACCGCTTTGATCGCGCCTTTGCCCGCAGCTTTGCGGGGTTGGCGGGGATCACCCCTGATCAGGTGCTGAACGCCTTGAACCTGCCGCAGGATTGGCTGGAAAAGCTGGCAGAACGGCACCTCTCGGCCGAAGAACGCGCGGCGATTCAGTCACTTGGCGGGTTCGATGCGCTGATGGAAACCCTGCGCCAACGGTTGGCCGAACAGAAGGGCCGCCATCAGGGTGGGTCAAAATGGATTGGCACCGCCGGCACCAGCCCCTTTGGCGCTTATGGCTACAACCCCGAAGGCGTGCGGATCGGGCAAGACAGCAGCCGCCACCAACACGCCGTCAAGGTCTGGGACCGACGCGAGTTTCGCAATCTTGATGGCAATGCGGAACTTGGCACCCGTACCCTGAAACTCGCCCTGCGCCGGTTGCGCCGCTGGGCGCGCGACGGGGCTGCCGAAGAGCTTGACCTTGACGCCACGATCCGCGCCACCGCCGCGCAGGGCTGGCTTGATGTTCAGACACGGCCTGAACGCAGGAATTCGGTCAAGGTCCTTCTCCTTCTCGACGTCGGCGGGTCGATGGACCCCCATGTGCAGGTGATGGAAGACCTGTTCACCGCCGCCAAGGCCGAGTTCCGGCATCTTGAGGTCTTCTATTTCCACAACTGCCCGTATGAGGGCCTGTGGCGCGACAACCGCCGCCGCTGGGACGCCCAGACCCCGACCTGGGAGGTGATCCGCACCTATGGCGCGGACTGGCGGGTGATCGTTGTGGGCGATGCGGCGATGTCGCCCTATGAGATTACCCAGCCCGGCGGTGCCAATGAACACTGGAACCCTGAATCTGGCGCCGTCTGGCTGCGACGGATATTTGCGCAGTGGCCGTATCATCTGTGGATCAACCCGGTACCACAAGGCGATTGGGGCTATACACAGTCCACAAGACTGGTCACCGAAATCATCCAGGGGCGGATGGTGCCAATGACACTGGACGGATTGTCCAAGGGATTGAAGGACCTGCGATGATCAGCCTTTGGCGCAGACGGCCCTTGCTGACGACGGCCTTTCTTCTGGCCTGCGCCGCAACGCTGTTCTTTTCGGGCCGCTTCGTGGTGCAGACTGTCTACTGGGCCAATCATCAGGAAGAACCGGTTCGTCCGTGGATGACGGTGGGTTATGTCGCACGGTCCTGGGGGCTGGAGCCGATGGAGCTTGACCTTGCCGCCGGCCTGCCCCTGCCGGAAGTGAAGGGCCATCCCCAACCCCTTTCCGAAATTGCCAAGGACCGGGGTGTGCCCGTTGACGAGGTCATAGCCGAGGTAGAGGCCGCCATCGCCACCTTGCGGGCAAAGCAAGAGGCAGCCGCGGAATGACCGACTGGCTCTTGGCCCTTGTCCCGCAATACGGACTTTGGCTTTTGGCCGCGACCACGTTCCTGTCGTGCCTTGCCCTGCCCTTTCCGGCCTCGATCCTGATGCTGACGGCTGGCGGCTTTGCTGCGGCGGGTGACTTGCATTTGTGGCAGGCATTTCTTGCTGCGGCCGCCGGTGGGATTGCCGGCGATCAGCTGGGCTATTGGGCGGGCCGCAGCTTTGGCGCGGCCTTTCTGGCCCGGCTGCGCAAGGATGCGGCGCGCGACAAGCTGCTGGCAAAGGCCAATGCGCTGATGCAGCGGCGCGGGGTGATGGCGGTGTTCCTGTCGCGCTGGCTGGTCAGCCCGCTTGGCCCTTGGGTCAATCTGACAGCGGGCAGTACGGGCTATGGCTGGCACCGTTTCACCCTGGCCGGGGTGGCGGGAGAAGCGGTCTGGGCCGGGCTTTACGTCGGCACCGGTTATGCCTTTGCCGGCAATGTCGCGGCGGCAAGTGACATGCTGGGGTCTGTCCTTGGTATTGTGGCGGGGGCGTCTGCGGTGGTGATCCTGGGCTACTGGCTTTGGGCCGCGCAGCGCACTGATGCCGCACGGGCTTTGCCTCAGGCCAAGGGCTGACTATATTCCCGGCATGATCAAGTTCATGCCCCTTCTTCTTGCCGTCGGCTATGCCGTCCTGATGCTGCACTTTTCGATGTGGCGCACCAAGCGGATGCTGGACGCTCAGTCCAAACCCCTGACCGATCCGGCGATCACAAGGCTGGCTGACAAGATGGCCGCAGCGATGGACCTGCCCCAGATCAAGGTCCATGTGTTTGAGGTGGACCCAGTGAACGGCCTTGCCGCCCCGGATGGCCGGATTTTCCTGACGCGCGGCTTTCTGAACCGCAAAGCCCGCGGTGAGGTGTCAGCTGAGGAGCTGGCCTCGGTCATCGCGCATGAGTTGGGCCATGTCGCGCTGGGCCACATGCGCCGCCGGATGATCGACTTTACCGGGCAAAACGCGGTTTTCATCATGCTGTCAGCGGTCTTGAACCGTTTCCTGCCCTTCATCGGTATCTGGATCGCGAATTTTCTCGCCACCGCACTGATGGCCCGCCTGTCGCGGCGCGATGAGTTCGAGGCCGACGCCTATGCCTCGGCCCTTCTCATCAAGGCGGGCATCGGCACCGGGCCGCAGAAATCGCTGTTTCGCAAGCTGGAGGCGCTGACCGCCACCCATGCCGAGGGGGTTCCCGCCTGGATGCTGAGTCACCCGAAAACGGCAGAGCGTATCGCCGCGATCGAAGCAAACGAGGCGCGCTGGATGCAACCCCTCCAGATTTCCTGAGGCGGGGTTCTGGGCCCTATGCCCCAAGCGCCTTTGCCAGCCTGAACAAGCGAACCCGCTTTAACAGGCCCTTCAAGGCGACAGGGTGGCCCGAAATCGCCTCGGCCTTCGCACGCACGGCCTCGACCACCCGCGCCATGGTGTCGGGGTAACTGGACTGCAGTTCCCAAAGAAAGCCGTCCGGGTCCCGGCGTGTTATGCCTTCGCCAGCAAGGACATGGCCGGGAAAGTCCTGCGCGTTGAAGGTGACGATGGCATCGGCACCGCTGGCGATGGCGGTGGCCAGCACATGCACGTCGTTCGGGTCGGGAAGCAGCAGCCGCGCCTCGATTTCCGGGCGCTCGCGGGTCAGGGCCTTGGGGAAAGCTGCGCGCAACAGGGCCGCCTCGCCTGCGGCTGTCGCCGGGGCATCGGCGCCAAGTTTGGCCGTCGCCAGCACCCATTCGCGCAAGATGCGGTCCGAAAAGACCGGCTCATATAGGCCAGCCTCCCCGGCACCTTGCAGGATTTCCCGCAAGACCGTGGGATAAAGGACGCAAGCGTCCAGAACCGCCTTCATCCGTCCAGCCGGAACGCCAGCGCCTTGAGGTAGGAGGTCTCGGCCAGTTGTGGCAGGACCGGGTGATCAGGGGCGGCAAAGCCGGTGTGGATCAACTGCCCCCGCCGCCCGCCGCGTCCGATTCCGCGGGCGCTCGCGTTGCGGAAGGCCGCAAGGTCAGCCGCATGGCTGCAGGAACACAAGACCAGGTATCCGCCGGGTGCCACCAGGGGTGCTGCAAGCCGCGCCACCCGTTCATAAGCCCGCAATCCCGCCTCCAGCGCGGGTTTGGCGGGGGCAAAGGCCGGCGGGTCGCAGATCACCAGATCAAACTGCGCGCCTTCCGTCCCCAGCGCCTCCAGCACGTCAAAGGCATCACCTTGCCGCGTTGCAAAGCAGTCAGCGTGGCCCGAGGCCCCTGCCCCTGCCAATGCCAGTGCCAGCGCCGGGGCCGAGGCATCGACGGCCAGCGCAGACACAGCACCCCCGGCAAGGGCGGCAAGTCCGAAGCCACCGACATGGGCAAAGACATCCAGCACCCGCGCGCCCCGCGCGAGGCGGGCGGCAAAGGCTTGGTTTTCGCGCTGGTCAAAGAAAATGCCGGTCTTTTGCCCGCCCACAAGGTCAGCCATGTAGACCGCCCCGTTCATCGGCACCGCAACCGGGCCCGAAGGTGCTGGTCCATGCACCACGACAATCTCTTCGGCCAGGCCTTCCAGCGTGCGCGACCGGCCCTGGCCATTCTTGATCACCGTCGTGACCCCTGTCACCGCCACCAATGCGGCCACCAGCGCATCCAGATGCGCCTCAGCCCATGCGGCGTTTGGCTGAACCACTGCGACATCGCCGAACCGGTCGATGACCACGCCGGGAAGCCCATCCGCCTCGGCATGAACCAGCCGGTAAAACGGTTGGGGGTAAAGCCGCGCGCGGTGCGCCTGGGCCCGCATCAGCCGCGCCTGAAACCAGGCTTGATCCACCACAGCTTCGGCGTCGCGGTCCAGCATCCGCGCAATGATCTTGGACCGGGTGTTCACCGTGACCAGCCCCAGCACCCGACGCTCGCCATCTTCCAGCACGGCCAGCGCGCCGGGGGACAGCGATTGCGTGCGCCGGTCGGTCACCAGCTCATCAGCATAGATCCAGGGAAAGCCATGGCGGATCGCCCGTGCCTCGGCCTTGGGCTTGAGACGGACAGTTGGCAGAAGGCGGGGGGTCGCGTTATCATCATCCATGATGCACCCTTACCGGGTTCGCAGCCCGTGCGGAAGTCAGAAGCTGAGCCACCGGCGCGGAACTCTTGTTAGCGCTAACACATTCTGCTACACCATCCCTGCAACATCCGGAGGGACCATGTCGCTGCACCCCACCATCGCCCGCGTCACCGACCGCATCCGCGCCCGCTCGGAAATCGCGCGGGGCACCTATCTTGACCGGATGGGCAAAGCGGTTTCGGCCGGGCCGGTCCGCGCGCATCTGTCTTGTGGCAATCAGGCCCATGCCTATGCCGCGATGGGCGGGGCAAAAGATGCGCTGGCAGCCACCAAGGTGCCCAACATCGGCATCGTCACCGCCTACAATGACATGCTGTCGGCCCACCAGCCGTTTGAGCGTTACCCCGACATCCTGCGCGCCGCTGCCGCATCGGCAGGCGTTACGATCCAGGTCGCAGGCGGCGTTCCGGCCATGTGCGACGGCGTCACCCAAGGCCAGCCGGGGATGGAACTGTCGCTGTTCTCACGCGACGTGATCGCGCTGGCCGCCGGCGTGGCTCTGTCGCACAACTGCTTTGACGCGGCACTTTACCTTGGCGTCTGCGACAAGATCGTGCCTGGCCTGATCATGGCGGCCGCCACATTCGGCCATATCCCGGCGGTCTTTGTGCCCGCAGGCCCCATGCCCTCTGGCATCCCGAATGATGAGAAATCCCGCGTCCGCAATGCCTTTGCCGAAGGCAAGGCCACGCGTGAGGAACTCATGGCCGCCGAAATGGCCAGCTACCACGGCCCCGGCACCTGCACCTTCTACGGCACGGCCAACACCAACCAGATGCTGATGGAGTTCATGGGCCTCCACCTGCCCGGCACCAGCTTCGTGAACCCCGGCACACCGCTGCGAGAGGCGCTGACCGTGGCCGCGGTCGATCGCGCCGCCGCGATCACCGCCCTTGGCAACGACTTCCGCCCCGCAGGCGAGATCCTGGACGAGCGCGCCTATGTCAACGGCATTGTCGGCCTGATGGCGACGGGGGGGTCAACAAACCTTGTCCTCCACCTGCCCGCCATGGCCCGCGCGTCCGGGGTGCTCCTTGACCTGCAGGACTTTGCCGACCTGTCCGAGGCCGTGCCCCTGATGGCCAAGGTCTACCCCAATGGCCTTGCGGACGTGAACCACTTCCACGCCGCCGGGGGGCTGCAGTTCCTGATCAGCCAACTTCTGGATGCGGGCCTTCTGCACCCCGACGCCAAGACCATCGCCGGCGACGGGCTGGCGTCTTACCGGCAGGAACCCATGCTGGACGCAGGCCGCCTGACCTGGCGCGATGGACCGAAAGCCTCGCTCAACGAAAAGATCGTCCGCCCGGCGTCCAACCCCTTCGCCCCGCAAGGCGGCCTGAAGCAGCTGACCGGCAACCTGGGGCGCGGGGTCATCAAGATCTCTGCCGTGGCCGCTGACCGGCATGTCATCGAGGCCCCTGCGCGGATCTTCCATTCGCAGGACGCGGTGAAGGCCGCCTTCAAGGCGGGTGAGTTCACGTCCGATACCATCGTCGTTGTGCGCTTCCAGGGGCCTCAGGCCAATGGAATGCCTGAGTTGCACTCGCTGACCCCGACGCTGAGCATCCTGCAAGACCGGGGCCTTCGTGTGGCCCTTGTCACCGATGGCCGCATGTCCGGCGCGTCCGGCAAGGTTCCGGCCGCGATCCATGTGGCGCCCGAGGCGGCCTGTGGCGGCCCCCTCGCCCGCTTGCGCGATGGCGACATCGTGCGCCTGGATGCGGACGCAGGCACGCTGACCGCTCTCGTTCCCGATTTTGAGGCCCGCACGCCGGTGACCGCCGACCTTTCCGCCAACGAACACGGGATCGGGCGCGAACTTTTCGCAGCTTTCCGCCGCAACGTCGGCTCTGCCGATACCGGGGCGGCGCTGGTCCTTTGACCGGCACGCCCTTTGCCTGACCTGCGCCTCCGGCGGGGATATTTTAACAAAGATGAAAGGGTAAGAGGGCAGACTGGATGGGCGGTACAGGCGGGGACGCCGATGACCGTCAAAGGTGAAAGGCCCCCCATCTCCCCCGGCTCGCCGGCCCGAGATGGGGGTGCCCACCTTCCTTGCCCTTTCATCTTTGTTAAAATATCCCCGCCGGAGGCTCCAACCCATCCGCATCCCCGACGCCGGGGCCTCGAAGGAGCCTGATCCATGACCCCCGCCCAGCAATCTGCCAAAGCCGCCGAGATCTGCCGGCTCGCCCCGGTGGTTCCGGTCCTTGTGATCGACGACCTTTCCCAGGCGCGCCCTCTTGCGCAGGCGCTGGTGGCGGGTGGTCTGCCCGCGCTGGAGGTGACCTTGCGCACCCCCGCCGCACTGGATGCCATCCGTGCGATGGCCGAGGTGCCGGGTGGTATTGTTGGCGCGGGCACGCTCTTGACCCCCGCTGATGTGAAAGCGGCCAAGGCGGCGGGCGCAAAATTTGGCGTCTCGCCCGGTGCCACCGACCGGCTGATCGCGGCTTGTGAGGATGAGGGTCTGCCCCTGCTTCCCGGTGCCGCCACTGCGTCCGAGATCATGGCGCTGCTGGAAAAAGGCTATACCGTGCAGAAGTTTTTTCCTGCCGAACAGGCAGGGGGGGCAGCCTTTCTGAAATCCATCGGCTCACCGATCCCGCAGGTCAGTTTTTGCCCCACAGGCGGGATCAGCCTGAAGCTGGCCCCCGACTACCTTTGCCTCAAGACCATCCTTTGCGTCGGCGGCAGCTGGGTCGCGCCCAAGGACGCGATGGCGCGGGGCGACTGGGCCGAGATCACCCGCCTTGCCCAGGAGGCGGCGGCACTCAGCCGTTAAGCCCCTGCCGTCCGGCCCGACCGCCCCGGCGACGAGGCTCGTCCGGGGTGGTCAGCGCCTCGGTCAGCACGGCCGTCATCGGGTGGTCGACCACGTCTTGCCCGTATTCGGCCACCAGCGTGCGCACCGCGTCAGGCACCGAGATACCTGCTGGGACCGACAGCGCCCAGTCGATGAAGATCGACCGGCATTCGCCCAGTGTAATCCCGTCGATCCGGTAGCTTTCGCGCACCAGACCCTTCGGATCGGCTTCAGTCACGTTCATAGCCCGTCTCCCCATCCCTGACCTCGCTTTTCGCCGTGCCGACCAGACGATCGATGGCGGCCTCAGCTGTGGCAGCCGCCGCTACGACCGCGGCCAACAGGGCTGATGTGTCCGCAGCCCCGGTTTCTCGCAACACAAAAGCCCGGCCGCCTTCGCCGATTTCGTCCATCTCAAGCAGGCCGTCGGTCAACAGACGCCCGGCTGCATGCAGATGCCACAGCAGCTTGTAAGCCCGCAACAGATCTTGCGCATCTGTTTCCGGCATATGGCGGCCCGCCCCCGCCGCTATCTGACGTTCGACCCCGCGTGCCGGGCTGCCGGACAAAAGCGCAAGCGTCTCGGCGCCAAGTTCGATGTCCATGATCCGCCCCGCGCCGTTCCTTGCATCCCAAGGCCCGGCCGGGGGCTTTGCCGACTGCACCCGCAAGCGCATCGCTGCCACATCGGCGCGCACCGCAAGGTTTTGCCCCTTGGCGGCAATCAGCTTGCGACGGAAATCCTCAACCTCGGCCCCCAGCGCGCCGTTGCCGGCCAGCACTCGCGCCCGGGTCAGCGCAAGGTGTTCCCAGGTCCAGGCCTCGGTCTCCTGATAGGTGGTAAAGCTAGACAGCGCCGTCGCCACCGGCCCCTGCCGACCCGAGGGGCGCAGCCGCATGTCCACCTCGTATAGCCGCCCCTCCGGCATTTGTGCGCTTAGCGCGGTGACCAGTCCTTGTGTCAGACGGGCATAGTAGGCCCGCGTGCCAAGGGGGCGCGGGCCGTCCGACACCTCAACCTCGCCCGCGTCATAGATGACGATCAGGTCAAGGTCCGACCCCGCGTTCAGCCGCGCCGCCCCAAGCGAGCCCATGCCCACCACCACAGCCCCCCGCCCCGGCAGAGCCCCATGCTTGCGCGCGAAATCAGCGGTGACCACGTCCCAGATGCCCGCCACCACAGCCTCGGCCAGATCGGCATAGTGTTTTGCGGCCTCAAACCCGTCGATCAGCCCGCGCAAGTGGTGCACCCCGACCTGGAAATGCCATTCCTTCATCCAGCGTCGCGCCATGTCCAGCCGCGCTTCGTAATCCGGGGCCAGCGCCAGCCGTGCCGCAAGTTCAGCGCGCAGGCCGGCAACCCCGGGCCACAGACCCCAGAAGCTGCCGCCGATCACCCCATCCAGCACTGCCGCATTGCGCGACAGATAGCGTGCCAGCCCCGGCGCAGACCCGGCGATGTCGATGATCAGTTCCACCAGCGGCGGGTTTGCCTCGAAGAGGGCAAAGATCTGCACCCCCGACGGCAAGCCCGCCAGAAACCCGTCCAGCGCCACCAGGGCGTCATCAGGATGGGCCGCGCGGGCCAGTTCGCGCAGCAACTGCGGCCGCAGTCGGCGAAAGATCGCCCGCGCCCGGTCTGATCGCAGGGCAGGATAGCCTTCCCAGGCCTTGGTGATGGCCTTCGCCTGCTCGGAAAGCTCAGGTCCCGCTTCGGTTGCGCCGGGGGCAAAGAAGCCGTCCGTCAGCCGGTCGGTGCGCTGCAGCCGGTCCAGAAGATCGTGGCGAAAGCGCGCGTCATCCTGGCCGCAAAACGCGGCGATGCGGGCAACACCTTCGGCAGAGGCGGGCATCTGGTGGGTCTGGACGTCATTCACCATCTGCAGGCGATGCTCTACCTCGCGGTGGGCGCGGTAAAGGTCGGTCAACTCTTCGGCGACTTCGGGAGGAATCCAGCCTTTGCCCGCAAGGGCGGCAAGGCCCCCGACGGTGGTTCGGTCCCGCAAGGCCGGATCGCGGCCCCCGGCAATCAGCTGGCGGGTCTGGGTGAAGAACTCGATCTCGCGGATGCCGCCGGCGCCAAGTTTCATGTTGTGCCCTTCGACCGTAATCGGCCCATGCAGGCCCCGGTGGTCGCGGATGCGAAGGCGCATGTCATGGGCGTCCTGAATGGCCACAAAATCCAGATGCTTGCGCCAGACAAACGGGGTGAGCGTCTTCAAGAACCGCCCGCCCGCCGCAAGATCACCGCCACAGGGCCGTGCCTTGATGTAGGCCGCGCGTTCCCAGGTGCGCCCCTCGGCCTCATAATAGGCTTCGGCGGCCGCCATAGACAGGCAGACCGGAGTGACGCTTGCATCGGGGCGCAGGCGCAAATCGGTGCGGAAAACATAGCCATCGGTCACATCCGACAGGATCGCCGTCATCCGCCGCGCGACCTTGATGAAGACGGCCCGCGCCTCATGCTCATCGCCTGGATACCGGGTCTCGTCAAAAAGACAGATCAGATCGATGTCGGATGAGTAGTTCAGCTCACCCGCCCCCATCTTGCCCATCGCCAGCGCGACCATGCCGCCTGCGGTGGCGGCATCATCTGGCGTGGCCCCCGGCAGCTTGCCCCGGCGGATCGCCTCACCCACCTCGACCGTGAGGGCCAGGTGGACGGCGCGGTCGGCAAGCTGGGTCAGGGCGCCGGTCACCGCCTCAAGCGGCCAGACACCGCCCAGATCACAGAGCGCTGCCAAAAGCGCGACCCGGCGCTTGGCCAGACGCAGGGCGGCGGGCAAAGCGTCTGGCGCAGCACTGTCGGGGGCCGCAAGCACCGCCTCCAGCGCGGCTTCGGGGTTGGCGGTGGCTTCGTCCAGCCAGTCAACCTCACGCAGGATCAAGCCGCGCAGATAGGGGCTGCAGCTGGCAGTCGCGGTCAGGAGATCCGAAATCGGCCGCCCAAGATCGGGCAAGGATGTGGCCAGATCCGCAGCGATGGCAGGATCGAACACAATCGGCTGGCGGGTGATGCGGTGGGCAAGGCTCATGCCGCAAAGCTTGCGCTGGCGGTGGACCAATGGTCAACCGGGTGCCTGCCCGGCGGATTTCAGATGGCGCTGCGTGCCGCAGCACACGGTCTTCTCGCCCCGGCGCCATAAAAGCCCAGCGGCGATGGAATCTCGGGGCCAGTCCTTCCCTTTTGCGCCCCTTGGCGCGGAAGGGAAGGTGAAAGGCTTGCGGCGGAACGCCGCTCAATTCGGTGACGGCGAGTGACGTGAACGCGCGTATGTAAAATAGTTTTACATCACCCCTTGAAGCAGGGGCCAGGGCTGAACATCTTCCCTCATGTGAAAGATGTTCACATCAACCGACCAGGAGACCCGCCCATGCAAAGCACTACCCATACCGCCCGGTCCGGCGGGATCCGCGCCGCCTTTCGGTCGGTCGAAGACTGGCTGGACCAGTTCGGCCGCAAAGGCTGGATCATCGCCATGGTCCTTGGCTTCATCTTCATCTGGCCCGTTGGCCTGGCCCTTCTGGCCTATATGATCTGGGGAAAACGGATGTTCTCACGTTCCTGCGGCAACCGCAGCCACATGTCTGAAATGCGGTTTGGCCAGCATGCCCATCGCGCGGCCCAAGCAACCGGCAACCACGCCTTTGACAGCTACAAGGCCGAGGCCCTGCGCCGCCTTGAAGATGAACAAGCCGCCTTTGAGGCTTTCCTGCAGCGCCTGCGCACCTCCAAGGACAAGTCCGAGTTTGACGCCTTCATGGATGACCGCGCCCGGACCACTGCCCAGCAGGATGCGGCTGAAACCGCAGACGCGGCGACCGAAGCGGCCGCCAAACCCGCCACCGACGCCCGTACTGCCGAATCGCGCCCTGGCGAGTATTGATCCCGCCGCCCACCCCGTCCTTGGCGGGGTGGGCAGAACCTGCGGAAAGGGTGTTTGCAGACGGTGCTTGGCGGATCGTGACAGTCTTGCTAGGCTTGTCCCATTCAACCGATGTGCCGGAACCGATGCGCCATACCCTTCCGCTTGCCCCGCAGTTCTACGTGACGGCACCCCAGCCCTGCCCCTATCTGCCGGGTCGGATGGAGCGGAAGCTATTTACCGCGCTCCAAGGCGAACATGCGCAAAAACTGAACGACACCTTGTCCAAGCAGGGGTTCCGTCGCAGCCAGAACGTGCTGTATCGCCCCTCCTGCGCCGAGTGTTCGGCCTGCCTGTCCGCCCGCATCCGCGTGGCCGATTTCATTCCCTCCCGCTCTCAGCGCCGGATCCTCAAACGCGCCAGTGCGCTGCGCCGCAATGCCACCAGCCCCTGGGCGACAGAGGATCAGTTTTCGCTCTTTCGCCGCTACCTCGACAACCGCCACGCTGATGGCGGCATGGCCGACATGGACATCTTCGAATTCGCCGCCATGATCGAGGAAACGCCGATCAAGTCCCGCGTCATCGAATATACCCGCCCCGCCGATCCGGGGGAAAGCGGCCGCCCGCTGGCCGCGGTCTGCCTGACCGACGTCTTTGATGATGGGCTGTCCATGGTCTACAGCTTTTACGATCCCGATCTTGCCGACCTTTCCCTTGGGACCCACATCATTCTTGACCACATCGCCATCGCGCGTGAGGCGGGGCTGCCTTACGTCTATCTTGGCTACTGGGTGCCCGGCAGCCGCAAGATGGGCTACAAGGCCGGCTTTTCCTCGCTTGAGATCTACAAGGGTGGGCAATGGCGCCCTTTGGGTGCTCCGGCCGACCATTGCGCCGACCTCCACCCTTTGTCCGTCGATCCGATCGCCGAGCAGGTGGCCCGCATCAGCCTGCCCGACACCCGGGGTGAGGGCCATCCCCATCGCCGCCCGCTTGATCCATGGCCCAATGGCTGATGCGGTCCGGCAATCGGTTGCCTGATCCGGTGACATGACCATGGCCTTGCGTATCACCGCCCTCGCCCTTGTCGTTCCCGACTATGACGCGGCCATTGCCTTCTATGTGGGCCGGCTGGGGTTTGACCTGATCGAGGACATCCCTCAAGGCCGCAAGCGCTGGGTCACGGTCGCGGCACCAGGTGGCGGCCCGCGCCTGTTGCTGGCCCGCGCCGAGGGTGACCGCCAGACTGCCGCCATCGGCAACCAGACCGGAGGCCGGGTTTTCTTGTTTCTGCACAGCGATGACTTCGCCCGCGACCATGCCGCCTTTACCGCGGCAGGAGTCGTTTTTGAAGAAGCGCCCCGGAACGAGCCTTACGGAACCGTCGCCGTCTGGCGCGACCCTTTTGGTAACCGCTGGGACCTGATCGGCCCCCCGGTTGGCCCCCCGCTTGGCTCCCATGGCGGCTGAAACCGCGCGAAACGCAACCTGCGCTTGCTTGCCACAGTCCTTCGGGGCATCCTTTGGGACCGCCACGTCAGGGTTGACCGGATAGCATGGCATGCTGTAATTGGCCAAATAAGTTTACCACAGTAAACGGTCACCCGGCAAACGGAGGACCACCCAGGGAGGGGGAAGACCAGGATGCAAGCCTTGCTTGCCATCACGCGGGGCATAGACCGTGTGAACGCCTTTATTGGAAAGGCCGTGATCTGGCTGATCCTGCTGGCGGTACTTGTCAGCGCCGGCAACGCCATCAGCCGCAAGCTGTTCAACCTGTCGTCAAACTCGTGGCTGGAATTGCAGTGGTATCTATTCGGGGCCGCCTTCATGGGGGCCGCCGCCTACACGCTGCAACAGAACGAACACATCCGCATCGACGTGTTCTATGCCAGCCGCAGCCGCAGCACCCAGCACTGGATTGACCTGCTGGGCC
>JBBQVR010000071.1:0-17586 GCA_038211355.1 Rhodobacterales bacterium | reverse complement strand
AGGCAGAGCGGTCGCCGCACCTGTCGCCCTCGGTCAAAGCGCGGCTAAAAAAACTGGCAGGACGGCGCTGGACCACGGAAGGCGCGATTGTCCTGCAGGTCGAGGAGACCCGCAGCCAGGCCCAGAACCGCGAGATTGCCCGCGAGCGGCTGGTCGAGATGATCCGCGCGGCCCTTGTGCCGCCAAAGCGCCGGATCGCCACCAAGCCCACCCTTGGCAGCCAGCGCCGCCGGATTGCCGCCAAGACCCAGCGGGGCGAGGTGAAGTCCCTGCGTGGCAAGATCGGGGATGAAGAATGACCGCCGCCCTTGCCGCTGAGGCGGCCTCGCACTGGGGCGGCACCCTGACCCGCTTGCTGCGTGACCGTGAGAATGTGGTTTATGAGATGGCCTTGCCCAACGGTCGCGCCGCATTGCGCTTGCACCGGGTGGGCTATCAGTCAGCCGCTGCCATCGCGTCCGAACTGTGGTGGTGCGATGCCTTGGCGCGGGCGGGGGTGCCGGTGCCCGGCGCGCTGCCGTCGCGCGGGGGCGAGATACTGGTCACGTTGTCGAATGGCCGCCACGCCTCGGCTATCCTCTGGCTGGAGGGTGAGGCTTTGGGTGAGGCGGGAATGCCCTTTGCCCGGCCCCTGCGGCAGACGCTGGACCTGCACCACGCGCTGGGCGCGCTGTTGGCGCAGTTGCACCGGGTGACAGACGGGTTGGTGCTACCGGACGGGTTCACCCGTCCGCGCTGGGACCTTGCGGGGCTGGTGGGCGAGGCGCCGTTCTGGGGCCGGTTCTGGGACCACCCCCTGGCCACACCAGACCAGCGCAGCGCCTTGATCCGCGCCCGCGATGCCTTGCGCGAAAGGCTGACCGGCGATCAGGGCCTGATCCACGCCGATGTCCTGCGCGAAAACGTGCTGGTGGATGACGATGCAGTGGGGCTGATCGACTTTGACGATTCAGGCTTTGGCTTCCGGCTTTACGATCTTGGCACCGTCCTTAGCCAGAACCTGTATGAGCCCGCCTACCCGGACATCCGCGATGCGCTGATGGCTGGCTATGGCACCACTGACACGGCACTGGTTGAGGCCTTCATCCTGGCGCGCACCTGCGCATCCGTCGGCTGGACAATGCCCCGTCTGGCCGCGGATGACCCGATCCACCGCAGCCATCTGGCGCGCGCCGTGCGCTGGACGGACATTGTGCTGAACGCCTAGCCGTCGGAATCGATTTCTTCGAAGAAATCGTGCCGGAGCCTTCAAAGGCTCCGGTCCGGAATTTTTGAAAATTCCGGCTCTTCGGCGCGGTTCAGACCACAACCTCAAGCGCGGCCTGGGCGCCGACGCCGAAGATGCGCTTGTAGCGCTCGATCTCATCCGCCGGACCCATGGCCTTGGCCGGGTTGTCCGACAGTTTCACCGTTGGTCGGCCATTGGCGCTTTGCGCTTTGCAGACCAGGCTGAACGGGGCCAGAGCGTCGCCGTCCACCAGACCGCGGAAGTCGTTGGTCAGCATGGTGCCCCAGCCAAAGGACACCTTTACCCGGCCCTTGAACTGGGCGTGCAGCTCTTCGATCTTGTCCACGTCCAGACCGTCGGAAAAGATCACCAGCTTTTGGCGCGGGTCTTCGCCCCGGTCCTGCCACCAGCGGATCGCAGTTTCCGCCCCTGTCGCAGGATCCCCGCTGTCAATGCGGATACCGGTCCAGCCAGCCAGCCAGTCGGGGGCGTTGCGCAGGAAACCTTCAGTGCCATAGGTGTCGGGCAGGATGATCCGCAGGTTGCCATCGTGTTCTTCCTGCCAGTCGGCCAGCACCTGATAGGGGGCCTGACGCAATTCGTCATCACTGTCGGCGAGCGCGGAATAGACCATCGGTAATTCATGCGCATTGGTACCGATCGCCTCGATATCGCGCAGCATGGCGATCTTGCAGTTCGAGGTGCCGATGAACTTCTGCCCCAACCCCTCTTGCATCGCCTGCACCGCCCAGTCCTGCCAGAGGAAGGAGTGCCGCCGCCGCGTGCCGAAATCCGCGATCTTCAGGCCGTCAATCCGGCGTAGGCGTTCGATCTTTTCCCAGGCGCGGGTCATCGCGCGGGCGTAAAGGACCTGCAATTCAAACTTGCCCATCTCGTTCAGCACCGCGCGGCTGCGCAGTTCCATCAGCACGGCAAGGGCGGGGATTTCCCACAGCATCACCTCGGGCCAGGCCCCTTCGAAGGTCAGCTGAAACTGGCCGTCATGCTTTTCCAGGTGGTAGGCGGGCAGGCGCAGGCCCTCGAACCATTCCATGAAATCTGGGCGGAACATCTGGCGTTTGCCGTAAAAGGTGTTGCCGCGCAGCCAGGTGCTTTCGCCCCGCGTCAGCGACAGGCTGCGCACATGGTCAAGCTGTTCGCGCAGCTCGCCCTCGTCGATGATATCGGCCAGGCGCACCTTGCTGCTGCGGTTGATCAGGGTGAAGACGACGGATGTATCTGGCTTGTTTCTAAAAATAGACTGACACATCAGAAGCTTGTAAAAATCCGTGTCGATCAGAGACCGCACGATCGGGTCGATCTTCCACTTGTGGTTCCAGACGCGGGTGGCGATATCGACCATGTCGGTCCCCTGAAAATGCCCGGCGCTTGCGGGCCATGACTGCTTTTCCCTTGGGATTGGGGGCAAGGCAAGCCCACTAGACCAACTTTTCGCCTTACGGCGGCAGGACGCAAGGATAGGGCCTGCCGTCCGGCATCACGCAAAGCTGCGCGGCAAAGTCTTCGGGCAACGGACCTTTGCCGGGGAGCATTTTTTCGTGGTCCAGCGCGTCAAGATAGTTTGAACAGATCGCAAAGGCATACATCGCTCGCCGGTCAGCATTCGCGAACCACTGAGCAAAGGTGGCCGCCGTGGCGGTTACCTCATCGCCGCTGGTGGTCATCTCGGCCTCAAACCGGGCAACCAGATCGTCATGCGTGGGCCATGATTGCAGCATGTCCCACGGGCCGGGGGTGCCAGCATCCCGCAGGTTCCAGGCGACGTAGATCCCGATCGCCGCCGCATCCGCCTCTAGCGCCAGGCGTGAGCGCATGTAGTCGGGCTGGCGGGTGGCGATAGTCGGGCACGAGCCGCGGTTGTATTGTTCCAGATGGCGAATTTCGTGGATCAGGATCGCCGACAGAAAGTCGGGGTCCAGGCCCGCGTGCAGCACGATCCGGTTGGTCTTGGGTTCATAATAGGCCTGCTCCTCGACCAGCGCGCCATCAAGGCAGAGAAGCGGTGCCTCGTCTGCGAAGGCCTTGGCCAGTGAAGGGTAGGGTGCGAGGGTCTGCTTCAGCCGATCCGCAAGTGTGGACAGTTCACCCTGTCCGGGCGCGTAGGGGGCGGGCAGGCAGATCTCATTCGCATGGGCCGCGCCACCTGTGATGGCCAGTGCAAAGCCGGAGAGCAGGCCGGCCAGCGCTCGCTTCATGTCAGGTGCACGCCAGCGGACAGCATATCGGCCTTGGCCTTTGCAAGCGAGCCGTCAAGGTCGATCGCCCGACAAAGATCGCTGCGGACCGTGACCTGAAACCCAAGCCGGGCCGCGTCAAGCGCCGAATAGGCAACGCAGAAATCGGTCGCAAGCCCGACCAGCGCAATCACAGTGACCCCGCGTGACCGCAGGTAGCCTTCCAGCCCGGTGGGCGTGCTGCGGTCGTTTTCAAAGAAGGCGGAGTAGCTGTCGATCTCTGGCCGAAAGCCCTTGCGGATCACCAGATGCGCAGGGTCAGTGGTCAGGGCCGGGTGGAAGGCCGCGCCATTTGTGCCTTGAACACAATGGCTTGGCCAAAGGACCTGCCTGCCATAGGGCATGTCGATCAGGGAAAACGGGGAGGCCCCTGCGTGGTTGTCGGCAAAGGACGCGTGGTTGGCGGGGTGCCAGTCCTGCGTCAGGACGACGGTCGGAAACCCGGGCATGAGGGCATTGATCCCGGCGACGATCTGATCGCCACCGGCCACCGCCAGTGCGCCGCCGGGACAGAAGTCGTTCTGCACGTCGATCACGATCAGGGCTTGGTCTGGCTGTGTCATCGCGACCTTCTCCCGTTCTGGACTTCTTGCGTAAGTGCGGGCGGCAGGGGCGTCAAGCGAAGTGCTTGAAACCCGGGGTGCATCGGCGCTAACAAACGGGATGCTTACCGTCGCCGCGCTTTATCAGTTCACCCGCTTTGCCGACCCCGCAGCCCTGCGGCCGGGGCTGGTTGCGGTTTGTGCGGCGGAAGGCGTGAAGGGGTCGCTTCTGCTTGCGCCCGAGGGGATCAACGGCACCATCGCCGGGCCTTCCGGCGGGGTTCAGGTGGTGCTGGAGGTGATCCGTGCCCTTCCGGGCTGTGCCACCCTTGAATGGAAGGAAAGCCCCGCCAAAACCATGCCTTTCGGGCGGATGAAGGTGCGGTTGAAGCGTGAGATCGTGACAATGGGCCAGCCCGATGTGGACCCCTTGGCGCGGGTTGGCAATTACGTGCAGCCCGCCGACTGGAACGCGCTGATTGCTGATCCTGACACTGTGGTGATCGACACCCGCAATGACTATGAGGTGGTGATCGGAACCTTTCAGGGCGCGGTGGACCCCGGAACGCGGGCCTTTGGCGAGTTTCCCGACTGGTGGCAGGCGAACCGGGAACGCTTTGCCGGCAAGCGGGTGGCGATGTTCTGCACCGGCGGCATCCGCTGTGAAAAATCAACGAATTACCTGCTGGGGCAGGGGTTGAACGAGGTGTATCACCTTAAAGGCGGCATCCTGAAATATCTGGAAGAGGTGCCTGCGGACCAAAGCCTCTGGCAGGGGGAATGTTTCGTGTTCGATGACCGGGTGTCGGTCGGCCACGGCCTGAAGCCCGGTGGCCTGACGGCCTGTGGCGCTTGCCGCAGACCGGTGACCGAGGCCGGTCGTCAGCATCCGGCCTACGAAGAGGGCGCGTGCTGTGCCGCTTGCGCGGGTGAGTATTCCCCCGCCGACCGCGCCCGCTTTCGCGAAAGGCAGCGACAAATGACCCTGGCCCAGGCGCGCGGGGCCCTGCACCTGGGCGCATGACCACTGGGCGACAGTCCTCTGATGCCGCAGGCCAAGAAGGCGGCAAACCCTTGCAGGAGTAGCATCATGACCTCACCCGAAGCGCTGGCGATCCGCATGGGCCTTGATATCCCCGACTTTGACCGGGATGGATACTATGGTGCCGACTATGGCACGATGAAGCCCTATCACCGGGTGGGAAGCCTGTTGTTCCTGTCTGGTCATGTGGCGCAGATCGGGGCCGAGATCACCCACAAGGGGCGGCTTGGCGCCGATGTGACCACGGATCAGGGCTATCTTGCCGCGCGGCGGACGGGGCTGAACGTGCTCGGGGGGATCCGGCAGGCGGTAGGCTCGCTCGACCGGGTCAAGGGGATCGTGCGCAGCTTGAACTTTGTCGTCTGCACGCCTGAGTATGGCGAGGTGCACATGGTCTCCAGCGGCCTGTCGGACCTGTTCGTCGAGGTTTTCGGGCCAGAGCGGGGTCTTGGCGGGCGGGCGACGATCGGGGTGATGGCGCTGGCGAACGGGGTCTGTTTCGAGACCTGGGTCACGGTCGAAGTCGAATAGCGCCAGTGGTTCACCGCCCGAAGGGCACACCCCCGGACGCCGGTGGACCGTATGCAGACAGCCGCACGGCGATGGGTCAGGTTTGCGGTCCCGCACATGTGCCAGCCTGAAGCGGCTTTTGCGCCTTTCTGGCTGGCAGAAGCACCCCAAGCCGGGTCAGCCAGCGTAACCTGCGCTGCCACCTTTCGCGGTGGGCAGCGCGAAGGCAGGCGCGATGTTCGGCCGCATGATGGGCGTGCGGGTCGCGCCGCCGCCCGTCCGCGTGGTGCGGTGTGGTGTTCAGGAGGTCGAGGTTCACCGCATTCATGGCTTTCGTCCCAATGGCTGGCAGGACTTCAGCAATGCCATGCAATACGGTATATTCCGAATCAGTAAAATCCACCGAACGAAAGCTGAGGTTACGTGTCACGCTGGCGGAACCTGCCATCCCTTTCCCTGTTGCGGGCGTTTGACGCCACCGCACAGCACGGCAGTTTCGCCGAGGCCGGGCGCGTGCTGAACGTGACCCATGCGGCAGTGACCCAAGCCGTGCGGGCGCTTGAGGCAGAGTTGGGCGTGGCGCTGGTGCGGCGGATGGGGCGGACCGTTGGCCTGACCGAAGCGGGCGAGGGGCTGGCGCGCAGTCTGGCCGAAGGGTTCGGCACAGTTGCGCATGGCATTGACGGCTTGCGCCAGCGCGAGGCGCGAAGGGTCTTGCGGGTGGCCACAACGACTTTCATCGCCGAAACCCATATCATGCCCCGTCTGCCCTTGTTCTGGGCAAGACATCCGGGTGTAGAAGTGGCGATGTCGCCAAGCCCAGCCTTGGCCGATTTCGCGCAGGATGGGTTCGACATGGCGGTTCGCGCCCTGGCAGACGGCTGGGAGGCGCGGCCGGGCGAGGAGATCCGGCCCCTGCTGCGCTCACCCATTCTGGCTATTGGCGCGCCTGCGCTGGCAGCGGTTGGAGCCGACCCGCAGGATATGCCATGGGTCGTGGGTGCCGACAGCCACTGGGAAATCGCACAGCTTGGCCATTCCGGGATTGACGTGGACCGGCTGAACCGGGTGCATCTTGGCAGTCCGCATCTTGAGATGTCGGCCGTGCGGCAGGGTCTGGGCGCAGGCCTTGCCACAGAAATCATCTGCCGCGAGGATCTGGCGGCCGGGCGGCTGGTGGTGCTGCCCGTCACCGGCCTGCCGTCGGTCACCTACGGCGTCGTCATACCCAAAGGGCCGCGCCGGGCGGCAGTTGACCAGTTCGCCGAATGGCTGACGACGATCTTCTGACCGGTCGGCCCCTCGTGTCAGGCGATGTCACGCATCATCAGCTGATTGCCTTCCTTTCGTACCTCGAACCGGACGGTCAGGCGTTTGACCAGATCCGACAGTCGCGCCGCGCCATAGGTGCGCGAGTCAAAGTCAGGGTCGGCGCGGACCATGTACTGACCGATCTGGCCCAGCGAAAACCATTCGCCGTCCGGGTCGATCGAGGTCATTGCCTTGCGGATCAGGGGAATGACCTCGGACTCGGGGCGCTTTGCCGGCCGGGGCACGGCGGCGGTTTCTGACCGCGCCGAAGGGGCCGGGCTTTTGGTGGCGGGCAGGCTCGACTTGGGCTCTGCCTCGGCCTCACCGACGATGTTTTCGATCAGGATAAAGCGGTTGCAGACTTTGCGCAGGGATTCCGGGGTCTTCGCCTCACCAATTCCCACCACCTCCAACCCCTCTTCGCGGATGCGGCTGGCAAGGCGGGTGAAGTCGCTGTCGGAACTGACCAGCACAAAGCCGTCAAACTTGCCCTGATGCAGGATGTCCATCGCGTCGATCACAAGGCCGATGTCGGAGGCATTCTTGCCCTTGGTGTTGGCCGATTGCTGGTGCATCACCAGGCCAAGGTCGCGGGCCTGGTTCTTCCAGCCGGCAAGCTGCGAGCTGGACCAGTCACCGTAGACGCGGCGCAGGGCGGGTTCGCCTATGGTGCTGATTTCCTTGAGGATCGCCTCGGCATGTTTGGCGAGGACGTTGTCAGCGTCGATCAGCACAGCCAGAAGTTTTGCGCCATCGCGGGCCATCCTAGTAAACCACGACAGCGCGGATCGACTTGCCCGCGTGCATCAGATCAAAGCCTTCGTTGATCCGGTCGAGGGGCAGGATATGGGTGATCATGCTGTCAATCTCGATCTTGCCCTCCATGTACCAGTCGACGATCTTTGGCACGTCAGTGCGGCCACGGGCGCCGCCGAACGCCGTGCCTTTCCACACGCGGCCGGTGACCAGCTGGAAGGGACGGGTCTCAATCACGGCCCCCGCAGGTGCCACGCCGATGATGATCGACTGCCCCCAGCCGCGGTGGGTGCATTCCAGCGCGTCGCGCATCACCTTGACGTTGCCGGTGCAGTCGAACGAGTAATCCGCCCCACCGATCTTGTCGAAAGGGGTTTTGGTCAGGTCGACGATGGCCTGGACGACTGACCCCTCGATTTCCTTGGGGTTGATGAAGTGGGTCATCCCGAACTTCTCGCCCCATTCCTTCTTGTCGTTGTTAAGGTCGACGCCGATGATCATCCGCGCGCCGGCCATTTTCAGGCCCTGGATGACGTTCAGGCCGATGCCGCCCAGACCGAAGACCACGGCGGTCGCGTCCTGTTCAACCTTGGCGGTGTTCAGGACCGCGCCGATGCCGGTGGTGACGCCGCAGCCGATGTAGCAGATCTTGTCGAAGGGCGCGTCGTCACGCACCTTGGCCAGCGCGATTTCGGGCATGACGGTGTGCTGGGCGAAGGTCGAGCAACCCATGTAGTGATAGATCGGCGTGCCATCCAGCATGGAAAACCGGGTGGTCCCGTCGGGCATCAGGCCCTGACCTTGGGTCGCGCGGATCGCGGTGCAAAGGTTGGTCTTGCGCGACAGGCAGGAGGGACATTCGCGGCATTCCGGGGTGTAAAGCGGGATGACATGATCGCCCGGCTTCAGGCTTTTGACGCCGGGGCCGCACTTGACCACGACGCCCGCGCCTTCGTGACCAAGGATCGAGGGGAAGATGCCTTCGGGGTCGGCCCCCGACAGGGTGAATTCGTCGGTGTGGCAGATGCCAGTGGCCTTGATCTCAACCAGAACCTCACCCTCACGCGGGTCGTCCAGGTTCACCTCCATGATCTGCAACGGTTTTCCTGCGGCGACGGCAACAGCGGCACGGGTGCGCATCTGGTATTCCTTCCTTATGCTTTGGGCCAAACTGTGCCAAACTGGGGCGGAAAGCAATTCAGGAAACGATGATGAAACATGCCCTTTTCGCCCTTTGCCTGGCACCCATCCTGCTGGCGGGTTGCGTTGTGACCGACCTCGAACCGGTTGACCCGGTGGACGAATGTGGTGCGTCCGACCTGCAGTATCTGGTGGGCCAGCCCGGTCGCGTGCTGGACGGGATGCGGTTCAGCCAGGACCTCCGGGTGATCCAGCCCGGCATGGCGGTGACGATGGATTTCAGGGCTGACCGCCTGAACATCTGGCTGAATGATCTTGACCGGATCGAGCGTGTGACCTGCGGATGATCGGGCGGGCGCTGCTGGTGATGCTTGCCCTGGGCGGTTGCGTGCCCACGCAGGAGCCGGACCGCAACGCCTGCGGGGCGGCGGGGATGCAGGGGCTGGTCGGGCAAGGGCGCGCGGTGCTGGCCGCGATGGCGCTGCCGCAAGGCACCCGGGTGATTGAGCCGGGGATGGCGGTGACCGAGGACTATTCGGTCAGCCGCCTCAACATCGACCTTGGCACGGATGGCCGGATCACGCGGGTCTGGTGCGGCTGACGCGCCAAATAAAACGGCCCCGGTCAGTGACCGGGGCCTTTGTCCTGCCGGGGCAGAACCGAAATCACTTGCGGTAGGTGGTGTGGCAATCCTTGCAGGTGCCGCCAATCGCGCCCATGCCCGCGCCGATGCTTTCGACCGAGGCCACATCGACCGCGCCTGCCGCGGTGCCTAGGGCCTTTGCCTTGACCAGGAAATCATCCCAGTTGGCCCAGATTTCGGGCTTGGCTTCCGTGGCGGGGTCAGCGCCACCCTGTTCCATGAACGTGGCCTCGATCTTGGCTGACGCGTCGATCAGTGCTGCCTTGGCACTTTCGGCCTTGGCAGCGTCATAGGGGTCTTTGCCGCCCGCCATGTTGCCAAGGATGCCGGTGTTCATGCCGACGATCTTCATCAGCTCAGACCGGGCAATCGCATTCGGGTCGGTGGGTTCTGCGTCTTGGGCATAGGCGGCGCTGGCGGCCAGAACGGCCCCGATCGCGAAAGCTTTGATCAACTTCATTGTTCTGGCTCCATGTGGGACAATCGGACGCAGTATATGCGGGGCAATCCGTCGCGGAAGCTGGATTGTTCGGCTGCGTCACACTCTCACGCGATTGTCATCCCGGCGTTTGCGGTGGGGGGACTCGACTTTGCGGGGGCGGGGTGGCATGACGTGAACAATTGCAGAACATCTGGGGCGATGGCATGGCAGCGCGGCGCATCCTGTCGCTTTGGTTTCCCCGGCTGGCGGCCGAGCGCGTGCAGCGGCTGCGCCGCGATGTGGTGCCGGCCCCACTGGTCGTGGTGGGCGAGGTGGGGGGGGCGCAGGTCCTGACCTCGGTCTCGGCCGAGGCCGAGGCGGTGGGCTTGCGCGCAGGGCAGGGGTTGCGCGATGCCACGGCGATCTATCCCAACCTTTTGACGGCCCCCGCCGATCCGGTCAGCGAAGCGCGGTTTCTGGGGGTGATGCGGCGCTGGGCGGGGCGATTTTCGCCTTGGGTGGCCGAAGAGGCCCCGGCGGGGCTGATGATCGACCTGAGCGGGACAGCGCATCTTTTCGGCGGTGAGGGTGCGGTGCTGGGCCAGGTGTTTCAAGATTGCGCCGACATGGGCCTGACGGTGCGGGCCGGCATTGCCGATACGCCTGGTGCTGCCTGGGGACTGGCGCGCTATGCTCAGGCGCGGATTGGGCCGCTGGCTGCGACGGGGCGGTCCGGTGACGCGATCCAGCAGGAGGCGCGCGCCACAAGGTCGCGCGCGGCCAAGCGGCGCGGCTGGGAACGCGGTGGCGGTCTGCCGCAGCCGGTGGCGGCAAAAGCGCTGGACGGGGCCGTGATCTCGCCCCCCGGGCGGGCGCGTGAAGCGCTGGTCGATCTGCCGCTGGCTGCCCTGCGGCTGGAGGGGGACGCCGTGGATCGGCTGATGCGGCTGGGCCTGCGCCGGGTGGGCGACATCATGGTGATCCCGCGCGCCGCCTTGGCCCGGCGCTTTGGCATGCAGACCCTGCGCCGGCTGGATCAGGCCATGGGGATGGAGATGGAACCCCTCAGCCCCGCGCGCCCGCCGATGCATTTCGCGGTGCGTCTGACGTTTCCCGACCCGATCGGCCTGCGCGGCGATGTCGAGGCGGGGATTGACCGGCTGCTGACCCCGCTTTGCGCGCAGTTGCGGGCCAAGGGGCGCGGGGTGCGGCGGCTGGCAGTGCAGGCCTTCCGCGCCGATGGCGGGGTGGCCACGGTCGAGGTGGGGCTGGCGCGGGCGGCCGACAGCCCGGAGCGCATCCGCCCGCTGATCCACCTGAAGCTGGACCAGATCGACGCAGGGTTCGGTATTGATTGCCTGCGGCTTGAGGCGCTGGCGACCGAGGCCATGACAGCCCTGCAGCACCGCGGTCAGATCGATGTGACGGCAAGCGCCATGGCGGGTGCGGCTGGTGGGGCGGCGAGTGGGGCGGCCAGTGGGGCGGCTAGTGGGACGGGTGTGGCGCAGGGCTCTGCCCATGCGCTGGACGACCTGATTGGCCGCCTGGGCGCGCGGCTGGGGCATGAGGCGGTGACGCGCCTGCACCCGGCCGACAGCCATGTGCCCGCCAAGGCCGCGCAGGTGCTGATGGCGGCGTGGAGCGTGGCACATCACGGGCCCTGGCCTGCCCGGTCCAGCCCGCGGCCGCTGGTCCTGATGCGCCCTGAACCGGTCGAGGTGCGGATTGATGTGTCTGACCCCACCCAAGGCCGCAGCGACCCGCCCGCGCAGTTTCGCTGGCGACGGCGCAGCTTTGCGGTGCGGATGGCGGCGGGTCCCGAACGGCTGCAGCCGGAATGGTGGCTGCAAGACCCCGACTGGCGCAGCGGCACGCGCGACTACTGGCGGGTCGAGACAGAGGGGGGCGAGCGGCTGTGGCTGTTCTACGGTCAGGGCGGCGCGGTCAATGACGGCTGGTATTGCGAGGGCATCTTCGGCTGAAGCGCCCGGGTCCAGCCGGGCCCCGGAGTTTTCAAAAACTCCGGACCGGAGCCTTTGAAGGCTCCGGCGCGATTTCTTTGAAGAAATCGCCCTTACGCCGACGCTTGCAGGGAAGGGGTGTCCATGGAAAGCATGGGCCAAAGGGCAGGGCAGGATGAAATCCAGAAGCCGGATCTCAATTCAGCAGACACAGCGGCTGAAGCTGACGCAGGGGCTTGCCGCCTCGATCCGGATCTTGCGCAGCGATGCGCTGGGGCTGGCCCGCTATCTTGAGGAACAGGCAGCGGAAAACCCGCAGCTGGTGCTTGGCAGGCCCACAGGTCAGGACTGGCTGCCGCGCTGGACCGCAGCCCTTGGCGCAGCCGACCAGGGGGCCGAGCAGGCCGCCGCCGGGGCCAGTTTGATGGCGCATGCCTTCGGGCTGATCGCAGGTCTGCGCCTGCCCGCACCGCAGGCCCGCATTGCCGAAGCCCTCGCCGAAGCGCTGGAGCCTTCCGGCTGGCTGGGTCGCCCGCTGACCTGGATTGCCACCCAGACCGGTGCGACGCTGCCAGCGGTAGAGGCCGTGTTGCAGCGCCTGCAGGCCGAGGCAGAGCCGACCGGCCTTTTCGCCCGCAATCTGGCCGACTGTCTGTGCCTGCAGGCGATCGACCTTGGCGAACTTGACGCCGCGATGATCGCAGTTCTGGACCGGTTGGATCTGGTCGCGCGGGGTGACGTGGCCCGCATCGCCCGCGACAGTGGCCTCCCCGAGGCTGACATCCGCGCGCGCATCGCTGCCCTGCGCCGCTATGACCCAAAGCCGGGTGCCGCGTTCGAACCCTTTGCCGCCCCGCTGCGCGAGCCGGACCTGATGGCCACGCAAGGCCCCTCAGGCTGGACGGTGGCGATCAACCGGTCCGCCTTGCCCTCTGTCTCGCTGGCCGAGGGCACCGGAAAAGAGGGTGGTCCGGGGCGGGCCGAGGCGCGGGCGATCCTGCGGATGGTCGAAGGGCGCAACGTGACCCTTCTGGCCGTTGGGCAAGAGATTCTGGCCCGGCAGGTGGCGGCCCTTGAGCAGGGTACAAGGGCCCTCGTGCCGATGACCATGGCCGATGTGGCAGGCGCTGTGGGCGTGCACGAAAGCACGGTCAGCCGGGTGGTTGCGGGCACGGCCGTGGACACCCCGCGCGGAACCTGGTGGCTGCGGGCGCTGTTCACCCAGGCGGCACAGGACGGCGGGCCGGCGGCAGGTGCCTTGCGCGACCGGCTGGCGCAGCTTATCGCCGCCGAAGACCCCGCAGCCCCCCTGACCGACGATGCCTTGGCCAAGGCGCTGTCAGACAGCGGCGCCCCCATCGCCCGCCGGACGGTGGCAAAGTATCGGGCCATGTTGAACCTGCCCCCCGCCGGGCGGCGCAAGCGGCGGTCCTTTGGCGGCTGATGTCGTTTCCGGGGCTGACAGGGCGGGGCGGCTGCACTAGCTGGCTGGAAAGCAGGCAAGAACGGAATGCAGCATGGCCTATTTTCTGGGCGTCGATACCGGGGGCACCTATACCGACGCAGTGATCCTGGATGAGGCAGCAAGCCTGATCCTTGGCAAGGCCAAGGCGCTGACCAGCCGTCACGATCTGGCCGTGGGGATCGGGCAGGCGGTGGATGCGGCGCTTGCCGCTTCGGGCGTGGCGGTGGGCGATGTGGCGCTGGTGTCGCTGTCGACCACTCTCGCCACCAATGCGCTGGTCGAAGGGCAGGGCGCGCGGGTGGCGCTGATCTTCATCGGCTTTGACGAGGGGGACCTTGGCCGTGGTGGCCTGATCGAGGCGCTGAAGGGCGATCCGGTCCTGCATCTGCCCGGCGGCCATACCCATGCCGGAACCGAAGCGGTGGCGCTGGACCTTGCCGCCTTGGAACAGGGGCTGGAGGCCTTGGGAAATGAGGTATCAGGCTTTGCCGTCGCCGCCCGCTTTGCCACCAGAAACCCCGCGCACGAGCTGGCCGCGCGCGACCTGATCCGTCGGGTCACCGGCCGCCCGGTGACGTGCAGCCATGAACTTTCGGCCAACCTGAACGGGCCGAAGCGGGCGCTGACTGCGGTCCTGAATGCCCGGCTGATCGGGATGATCGACCGGCTGGTCGCGGCCTGTGAGCGGCATTTGAAGGCCGTCGGCATCGACGCGCCCCTGATGGTGGTGCGCGGCGACGGCGCCCTGATCAGCGCGGCCATGGTGCGCGAACGCCCGATTGAGACCATCCTGTCAGGTCCGGCCGCCAGCATCGTTGGTGCGCGCTGGCTGACCGGGGCGTCAGATGCGCTGGTAAGCGATATCGGCGGCACAACCACGGATGTGGCCCTGCTGCGCGACGGGCTGCCCGAGATTGATCCTGAAGGTGCGCGGGTCGGTGGCTTTCGCACCATGGTGGAGGCGGTGGCCATGCGCACCACCGGCCTTGGCGGCGACAGTGAGGTGCATCTGGTTACCGAGGGTCTGACCGGCGGGCTGCGCTTGGGTCCACGCCGGTTGATCCCGGTATCGCTTTTGGCGGTGGACCATGGGCCGATGGTGCATGCAGCCCTTGACCGCTGGCTGTCGAATGACGCCGTGGGCGAAATGGACGGCCGCTTTGTGGTGCCCATGTTCGGCCAATCTGGGGGCCAGCGCGGCGGCCTGACGGCGCGCGAACTTGCCGTGCTGGACCGGATCACCAAGCCGATGGCGATGGCTGCGGCGCTGACCTCACGGCTTGAGGTGGCGGCGTTGGAGCGGCTGGTGGCGCGGGGGCTGGTGATGATTGCCGGGGTGACGCCGTCGGATGCGGCGCATGTTCTGGGGCGGCTGGACGCCTGGGATGGTGCTGCGGCGGAAAAGGCGTTGCAGCTGATCGCACGGCGGCGGACCGGGGCAGGGGAACGCTTTGCCACCGGGCCACAGGCCTTTGCGATGATGGTCGTGGACCGCTTGACCCAGCAAACGGTGGACTGCCTGCTTGAGGCCGCCTTTGGCGAGGACCCCGGCTTTGCCGCTGAGGTGCCCGAGGCATTGGCCCGCCATTCCCTTGCCGTGGCCGGATTGGCACAACATCGCGGTGTGGTTGAGGTGAGCTTGCGGCTTGGCGTACCGGTGATCGGCCTGGGCGCCTCGGCCCCCACCTGGTACGGCGCGGTGGGGGACCGCTTGGGTTGCCGGATGATCCTGCCGGAACATGCCGGTGTCGCCAATGCCATCGGCGCTGTCGCTGGCCAGATCAGCCAGCGGGCGCAGGCGCTGGTGTCCTCGCCCTCCGAAGGCCGGTTCGTGGTTCACCTGACCGCCGGGCTGGAGGTTTTCACCACATCCGAAGCCGCGCTGGACGCAGCCGAAGCGGCCCTGGTTGCCGAGGCGTCGGGTCGCGCACGCGCAGCAGGGGCGGTGGACCTGCGGGTGACGGTGGACCGCGCGATCAAGGCCGCCGAGATCGAGGGCCGCCAGATGTTCATCGAGGCGCTGGTCACCGCCACCGCCTCGGGCCGGCCCCGGGTGGCACGCTAAGGGCCGCTCAGCGCTTGCGTCTGGGTGCCGGTCACGGGGATGATCGCCCCGCAACTGTGATTTGTCCCTTGACCTTGCCCGCCCACGCCCTTAATCCGCCCCTCGTGGCTAGGTAGCTCAGCTGGTTAGAGCACGCGACTCATAATCGCGGGGTCGGGGGTTCGAGTCCCCCCCTCGCCACCACTTTCCCAAAATGCCGTTACAGCCCAGAAACTTGGACAATATCGGCGGGTTGGATGCCCCTCTGGCGTCAAAGCCTGGTGGGTATGTCTGGTGTGTTGCCAGATCAAGGGTCACGGCCTTCGCGCCATGGCCTCTTTTGTTTGCAGCCAGGTGAAACCTCAGGATCTGGCCAGAAAGAACCGAACCATCTGGGCCGAGGCATCCGGGCCGCTGCGGTCGGTATAGCTGCCCGCCGCGCGCCCGCCTGACCAGGCGTGTCCGCCACCCTCGATGATCCAGAGTTCAAGCTGTGCCGCGCCGTCCGGTCCGGCAAAATCGCTGCGGGAATAGCTGCGGCCCCGGACGGTGCGTCTTGTCATCTTGGCGGCAGTGGCGGTGGGCCCCAAAGCGGTGGCCACGATGGCCGTGGCATTGGCCGGATGAACCGTGCTGTCGTTGTCGCCGTGAAAGACGATCCGCCGCGCCGGCTGCACCTTTGCGTGACCCGAAAGCGGCGGGGGAAGGGCGGCCCCGCCGTTGCGCATGACCGACAGCGCGGACAAAACATCCCCCGCCGCCCCGCGCGAAAGGCCCGAATGTATGCCCGCTGCAGAAAAAATGTCAGGATAGACATCCGCCAGGATCGACGCCATCGCCCCCCCGGCCGAAAGCCCGGCCACAAAGACCGCATCGCGCCCAAGATCGAAATCCCGCATGACCTTGCGCGCAAGGGCTGCAAGCAGCGCAGGTTCGCCCTTGCCCCGCGCCTGATGGGCGGGTTTGAACCAGTTCCAGCAGGCGGCTGCGTTGTGACGGGTGGTTTGCGCGGGATAGACAACAGCAAGGCCGTGCTTTTCGGCAAGGGCGTTCATGTGGGTGCCATTGGCAAAGTCATCCGGGGTCTGGTTGCAGCCGTGCAGCATCACGATCAGCCCCACGGGCCGCTGGGCCCGGCTTGCGGGCAGATAAATCCGGTAGTCGCGTGAACCTGTGGCGGAGCGGTGGGTCGCGCTGAGGAAACTGGCACCTTCGGGGATAACTGGTGCCTTGCCTGCGGGCTTTGCCAAGGGGGCAGATGGTTGCAATGCCTGCAGAAATTTCAATTGCTTCAGAACGATGCCAAGCGTCTTGCCTGGCTTGGCCAGTGCCGGCTTGCGGGGCTTTCGTGCCTTTGCCTTTGTGCCGGGCATGGCGGCAAGGGCTTTGCCGCCGGTCAAGGCCGCCTGCATGGCGCGGATCGTCTTGCCCGGTCTGGCCGGCCGCATCAGCTGGTTGATGCGGCGCATCGCGGCGACGAAAGAGCGTGGCATTCCGGTTTCCTTGCAAGGGCTGTGGTCAAGCGTCAGGGGGTTCGGGCGGTGGGCGGATTTGCCCCAAAACGGGGAGAGGACTGCAACGGGGAGAGGACTGGGCTTGACCCCATCCAACGCGCCGCCGCCGATTTGGTTGCAACCGCAAACGGGATTGTCGGGCAGCTCATGGCCAGGGTCGCCCTATGGAAGCCAGCGAAGTTAGGGCCAGCTGGAAGGGGCCGCTGAAAAGCACCCGCCACCGGTGGACAGCCTGCATGTCGGCCCGACGAAATGCCGCCCACGCTTTCGTGTAGGGAACGTCCCCGCTTGATCCGCGTTCCCTATTGGCAAGTGCCGTTTGGGGGCCACATGAATGACATCAGTGCCTCACCGATCCTGGACAGCGCCCTTGCCCGCAAGCTTTCGGCCTTTGCGCCCCTGTCAGTAAGCGACCATCTGGTGCTGTCTGACCTGCACCGTCGCCGCCGCAGATACTCGGCGGGCGTGGACATGATCCATCAAGGTCAGACGCGGTCTTCGGCATTTATCCTGGCCTCGGGCTGGGCCTGTTCCTACAAGCTTTTGCCCGGCGGCGCGCGGCAGATCGTTTCGGTGCAGATTCCGGGTGATGTGCTGGGCCTGCGCTCGGCCATGCTGCCGCGGTCGGACCAGAGTGTTGAGCCGATCACCCCGATCCATGCGTCCGAGATGCCCCAGCGGGAGTTGCTTGACGCGCTGGCCCGCAGCCCGGGGCTTGCGCTGGCGGTGCTGCTGTCCGCCGCAAACGAGGCCG
>JBBQVR010000070.1:0-17616 GCA_038211355.1 Rhodobacterales bacterium | reverse complement strand
CCAAGACCGGGGGGGACACCATCCGCGACCACCTCGATCACCGCACCGACCGAGTTGTGGGACAATCGCAGCGCGTCCAGATACTCGGCCCATTCAACGGCGGCCTGCGCGTCCGGCACCCAGAACGGATTGCGCTCAATCTCAGCCGCGTCAAAGCGGCTGCGGTCGATGCCCTTGACGCCCATCTGCACCATGTAGCCGGTGATGGTCAGCCCCGGCACCAGCATGGCCAAAGCCGCGCGCGCCACACCGCCTGCGGCAACCCGACTGGCGGTTTCCCGTGCGGATGACCGCCCGCCACCGCGCGGGTCGCGGATCCCGTATTTCTGGTGATAGGTGATGTCGGCATGGCCGGGCCGGAAGCTTTGGGCGATATCGCCGTAATCCTTCGACCGCTGGTCGGTGTTTTCGATCATCAGCTGAATCGGGGTGCCGGTGGTCTTGCCTTCGTAGACACCCGACAGGATGCGCACCTCATCGGGTTCTTTCCGTTGGGTGGTGTATTTGTTCTGACCGGGCTTGCGGCGGTCCAGCCAAGGCTGAATATCGCCTTCCGTCAGCGCCACGCCGGGAGGGCAGCCGTCCACCGTGCAGCCGATGGCCGGCCCGTGGCTTTCGCCCCAGGTGGTGACGCGGAAGAGGTGACCGAAGGTATTCAGGCTCATTTGGCGCTCCGACAGGCTGCGCTTCGGGCATAGCTGGCGACCGGCGCAGGGTGCAAGCCCCCAATCCGCCGCCACAGTGACTGGTTAAGTCTGGCGGCGGGGGTTGTAAGGGCCAAAGCCATCCCCACTTGCCATCAGCGGCCCGGGCCCCTCTGACGATATCCATCGTGATGTCGGACCGCATCGGAAACGACACCCGATGTCTGGCCCGGCCTTCCTGCCATTTCTGGCTGACCTCTCGGCGTGCAACAATGAGAGAGGTCAGGGGAATGGAATTCCTGCTACTGTTGTTCTTGGGCAAGCCCGTCTGGATGTGGCTGTTCTTCATCGCGATTGTCGTCGCCCTGCTGGCGTTTGACCTTGGCGTTCTGAACAGGCACGACCACGAGATTGGCATCGCCGAAAGCCTGAAGCTTTCCGCCATGTACATCACCCTTGGCGTCAGCTTTGCGGGCTTTGTCTGGTGGCAGATCGGGGCTGACGAATCGAAGCTGTATCTGACCGCCTTCGTGGTGGAAAAGACGCTGGCGATGGACAACGTCTTTGTCATCGCGCTGATCTTCACCTATTTCGCCATCCCCAGGATGTATCAGCACCGGGTGCTGTTCTGGGGCATCCTGGGCGTGATCGTGCTGCGCGGCATCATGATCGGGCTGGGGGCCACGCTGGTGGCGCAGTATTCTTGGGTGCTCTACATCTTTGCGGGCTTCCTGATCCTGACCGGTATCAAGATGCTGTTCATGGGCGACAAGCCGATGGACATCAGCCAGAACCCGGTGATGAAGCTGATCAAGCGCCGGATGAATGTGACCGAAGACCTGCACGGCCACGACTTCTTTGTGAAAAAGCCCGACCCGAAGACCGGCAAGCTGGTGCGCTTTGCCACCCCTCTGTTTGTGGCGCTGATCATGGTGGAGATCGTCGACCTGATCTTCGCGGTGGACTCGGTGCCTGCCGTGTTTGCGATCACTACGGACCCGTTCATCGTCTACACCTCGAATATCTTCGCGATCCTTGGCCTGCGGGCGCTGTATTTCGCATTGGCGGCGGTGATCCACCGGTTCCACTATCTGAAATATGCACTTTCGCTGCTGCTGGTGTTCATCGGGTCGAAGATCTTCGTCGCTGACCTGATGGGGTGGGAGAAGTTTCCGGCCAACTGGTCATTGATGATCACCTTTGCGATTCTGGCGGCGGGGGTCATCTTCTCGCTCTGGAAGACGAGGGGCGGTGAGGCGGTGCTGGTCACCAAACCGGCGGAATGACGCAGTGGGGGCCGGGGAAACCCGGCCCTTCGCCATTCCGTCTGAAAGCCCGGCCCTTGCGGATGCCGGGCTTTGCGCTATCTTTCGTCCTACCTCGGGGTGCCTGGTGACAGGCTGAGATGCGAAAGCGAACCCGTCGAACCTGAACCGGATCATACCGGCGGAGGGAAGGTGCATGGGTTTCTCCATCCCCGACCATTCCGTCGCATCATGGAGAGACTGATGAAAACCAAACTCCTTGCTGCGGGCCTTGTCGTCATCGCCATTCCGGCGCTGGCGGAAACACCCGTCCTGACTGTGCTGACCTATGACAGCTTTACCTCGGAATGGGGCCCCGGCCCCGCGATTGAGGCGGCGTTTGAGGCAACCTGCGCCTGCGACCTGCAATTCATCCCCGCCGGTGACGGCGCAGCACTTCTGGCGCGCATCCAGCTGGAAGGGGCTGCGTCAGACGCGGATGTGGTCCTGGGCCTTGATACCAGCCTGACGGCGGCGGCAGGGGCCACGGGCCTTTTCGCACCGCATGGGGTGACGGCTGTAACCACCCTGCCGGTTGATTTCGCCGACCCGCTGTTTCTGCCCTTTGACTGGGGCTGGTTCGCCTTTGTCTATGACAAGACCAAACTGGCCGAGGCTCCGGCATCGTTTGATGCCCTTGCCGCGTCTGACCTGAAGATCGTGATCCAGGACCCCCGCTCCTCAACCCCCGGGCTGGGGCTGCTGCTGTGGGTGAAAGCCGCCCACGGCGACCGCGCGGCTGAGGTCTGGGCGGCGCTGGCCGACAATATCGTCACCGTCACCCCCGGCTGGTCCGAAGCCTATGGCCTGTTCCTCGAGGGTGAGGCGGATCTGGTGCTGTCCTACACTACCAGCCCGGCCTATCACCTGCTGGCGGAAAGCGATGACACCAAGGCCGCCGCCCTGTTCGACGAAGGCCATTACCTGCAGGTTGAGGTTGCGGGGAAGCTGGCGGCGACGGACCAGCCCGCGCTGGCGGACCAGTTCCTTTCTTTCATGTTAAGCGATGGGTTCCAGTCGGTCATTCCGCAGACAAACTGGATGTATCCGGCCGCGATGCCGGCGGCGGGCCTGCCCGATGGGTTTGATGCCTTCCGCCCGGCCAAGTCGCTGCTTTTGTCGCCGGCTGATGCCGCAGCCGCCCGCGACGCGGCCCTTGCCGAATGGCAAGCGGCACTGGCACGCTGACCTTGGCAATCCGCCCACCCAATGGCGTCAGGCGCCTCCCCTCCCCCTTGTGGGGAGGGGATGGGGGTGGGGGGCGCCTTGCGCGTCTGCTGGCGCTCATGCTTCTGGCGTTGGTCACGGCACCCCTGATCGCCGTGGCGCTGCGTGGCGCTGGCGTGTCGCTTGGCCCGGCAGATTGGGCGGCGGTGCGGTTCACGGTGACGCAGGCCCTGCTGTCAGCGCTGATCGCGACGGTCCTTGCCATCCCCGTTGCCCGCGCGCTGGCGCGGCGGCGGTTCTTCGGGCGAGGCGCGCTTGTCACCCTGATGGGCGCGCCGTTCCTCTTGCCCGCCGTGGTCGCGGTGCTGGGGCTGCTGGCGGTCTTTGGCCGGTCCGGCCTTCTGAACCGCGCCTTGGAGGCGCTTGGCCTGCCGACCGTGTCAATCTTCGGGCTGGGGGGCGTCCTTCTGGCGCATGTCTTTCTGAACCTGCCACTGGCGGTGCGGATGATCCTGCAAGGTTGGCTTTCGATCCCGGCGGAACGGGTGCGGCTGGCCCAATCGCTTGGCTTTGGCCCGACGCAGATGCTGCGCCATCTTGAATGGCCCATGCTGCGTGAGGTGCTGCCCGGCGTGGCGCTGGTGATCCTGGTGATCTGCCTGACCAGCTTTGCCGTAGTGCTGACCCTTGGCGGCGGGCCTGCTGCCACGACGATTGAACTGGCGATCTATCAGGCCGTGCGGTTCGACTTTGATCTTGCCCGCGCCGCTGGGCTGGCGGGGGTGCAGGTTGCGATCTGCGCGTTGGCCGCCCTTGCCGCCTGGGGGCTGGTGCGCCCGGCGGGGTTTGGCGCGGGGCTGGACCGGCAGGTGGCGCTGCCCGCGCCCGGTGGTTGGCGGCGCGGTGCGGACGCAGCGGTGCTGGCGGTGGCCACGCTGTTCCTGATCCTGCCGCTGATGGCCGTGGCCCTGCGCGGGGTGCCGGGCTTGGCCGACCTGCCGCCTTCGGTTTTGCCAGCAGCGCTGCGGTCGGTCCTCGTGGCGTTGACCTCTGCCGTGCTGACCAGTGCTGCGGCGCTGGCGCTGGCGCTGGCGGCGGCGCGCAGGCCTTCGGCGCTGGTTGAGGGGGCGGCGACGTTGCCGCTGGCAACCTCGGGCCTGGTGCTGGGCACGGGGCTGTTCCTGATCGTCCAGCCCTTCACGCCGCCAATGACTGTTGCGCTGCCGGTGACCATTCTGGTGAACACTGCGCTGGCGCTGCCGTTTCTTTACCGCATCCTGCTGCCCCAGACGCGGGCGCTTTTATCCGACTATGGCCGCCTTGCCGACAGTCTGGGCCTGCAGGGCTGGTCCCGGCTGCGCTGGCTGGTGCTGCCGCGCCTTGCCCGTCCCCTTGGGTTTGGCGCGGGGATCGCCGCTGCGCTATCAATGGGCGACCTAGGCGCCATCGCCCTTTTCGCCGGCGAACGGCAGGCCACCCTGCCACTGGTCGTCCAGCAACTGACCGGTGCCTACCGGTTGGAGGCTGCCGCCGCCGCCTCGTTGATCCTTGTCACCCTGTCCTTCGCCCTCTTCTGGGCTTGCGATGCCGGAGGCCGCCGTGCTGCAGCTTGACCACCTTGCCTTGCGTCAGGACGATTTCAGCCTGACCGCCGACTGGACGGTCAACGCGGGGGACCGCGTGGCTGTCATCGGTCCATCGGGAGCCGGAAAATCAACATTGCTGGCCGCCATCGCGGGGTTTCTGCCGCCAGCCAGCGGAAAGATCCTGTGGCAGGGCCACGATCTTGGGGCCGTTCCAGCGGGCGAGCGCCCCGTGACGATCCTGTTTCAGGACCAGAACCTGTTCCCGCATCTGACCGTGGCACAGAACCTGGGCCTCGGGCTGCGGCCTGACCTGCGGCTGACCCCCGCCGACCATGCCCGCATCACGGCCGCCCTGCATCGCACCGGGTTGGAGGGGCTTGGCCCCCGCCGTCCGGCGCAGCTGTCGGGTGGGCAGGCCAGCCGGGCCGCCCTTGCCCGTGCGCTGCTGCGCGCCCGGCCGATCCTTTTGCTGGACGAACCCTTTGCCGCCCTTGGCCCCGCCCTGCGCGCCGAGATGCTGGCCCTTGTGCGTGAGGTTGCCACAGAAACCGGCGCGCTGGTCCTGATGGTCACGCATGATCCGGGCGATGCGCTGGCGCTGGGGGGCGCTGCGATCTTTGTCGCGGATGGCGTGGCCCATCCACCGGTCGAGACGCGCCAGCTGTTCGACGCCCCGCCACCCGCCTTGCGCGCCTACCTTGGCCCCAAATGAAAAACCCCGCCGGTTGGGCGGGGTTTTCCAGGTAAATGTTGTCGGATTGGATCAGTTGGTCTTGCGACCCTTGACCCCAGCCCAAAGCCGCTTGTTCGTCAGGAACAGCAGGGTCGACAGCAGGATCAGGAAGATCACGCTAACAAATCCGGCCTCTTTGCGTTGCATCAGCTTTGGCTCGGCCGCCCAGACCATGAAGGCCGAGACGTCCATCGACATCTGGTCCATCGTCGCGGCAGTGCCATCGGCATAGGTCACCCCATCGTCATACAGCGGCTGCGGCATCGCAATCCAGCTGCCTTCGATCGTTGAGTGACCAGCCTCGTCCTTGCAGCTGTCAGGGATGGCACCCTTGGCGAAGTACTTGTTGTAGTAGCCATCCGATTCGAAATCTGCCGCGCATTCCGGGGGCTCTTCGTAACCCATCAGAATGGCATGCGTGTATTCCGCACCGCCCATACCCTTGAACAGCTGATTGATCCCGCTGCCATAGGGACCCGAGAACCCGGCCCGAGCCTTGGTCATCAGGCTAAGGTCAGGCGCGGTTTCCATCGCCGACATCGGGAAATGGTCGGTCTCCAGACCGGCGCGGTCTTCGCCGGTTTCGGCATCGGTCACGGTGAACTGGGCCGCATAGGCCCGCACCTGATCTGCCGGCAGCATTGGCCCGCCCTCGTCCGCAAGGGTGCGGATCGGGACGAACTTCATGCCGTGGCAGGCCGAGCAAACCTCGGTGTAGACCTGAAGCCCGCGCTGCAGCTGGAACTGGTCAAACCTGCCGAACGGCCCTTCATGCGCAAAGTCCACATCCGGGATCTTCGGCCCTTCGCCGGCGGCGAAGGCAGCCCCGACGGTCAGGGCAAGCGCCGAAACGGCAGTGAGCGTGATCTTTCTGAACATCTTCGCTTCCTTCTCACTCAGCCGGCTGGGCGGCAAAGCCCTGCTGAGGCTTGCTGCCATAGTGGGCGTTGAAGTCTTCCTCGATCGTGGCAGGCTGGGCCAGCGGCTTTTCGATCACGCCAAGCAGCGGCAGGATGACCAGGAAATACGCGAACCAGTAGGCCGAGGCGATCAGGCTGATCGTGGCATAAGGCTCTTCCGCAGGCATCGCACCGACCCAGGCCAGAACGACAAAGTCAACGCACAGCAGGGCAAACCACCACTTGAACATCGGACGATACCGGCCCGACCGCACCGATGAGGTGTCCAGCCACGGCGCCAGCGCCATCACGGCAATCGCCCCGAACATCGCCAGCACGCCGAAGAACTTGGCGTCGATGATGCCGAAGGACAGCCATTCCGCGGCGATCACCACCCAGACATCGGCGGTAAAGGCGCGCAGGATCGCGTAGAACGGCAGGAAGTACCATTCCGGCACGATGTGGGCAGGCGTCGACAGCGGGTTGGCCTGAATGTAGTTGTCAGGGTGACCCAGGAAGTTCGGCATGAAGCCGACGATGGCAAAGAAGACCGCCAGGATCACAGCCAGCGCAAACAGGTCCTTGATCACGAAGTAGGGCCAGAAGGGCAGAGTGTCACGCTCGGCCTCTTCCTTGGACCCGCGGCGCACTTCGACGCCGGTCGGGTTGTTGTTGCCGGTGGTGTGGAAGGCCCAGATGTGCACGGCAACCAGCGCTGCGATGATGAAGGGCAGCAGATAGTGCAGGCTGAAGAAGCGGTTCAGCGTGGCGTTGTCCACCGCAGGACCACCCAGAAGCCAGGCCTGGATCGGCTCACCAATACCGGGGATGGCACCGAAGAGGCCGGTGATCACGGTCGCGCCCCAGAACGACATCTGACCCCAGGGCAGAACATAGCCCATGAACGCCGTCGCCATCATGGCAAGGTAGATCAGCATGCCGATGATCCACGTCACCTCACGCGGGGCCTTGTAAGACCCGAAGTAAAGGCCGCGGAAGATGTGCAGATAGACCGCAAAGAAGAACAGCGAGGCACCGTTCTGGTGCAGATAGCGGATGAAATAGCCGCCATTCACGTTGCGCATGATGTGTTCGACCGACGCAAAGGCCATGTCGACATGCGGGGTGTAGTGCATCACCAGAACGATGCCGGTGATGATCTGCAGGCCCAGACAGAAGGTCAGGACAATGCCCCAGATCCACATCCAGTTCAGGTTCCGGGGTGTCGGGAAGGTCATGACGTCATGGGCAAGACCGACGATGGGCAGCCGCTTGTGCAGCCACTTTTCACCACCAGTCTTGGGTTCGTAATGGTCGTGCGGAATTCCGGCCATGATGGTTCTCCTTACCCGAGCTTGATGGTGGTTTCGTCTTCGAACACGGCAACCGGAATCGGCAGGTTGCGCGGAGCGGGGCCTTTGCGGATCCGACCAGACGAATCGTAGTGCGATCCGTGGCAGGGGCAGAACCAGCCGCCAAACTCACCCGCGCCATCGCCGATCGGCACGCAGCCAAGGTGGGTGCAGACGCCGATCATCACCAGCCACTCACCGGCTTCGTCCATGCTGCGGTTGGCGTCCGAGGCATCGGTGTCCGGCTTGTTGGGATTCTCTGACAACGGGTCAGGCAATTCTTCCAGCGCGGTGGCGCGGGCGGCCTCAATCTCCTCGGGGGACCGGCGGCGGATGAAAACCGGCTTGCCCAGGTATTTCACCGTCAGTTGGGTTCCAACTTCAACCGCCGACACATCGATACGGATCGAGGCAAGGGCCTGCACATCCGCCGAAGGGTTCATCTGGTTGACCAGCGGCCAGACAGCGGCACCGGTTGCCACCACCCCGGCCCCTGCCGTTGCGTAGTACAGGAAATCCCGCCGAGTACCTTCGCCGGAACCTGCATGATCGTCTGCGTGCGACACGAGATATTCTCCCCTATCGGGCCAGCGATTGCGGGCCCCGAATTCATGAGAGGGCCCAATGAAAACAGGCCCCTTCGTCGCGCTATCTAGCGGGGCATTGCCGCCTCGTCCAGCGGACAAAGGGGCGCAGGCCTGCGAAACAGTGCGTTAGCGCCATCAAAGTCGGGGGCAGGCGGCCCGTATCAGGCCGAGATCACCCCGGATGGGTGGCAAGCATCGACGGGCGCTTTGAAAAATCGCCCCACCAGCGGGCCAGTACCGGCCGTGTGGCGCGCCAGTCGCGCTGGCTATGCCTGAGGTCCAGATAGCCCAGCGCCGCGCCCAGGGCGATCTGCCCCATATCGACAGGCCCGGACAGATGACTGATCCAGCGGCCCTCAACAGCGGTCAGGGCCCGGTCGATCTTGGACCATTGCCCAGCCAGCCATTCAGGCGACTGGCTGGCTTTTGGGCGGACATGTTCCTCATAGCGCATCAGGACGGCCGCATCGCTGATCCCGTCGGCCGTAGCCTCAAGCACCAGCGTTTCCCACAGATGCGGCGCCGCCGGGTAAAGACCTGACTGCAGCGTGTCATCCAGAAAGCGGCAAATGACGCGGCTGTCATACAGCGTGGGGCCATCCTCACGCTCTAGAGCGGGGATCTTGCCAAGGGGGTTGCGATCGACAGGCATTGTCCCGGGGTCCAGCGGCGTGCCTGCGGCTGGGATCAACGTCACCCGATCCATCGCGCCCGCCTCATGCAAAAGGACCGTGACCTTGCGCACGAAGGGCGAGGCAGGGGCATGATAAAGCCGCATCAATCGCCCTTCCGAACCCGAAAACGGGCGATGAACGCGGCGTCCACCTCAATCCGACGCTGGCCAAGCCGGATCACCCGGACGACCCGGCCGCTGGTGTTGGTCTGGCTGACACCCTCAGCCGCGCGGTCCTGTGGCTTGTGGGCCGCCAGACCCTCGCCCAGATCGTCAAGCGCATCCTCGGCCCGCTGGTCGGTGCGGCCAATCTGGGTGCGCGCCTGAACCCAGCGCGTCACGGCATAAGACGCGGTTGCAACCGCCCCAAGACGCAGGGCAAGCGGCAACAGCGGGGCAAGGGGCAATGGCATCAAACCCTCCAGGGGACAGGAGGTGCCACGATAAGACCGGGCCTGCCGACTGTAAACGAAAACCGGACCCCCTATCCCTCGGGCGGCAGGTCACGGATCAGCGCGGCGATGGCCCGCGCGTCGGCCGCACCCTCGGCAAGAGCCGCCGCTGCACGGGCCCGCACGGCCTGCGGCTTGTTCTGGTTCAGTTTCCACGTCCCCTCGACCCCGGTGATCCGCAGCCGGAACGGAAGGATCATCCGCATCATCCTAGGCATCGCGCCGTCGGTCATCTTGGTTGAAGTCCAGGGCGTCTTGCCCGCTATTCGCTGCTCATGTTCCGCAGAAAGCGCGTCGACATGCGGGCGAAGTGCGTCTTCGGGCAAGGCCTCAAGCACCCCGCGCAGATGGACGGCCACGTAATTCCAGGTCGGAACCTGATCTGGAACCTCGGCAATCGGGCCATACCAGTCGGGCGAGATATAGGCATCCGGCCCGCTGACAACCAAAAGCGCTGGCGCCGGCAGCCCAGCCCTGACCAGCGCGTTTGAGCGGGCAAGATGCAGGTCGGCCGAAGTCGAATCCTCCGAAAGCAGAAACGGCACATGCGCGGCAAGCGGACCATCGGGCCCGTTGATCGAGAGCACGCCAAAACCGCGCGACCGGACGAAGGCCAGGTTGCGGTCTTGCGGCGTCTGACGGAACGCGGGATTGGGGTGCATGGCTTCGGACCTTGGGGGCAGCTGTAGGCCGCGCGACTATCAGATTGCGCGGCATCCGCCGCAAGCCATTCGTCTCGCCTCTGCGCGCAAAGGCGCGCGCAACCGGCTTGGGCGATGGGGGCATCCTGCCCCCAAACCCCCTTGGAACATTTGAAGTAACGCTGGCGCATTTGCTCTTTTCAAGAACACTCCCGCCGGGGGCTTCCCAAGGCGCGGCCAGCGCCACGGCCGACATTTCCCCAACGGTCCATACCACACCTCACGGGGACAAGCGGGCTCTGGCCCGCTCAGGCCACCAGAAAGGCGTGCCGCGGAACGCAGCTTGTTCAATTGCCGCGCGGTGGCGAAATGACAAAGGCCGCCCGGGTTTCCCCTGGGCGGCCTGTTGACCAGCTCTTGCTGAACGCAGCTTCAGCCCTGACGGGCTTTGTAGCGTTTCTGCGTCTTGTTGATCACATAGACGCGGCCTTTACGGCGCACGACCTGGCAATCGCGGTGACGCGTCTTCAGCGAGCGGAGCGAGTTGGCGACTTTCATGGTCGACCCTCCCATTTCGCGGCGCGGACCTGCGCCAGATTGAAACCCATGCCCCCCTTGCGGGAGGCGGCGAATGGTGGGCGGTACTGGGATCGAACCAGTGGCCACTACGATGTCAACGTAGTGCTCTACCGCTGAGCTAACCGCCCACTTTGCCTCTGCGCCCCGCCTTGCCCCCTTCGCTAACGAAAAGGACGCGGGCGGAACCGCGTCGGTCAGGGCGGTGCTATACTCACTGATCCTGGGGCCTGCAAGGGGTTTTGGCTTTTTGCGAAACTGCCGCTATATCAAAGGATGACCGCAGGAGGTGCGCCCTTGCCGCAAACACTGACCGAGGCTTATCGGCTGACCCGTCCCCTGCGGCAAGTGGGGCCGGTGATCTTTGCCTCGCCTCATTCCGGGCGTGATTATACGCCGGATTTTCTTGGCAAAGCCATGCTGGACCGGCAAACGATCCGCTCATCGGAAGACGCGTTTGTTGACCGCCTTTTCGACATGGCCCCGCTGATGGGCGCGCCTTTGCTGGCAGCATTGGCGCCACGGGCGTTTCTGGATCTGAACCGCGCCGCCGATGAACTTGACCCCGGCGTGATCGAAGGCATCCAGCGGGTGCCGCACAATCCGCGCATCGCCTCGGGGCTGGGGGTGATTCCCCGCGTCGTGGCCGGGGGGCGGGCAATCTATCGTGGCAAGCTGACCTTGGCCGAGGCCGAAGCGCGACTGCTGCGCTATTGGCATCCCTATCATCAGGCACTTGCTGCCCTGATCGAAGAGACGCGGGCCGAATTCGGCTCTGCCATCCTGATCGACTGCCACTCCATGCCGCATGAGGCGATCGAGGCGCATACCCGCCCCGGCCAGCCCCGCCCCGAGGTGGTCTTGGGTGACCGCTACGGTGTCGCCGCTGGGCGTGAGGTCGTGGAACGGATTGAGGCCGCCTTTGCCGCCGTCGGCCTGCGGGTGGCGCGCAATGCGCCTTTCGCGGGGGCTTATGTCGCGCAGGCCTATGGGCGCCCATCGCGCGGGGTGCATGTGGTGCAGGTTGAGATTGACCGCGCGCTTTACATGGATGAGGCGCGGGTTGAGCCTGCGCCAGGCTTTGCCGCCTTTCGTGACATGATAGCAGGTGTGGTGGCGGATCTTGTCCAGCCATCCGGCGTGGCGCTTGCAGCCGAATGAGGCGCCGGAGTTTTTGAAAACTCCGGTCCGATCTCTTTGAAGAGATCGGTCAGCGCAACGCCCGGCCTTTGATGATCGCCTCGGCCCCAAACCTGGCGCGAATCGCGTCCGTTGCGCGCTCGGCTGCGGCCCGGCGGCGCGCATCCGGGTCCAGCAGGTCCTGGCTGAGGTCAGCCTGATCTTCGGGGGCAAGGTCAGAAATGCCAACCCCGATCAGCCGGAACGGTCCTTTCGTGCCCGCCTGGTCATACAGGTCCCGCGCCGCGCGGTAGATGCGGTCGGTCAGCTGGGTCGGGTCGGAAAGGGCATGCCGCCGCGTGACCAGCTGGAAATCGCCCCGCTTCAGTTTCAGCGTCACGGTCCGCCCCGCCAGAGCCTTGGCCTTGGCACGGTCCGCCACCTGTTCGGACAGCCGCCAGATATGGCCGTCCAAGAGGTCGGGGTCTGACGTATCCTCGCCAAACGTGGTTTCCTTCGAGATCGACTTCAACTTTTCGTCCCGCAGCACCCGCCGGGTATCAAGCCCCCGCGCGAGATGCCAAAGCCGGTCGCCCATCGATCCGAACCTTGCGCCAAGATCGCCCCGGTCCCAGCGCAAAAGGTCGGCGATGGTGCGGATGCCCGCCGCCTCCAGCGCGGCCTGGGTGGCCTGGCCCACGCCCCAGATGATGCGCACCGGTTTGGGGCGCAGGAATTCCTCGGTTTCTGCAACGCCGATCACCGAAAACCCGCGCGGTTTATCAAGGTCAGAGGCGATCTTGGCCAGAAACTTGTTGTGGCTCAGGCCGATGGACCCGGACAGGCCCAGCTCATCCTCCATCCGCTTGGTCAGCCGGGCCAGCAGCACCGCCGGGGCTGCTCCATGCAGGCGGGCGGTGCCGGTCAGGTCCATGAAAGCCTCATCCAGCGACAGGGGTTCGATGGCGGGGGTCAGGTCTTCCATCATCGCGCGGATGGCGCGGCTGGCTTCGGTGTAGGCGGCAAAGCGGGGTTTGACGACCACCGCCTGCGGGCACAGCTTCAGTGCCTGAAACATCGGCATGGCCGACCGCACGCCGTGGATGCGCGCGATATAGCAGCAGGTGGAGACAACGCCCCGGCTGCCACCACCCACGATCACCGGCTGATCCCGGATCGCCGGATTGTCGCGCTTTTCAACGGATGCATAGAAGGCGTCGCAATCCATGTGGGCGATGGACAGCTGCGTCAGTTCCGGGTGCGCCACCATGCGCGGCGACCGACAGGCCGGGCAGCGTGAAACCGCGCGGTCCGTCAGGGTCAGGCAATCGCGGCACAGGCTGGCTAAGCTGGGGCTGGCAAGGACGGGGCTGGGCATGGGCACAGCTTAGCACGGGCCGGGGCGGGCGTCAGCCGGGGCGGCGCGACAGTTGCACCGCAAGGATACCGGCCATGGTGATGGCCACACCCACGGCGTCCAACGGGCCCACCGCCTCACCCAGCAGGGCGGCTGCGATGGCGACACCGAAGAACGGGTTCAGGAAATGGAATGTCGCGGCGCGAGTGGCACCGATCCGGCCGACCAGCGCAAACCAAAGCAGGGTCGCGGCAAGGCCGGGGATGAAGATCTGATAGGCGAAGGCGGCAAGGAAGGCGGGGCTCCACGTCACGGTATGCGTCTCTGTGACGGCAGAAACGACGCCCAGCGCCAGCGATCCCACCAGCATCTGCAGGCCGACAATCATCAAAAGGTTGCCCCCTGACGCCGCCCCGCGCAGCGTCAGCGTGGCCACCGCCAGCGCCAGCGCACCCAGAATGCACAGCACGATCCCCAAGGCATCCGCCCCACCCGAAAGCCGCGTGCCCATGATCAGCCCGACACCCAGCAGCCCCACCACCAATCCGACGATCCCCAAGGGGGCAATCCGCTCACGCCAGACCAGCCAGCCCAGCGCCGCCACCATCAACGGCATCGATGCGGCGATGATGACGGCCAGCGACGCCTCAACCCACTGCATCGCGACGAAGTTCAGCCCAAGATAAAGCGCGTTCTGACAAATGCCGAACAGGATGACCGCCCGCGCCTGCCCGGATGTCAGTCGCCAGGTCTGCCCCAGCGCGCGGGCGACCAGCACCGCCAGAAGGCCCGAGATCAGAAACCTGACCGACAGCGTCCCCAGCGGCGGCGCATGGGCCACGATCACCCGTGCCGTGGCAAAGGCCGAAGACCACATTGCCGCAAACACGGTGCCGATCAAAAGGGCGCGCACATCCATTACGGCTTGGTGGCCCTGCAGCCGGGGAAGGTCAATGCCCCGCCGCACCCAACGGGCGGTGACTGGGGTCACACAGGCTGAAGGAACGCAAAAGGGCCGCCCCATGAGCGACCCTTTCACAAAACCGGTCAGTCGGAAGGCTTAGCCGTTCACGACATCTTTCAGCGCCTTGGCGATGGCGAACTTGACCTGCTTGTCGGCAGCTTTGGTCATCGTCTCACCCGTGGCCGGGTTGCGAACCTGACGCTCTGGCCGGGCCTTGCAGGCCACCTTGCCAAGGCCGGGCAGCGCCACCGAGCCGCCAGCCGCGACTTCCGCCGCCACGACCGAAGCGATCGCGTCCAATGCGGCGCCAGCGGTCTTTTTGTCACTGCCCATGGCTTCGGCAACGGCGGCCACCAGCTGGGTCTTGGTCATCGGTTTGGACATCAGATCATCCTTTATGTTGTTCTTGGCAAGAATGCGGCCCGGATGGTGCGGGCGTCCCCTCGGAAACGAGGCCACGGCCCAAACACACAGTTTCCAGCCCGAAATCAACCCCAGAACGCAGCGCTTGGCGGATTTGACGTTCTTTTCGCGCGGTCACAGGAAGGCCGTCTCTTCGAAACTGCGCAGTTTGCGGCTGTGCAGCCGGGCAATCGGCGTGGCGCGCAGTCGTTCCATCGCCCGAATGCCGATCTGCAGGTGGCGGCTGACTTGCGTCTTGTAAAAGTCAGATGCCATGCCGGGCAGCTTCAATTCCCCATGCAAGGGCTTGTCGCTGACGCATAGCAGCGTGCCATAAGGCACCCGGAACCGGAACCCGTTGGCGGCAATCGTGGCGCTTTCCATGTCCAGCGCCACGGCCCGTGATTGGCTAAGCCTGCGCACGGGACCGGAGTGATCGCGCAGCTCCCAGTTGCGGTTATCGATGGTGGCGACGGTGCCGGTGCGCATGATGCGCTTCAGCTCATACCCCTCCAGCTGGGTCACGTCGGCGACGGCCTGCTCCAGCGCGATCTGGATTTCCGCCAGCGCCGGAATCGGTACCCAGACGGGCAGGTCGTCATCCAGCACATGGTCATCGCGCAGATAGGCGTGCGCCAGGACGAAATCGCCCAGAGACTGGCTGTTGCGCAGGCCCGCGCAATGGCCAACCATCAGCCAGGCATGCGGCCGCAGCACGGCGATATGGTCCGTCGCGGTCTTGGCGTTGGACGGGCCGACCCCGATGTTGACCAGCGTGATCCCCTGCCCATCGGCCCGCTTGAGGTGATAGGTCGGCATCTGCGGCAGCTTGGCGACCGGCTGGATCACCCCGTCCGCCGTGGTGATCTCTTGATTCCCCGTTGCCACAAAGGCGGTATAACCGGTGGAGGGGTCAGCCAGGGCGGCGCGGGCGTAAGCCTCAAACTCATCCACATAGAACTGGTAGTTGGTGAACAGAACGTGGTTCTGGAAGTGCTTCGGGTCGGTCGCGGTGTAATGCGACAGGCGGGCCAGGCTGTAATCCACCCTTTGCGCGGTAAAGGGGGCCAAGGGCGCCGACCCATCGGCATAGCGCGTCATCACCCCGTTCACGATGTCATCGTTGGTCGTGGCAAGGTCGGGCACATCGAACACATCGCGCAGCGAGAAATCCATCACCCCGTCCTGCGGCACCGCCATGCCGGGGCTGTTTGCCACCGCGAAATGCACCGGGATCGGCGTGTCCGATGGCCCGATATCCACCGACACGCCATGGTTCTGGACCAAAAGCTCAATCTGCTGGATCAGGTAGTTGCGAAAGAGGTCCGGCCGCGTGACCGTGGTCGCATAGGTTCCGGGGCTGGACACATGACCAAAGGATAGCCGCGAATCCACCTTGTCAAAGCTGGTCACGGTCAGGCGAATCTCGGGGTAATAGGCGCGGATGCGGCGGCCGGGATGACCCTTGGTGACGGTCAGCGCAAACTGCTCGACCAGAAAACTTGTGGCCTCGGCGTAAAGCCGTTCCAGAAGATCGACAGCAAGGCCTGCGTCGGTAAAGCTTTCCGGGGCCCGCGCTGGCGGACAAAGGGTGGCTGAGTGTAGGTCGTCCTGCATCATCGGTCCTGCGTTTGATCCGGCATATAACCCGCAACCGGGGGGGGTTCGCAAGTGAAGCCCTGATGACAGCCCCGCGCCCAGACGCCACAGACCGTCGGCAAAGCCTTGCACCCAAGCGCGCAACCCCAGATAATCAGGCCGATGTTCACACTGCTTTCCCTTGGCCACGGCTATTCCGCCCAGGCCCTTGCCCGCCGCCTGATTCCACAGGGCTGGCAGGTCATCGGCACGACCCGCAACAGCGCAAAGGCCGATTCCTTGCGCGCCGAAGGTGTCACGCCGCTGCTCTGGCCGGGCGATCTTGGCCCGGCTTTGGCGCAAGCGACCCATATCCTTGCCTCTGCTGCCCCTGATGCGGCGGGTGATCCGTTCTTGCAGACGGTTCCCGACCTTGCCTTGGCCCCGGCCACCTGGGTGGGGTATCTGTCCACAACCGGTGTCTACGGTGACCACAAGGGTGCGTGGGTCGATGAAAGCACCCCCCTCACCCCCGCCTCAGACCGGGGCCGCCAGCGCGTGCTGGCCGAGGGGCAGTGGCTGGCCACCGGCCTGCCCGTCCACATCTTCCGGCTTGCCGGTATCTACGGCCCCGGCCGCGGCCCGTTTGAAAAGGTCCGCGACGGCACGGCACGGCGGATCATCAAGCCGGGACAGATCTTCAGCCGCATCCATGTCGATGACATCGCCCTGGTGCTTGAGGCGTCGATCCGCCGCCCCAACCCCGGCGCTGCCTACAACGTCTGCGACGACAACCCCGCCCCGCCCGAAGATGTGCTGTCCCACGCCGCAAGCCTGCTTGGCCTGCCCAACCCGCCCGCCATTCCCTTTGAAAGCGCCGAAATGTCGCCCATGGCCCGCAGCTTTTACGGCGAATCCAAACGCACCCGGAATAATCGCATCAAGACTGACCTTGGGGTCAGCCTGCTATATCCCGACTACCCGGCTGGCCTTGCAGCCCTGTTGCAGGCGGAAACGAACTAGACCGCTAAAACACGACTAAAATTTTCTTCGTTTCTGCAAAAGTATCCCATGGGAGGTCTGGAGGGTTTGAAACCCTCCAGTGCCAGCCCAAGGCGCGCGGCTACTGGGCTGCAACCCCCAGCGCCTGCCCGGTCAAGATCGCCTCACTGACCGATGACAGTGCCAGCGCCGCCGCGCCGTGCGCCCATAGCAGATCTCCCCAGGCGTGGATTTCAATCGGCGGGCGGGGGCGTCCGGTGTTGATGGTCAGATTGTCCATCTCGGCCAGCGTTTCGGCGGCGTAAAGGTAATCATAGCGCATCCTTTCCCCCGACAGGATGATCAGCGCGGGGTCGAAAAGGTTGATGACATTCGACAGGCCCACCGCCAGATAGCGCCCGGCGCGGCGGAAGATCGACTTGGCGGTCGCATTCCCGGCTTTGGCGTGGTCATACAGGCTTTCCAGCAGCACCCCGATCGACTGGCCTTCCTTGTGGCCCCAATTCAGGGCCGTCGTCGCCTCACGCGCCAGGGCGTAGTCGGCAACATAGGCCTCAAGACAGCCGCGCTGACCGCAGCG
>JBBQVR010000069.1:0-17738 GCA_038211355.1 Rhodobacterales bacterium | reverse complement strand
CGGGCGCTGCGGCTGGGGATGTGTTCATGACCGGCGCGGTCCTGGAAGAGGACGGCGAACGCCATGTGCTGCATTTCGGTGCGCCGATGAAGGCGGCAGAGGTGCGGGTACTGGACACCTGGCACACGCTGGGCATGCGGGGCACCGGGTCGCATGACGTCATGCTGGACGAATTGTTCGTACCGGACACGGGTGTGGCCCTGAAACGCAAGTCGGGTGAGTGGCATCCGCTGTTTCACACCATATCCACAATAGCGTTCCCGCTGATCTATGCGGCCTATCTGGGTGTCGCGGACAGCGCGTGCCGCATCGCACTTGATCTGACCAAGAGGCGGCCCGTCACGCACGACATGCGGGCGCTGGCCGGGCGGATGATGACGGAACTGCGCGGGGCGGAACTGGCGCATGCGTCGATGCTGGAGGCCGTGGACCGCAATGCGCCTTCGGCAGAAACCGTGAATGACGTGATGATCGGCAAGACCCTTGGGGCGGACCATGCGATCCGCGCGGTGGAACTGGCGATGGAACTGGCCAGCGGGGCCGGCTTCTACCGCGCCGCCGGATTGGAGCGCCGGTTCCGCGACATCCAGGGCGCGCGCTACCATGCGATGCAGCGCGGCGCGCAGGCGCAGTATTCCGGCGCGCTGGCGCTGGGCGAATCGGTGGCGACGGTGTTCTGATGTCTGGTGCGCGGTGGATCAGCCGCCGCGCACCGTATCGATCATCAGCTGCACATTGTCAGGGTTGGCATCGGGCGTGATGCCGTGACCAAGGTTGAAGATGTGCGGACCCTTGGAAAAGGCGCGGACGACGTTCTGGGTGGCAGCCACCAGCGCCTGCCCCCCGGTGACCATATGTTCCGGCGCAAGGTTGCCCTGCACGCAGCCGTCGATCTGCACGTTCGCAGCGGCCCACTCCGGGCTGACCGAGTTGTCGATCGCCACGCAATCGGCCCCGGTGCGGTGGGCGAAACCGATGTAACCCTGCCCCGCCTCACGCGGGAAGGCGATGATCGGGGTGCCGGGATGGCGGGCCTTGAGGGCGGAAATGATCTGCGCCGTGGGCGCCTCGGCAAAGTCCTTGAAGTCCTGGCCTTTCAGACTGCCGGCCCAGCTGTCGAACAGCTTGACCACCTCGACCCCCGCCTCGATCTGGGCGGACAGGTATTCGACCGTCGCCTCGGTGATGCGGTCGATCAGGGCCTGAAAGGTGGCGCGGTCGGTATTCTTCAGCGCATGGGCGGCGGCCTGGTCCTTGGACCCTTTGCCCGCGACCATGTAGGTTGCGACGGTCCATGGCGCACCGGCAAAACCGATCAGGGTGGTTTCCTTCGGCAGTTCGCGCGCAAGGATGCGGACGGTTTCATAGATCGGTGACAGGGTGTCGTGGATCGCCTCAACCGGTTTCAGGTTGGCGACCTGGCCCATGGTGGTGGTGGTTTCCATGCCGGGGCCCTCACCGGTTTCGAACCAAAGCTTCGGGCCCAGCGCCTGCGGCAGCAACAGTATGTCGGCAAAGAGAATGGCCGCGTCAAAGCCATATCGGCGAATCGGCTGCAAGGTCACCTCGGCCGCAAGGTCGGGATTGTAGCAAAGTTTGAGGAAGTCACCGGCCTGTGCGCGGGTGGCGCGGTATTCCGGCAGGTAGCGGCCCGCCTGGCGCATCATCCAGATCGGCGGCGTGGGAAGGGTTTCGCCACGCAAAGCGCGCAGGATTGTTTTGGTCATGTCAGCCTCATCATCATTTCCTCATGGGTCCGACGGGGGCGGTTGGTTGTCAAGAGTTGTCAGGCTTGATTGACAGCGTTATGCCTGTGAACCATGAGCGATAATCTCCCCTCCCCCGCCCGCCCGTTGAAGATTGGAACCCGTGGCTCGCCGCTTGCCTTGTGGCAGGCGCATGAGGTGCGGCGCTGTCTGGGGGTGGCTTACGGGCTGCCGGATGCGGCGTTTGAGATCGTGGTGATCAAGGTCATGGGCGACCAGATCCTGGACAAGGCGCTGAAAGACATCGGCGGCAAGGGCCTCTTCACCCGAGAGATCGAAGAGGCGCTGCTGGACGGCGGCATCGACATCGCGGTGCATTCGATGAAGGACATGCCAACGGTGCAGCCCGAGGGGTTGATGCTGGATTGCTACCTGCCGCGCGAAGACGTTCGCGATGCGTTTGTGTCGCCCGGCGTGCCCTCGCTGGGCGAATTGCCGTTCGGGGCGGTGGTCGGATCGTCGTCCTTGCGGCGGCGGGCGCAACTGGCGTTGCGGCGGCCGGACCTGAAGCTGGTAGAGTTCCGGGGCAACGTCCAGACCCGGATGCGCAAACTGGAAGAAGGCGTGGCACATGCGACGTTCCTTGCCATGGCGGGGCTGAACCGGCTGGGGATGACGGCCATGGCACGCGGGCCAATTGACGTTGAAGAAATGCTGCCGGCGGTTGCCCAAGGGGCAATCGGGATTGAGCGGCGGGTGGCGGATGACCGGGTGGCCGGGTTGCTGGCGGCAATCCATGACGGGCCGACAGGCCTGCGGCTGGCGGCAGAGCGCAGCTTCCTTGCGCGGCTGGACGGGTCTTGCGAGACACCGATTGCCGGGTTGGCGATGATCGAGGGCGATACCCTCTGGCTGCGGGGTGAATTGCTGCGACCGGACGGAACAGCGTCCGTCCGTGGTGAGATGCGCGGGCCGTTGGCCGAGGGGCCGGGCTTGGGCCGTGCGCTGGCCGATGAATTGCTTGGCCGCGCCGGGCCGGGGTTCTTTCACTAACCGTCGGGAGGGCGATTTCTTCGAAGAAATCGCGCCGGAGCCTTTGAAGGCTCCGGTCCGGAATTTTTGAAAATTCCGGTGCGCCCCAGACTTGGGCGCTTAGTCTTGTGCGCGCAATGTCCGGGCTGGGCGGGCCGCCAGTGGGCGCAGCGCAAAGGCAAGGCCTGCCAGCAGGGTGGCAAGGACGCCGCCGAACACGATGCCAAGGGCAGAGATCGGCTCGAACCGGTAGGTCGAATCCATGACGAAGGTCATCACCGCCCAACCCGCGATGCCGCCTGCGGCGACCGCGACAACCCCTGCGGCAGCCCCCATGAGGGCAGAGCGCAGCGCGAAGCTGGACAAGATCTTGCCCCGTGTGGCGCCAAGCGTCTTGAGGATGGCGGATTCGTAAATCCGGGCGCGTTCGCCTGCCGCAGCAGCCCCGATCAGCACCATGAAGCCGGTTAGCAGCGTGCCCCCGGCGGCCCAGGCCGTGGCGGTTGCGATGGCTGACAAAGCCTCGGCCACGCGGTCCACGGCTTCGCGGATGCGGATGGCGGTGATGTTTGACCAGGTTTTCGTCACATCGCGCAGGATCGCCGCCTCCGCCTCGGGCGGGGCGTAGACGGTGGCGATGTGGGTGTGCGGCGCGCCTGACAGGGCGGCCGGGTTCATCGTCATGATGAAACCCATGCCGGCGTTGGAGAAATCAACCTCGCGGAACGAGGTGATGGTCCCGGTGATGTCGCGGCCGAGGATGTTGACCGTCAGGGTATCACCCAGCTTCAGGCCCATCTCCTCGGCCTCCTCCGCCGCGAAGCTGATCTGCGGCTCGCCTGCGTAGTCTTCGGCCCAGAACGTGCCGGCGGTGATCCGGGTCTTTTCGCCGGGCGTGGCGGCATAGGTGATGCCACGGTCACCGCGCACGACCCAGTGGTCGCCGGCAACCTCACGCGCGGGGCGGCCGTTGATCTGGTTCACCACGCCGCGCAGCATGGGGGCGGTTTCAACCTCGGTCACGGCGGGGTCGTTGGTGACGCGGTCAAGGAAGCCTTCGATCTGGTCGGGCTGGATGTCGACGAAGAAGAAGGCGGGGGCGCGGGTGGGCAAATCGGTCGCGATGGCGGCGCGGAGGTTCCAGTCGATCTGGCCAACCGCCGCCAGCACCGAAAGGCCAAGACCGAGCGAAAGAATGACCGACGTGGCATCCGAGCGAGGCGCGCCAATCGCCGCCAATGCTGCCCGCAAGGCCGGGCGGCCACGGGTGGCCTTGGTCCGCGCAACGCGGCGGGCGGCGCGGCGCAGGCCAAACGCGGCAAACGAAAGGATCAAGAGCGAGAACAGGATGCCACCCGCTGCACCAAGCGCCAGTTCGGGGATGCCGGAGAGCAAAGTGGCGCTGCCGATCAGCGTGACGGACAACACCACCAGCGCCACAAGATAGGGCGTGCGGGGCCAGCCCCGCGTACCTGCCCCACCCCGATAGAGAGCAGCCGGGCGGATGCGTTCGGTCCGGGCAAGGGGGAGAAGCGTGAAGATCAAGGCAGAAAGCGCACCGTAAAAGCCAGCCTCGGCCAATGCGGAGGGCGACAGGCGGATGGTGGCGGGGAAGGGCAGCGACGCCTCGATCAACGGGGCGGCGATCAGGGGGACAACGGCCCCGAGTACCACGCCGATCACGATGCCAAGGGCGGAAAGAAGCGCGGTCTGCCACAGGTAGATGCGGAAGATCAGGCCACCTTCGGCCCCAAGGGTTTTCAGCGTGGCGATGGTTTCGGTCTTGCCGTCCAGATAGCTGCGGATCGCGGCCGAGATGCCGACCCCACCCACCGCCAGCCCGGCAAGCCCTACCAGCACAAGGAAACTGCCGATCCGGTCCACGAAACCTTCGATCCCCGGGGCGGCGTTGCGGCTGTCAGTCCAGCGCATGCCCTTGTCACGGAACTGGCCCTCGGCTTGGTCTTCAAGCAGTTGCAGGTCGGTGCCGGGGGGCAGCGTCAAGCGGTAGCGGGTCTCATACAGCGACCCGGCGGAGAGGAGGCCCGAGTTGGCCAGCGCATCGGTGCGCACCACGGTGCGCGGGCCAAGGGCAAAGCCGGTGGAGGCAGAGTCCGGCTCACGCACCAAGGCGGCGGTGAGGCGGAAGGTTTGGGTGCCCAGACGGAAGGTGTCGCCAATTGCCAGATCAAGGCGGCTGATCAGGACCGGGTCCATGATCGCGCCGGGAATGCCGTCCCGGTCAGCCAGCGCCTCGGCCACCGGAAGGACCGGGTCAAGGACGGCAGCGCCGGTCAGGGGCCATCCGCCATCAACGGCTTTCACCTGCGTCAGGGCCTGGTCGCCCTCGATCAGCGCCATGGAGCGGAAATCGTAGACCTCGGAGACGCGGGTGGCGATGCTGTCGATGTAGGCGCGCTCGCCTTCGTCCGCGGCGCGGTAGGTGAAGCGCATTTCGGCGTCACCGCCAAGGATGACGGCACCCTGATCGGTCAGGCCCTGCTGGATGCCGGTACGAAGGGTGCCCACGGCGGCGATGGCGGCAACGCCAAGCGCGAGGCAGGCAAGGAAGACGCGAAAGCCGCGCAGGCCGCCACGCAGCTCACGTCGGGCGATGGTGAGGGCGAGGCTCATTCGGCCGCCTTGGAGAGGGCTTCGGGAGCCAAAAGACCATCGGCAAGGCGGATCACGCGGTCGCAGCGGGCGGCAAGCTCGGGTGAGTGGGTGACGAGGACAAGGGTCGCACCATGCTTGTCACGGAGCCCGAAGAGCATGTCCATGATCGCCTGACCGTTCACGCCATCAAGGTTGCCGGTGGGCTCATCGGCCAGCAGGATCGCGGGGCGAGGGGCTGCGGCGCGGGCAAGGGCGACGCGCTGCTGTTCGCCCCCCGACAGCTGCGCGGGGTAGTGATCGACGCGGTGGCCAAGGCCCACACTCTCCAATTCAGACTGTGCGCGGGGGAAAGCGTCGGCCACACCGGCAAGTTCCATCGGCAACGCTACGTTCTCAATCGCGGTCATTGTGGGAATGAGGTGGAAGGATTGGAACACAACCCCCATATTCCCTCTGCGGAACCGGGCGAGCGCGTCTTCGTCCATCGTCGTAAGGTCTTGCCCAAGGGCAAGGACCTTGCCGCCGGTGGCACGCTCCAACCCGCCCATAAGCATCAGGAGAGATGATTTGCCAGACCCCGACGGACCGACCAGCCCCACCGTTTCGCCCTTGGCGATGTCCAGCGAGATGCCTTTCAGGATCTCGACCGGGCCAGCATTGCCGGCAAGGGTCAGGCGCGCATCGGTAAGCGCGAGGACGGGATCGGTCATGAAGCAGGTCCTTCGGATCGTTGCTATGAAGGGATATGGCGCAATATCCGCGGTTCGCAATGCTGCAGTTGCAGTCTTGGCACTGTCAAGTTCCGTTTTCGCGGAACCCGTCACGATCGTGGCACTGGGTGACAGTCTGACGGCGGGGTACGGGCTGGCCGATCAGGGCGACGGGCTGGTGCCGCAGCTGGAGGGCTGGCTGAAGGCGAAGGGCGCGGATGTGGTGGTGCAGAACGCGGGCGTGTCGGGCGATACGACGGCGGGGGGGCTTGCACGCGTGGGCTGGGCGCTGGGGCCGGAGGCGGATGCGGTGATCGTGACGCTGGGCGGGAATGACCTGCTGCGCGGGCTTGATCCGGCGGGGTCACGGGCGAACCTGGAGGGCATCCTGAGGGAGGTGCAGGCGCGGGGTCTGCCGGTGCTTTTGGTGCCGCTGGCCGCACCGGGGAACTTCGGGCCGGAGTACAAGGCGGCGTTCGACGGGATGTATGTGGAGCTTGCCGCACAGTATGGCGCGGTGTTGGCGGGTGATTTCTTCGACGGGCTGCGGGCGGCGGGGGCGGACCCGGCCGACCCTGCGTCGATGTCCGCCTTCATGCAGCCGGATGGCATCCACCCGAACCCGGAAGGCGTGAAGCTGATCGTCGAGGGGCTGGGGCCGAAGGCGGAGGAACTGGTCGCGCGGGTCGGAGGGTAGGCGACGATTTCTTCCAAGAAATCGTGCCGGAGCCTTTCAAGGCTCCGGTCCGGAATCTTCGAAAATTCCGGCGCGCGCCCGCAGATCGCGCCTAGTGCCCCAGAATCTGGCTGAGGAACAGCTTGGTCCGGTCGGATTGCGGGTTGTTGAAGAACTCTTTCGGTTCGTTCTGTTCCACGATCTGGCCCTGATCCATGAAGATCACCCGGTTCGCCACGGCCTGGGCAAAGCCCATTTCGTGGGTGACGCAGATCATCGTCATGCCCTCTTCGGCAAGCTGGATCATGGTGTCGAGAACTTCCTTGATCATCTCGGGGTCAAGGGCGCTGGTGGGTTCGTCGAACAGCATGATCCGTGGCTTCATGCACAAGGACCGCGCGATGGCGACGCGCTGTTGCTGGCCGCCGGACAACTGGCCGGGGTATTTGTGCGCCTGCTCGGGGATCTTCACCTTTTCCAGGAAGTACATCGCGGTTTCTTCCGCTTCACGCTTTGGCACCTTGCGGACCCAGATCGGGGCCAGCGTCAGGTTTTCCAGGATCGTGAGGTGGGGAAACAGATTGAAGTGCTGAAACACCATGCCAACCTCGGACCGGACCTTGTCGATGTTCTTCAGGTCGTTGGTCAGCTCGGTCCCGTCGACCACGATCTGACCCTGCTGGTGTTCCTCAAGCCGGTTCACACAGCGGATCAGCGTGGATTTGCCTGACCCCGACGGCCCGCAGATCACGATCCGCTCACCGCGCTGGACGGTCATGTTGATGTCGCGCAGAACGTGGAACTGGCCGTACCACTTGTTCATGCCGACAATCTGGATCGCGATCTCGTCCGTGACCTGCATTTTGGATGCTTCTGCCATGATATGTCCTTACCGGTGGTCGGTCTTGAGCTTCTGTTCCAGGTACATCGAGTACCGGGACATCCCGAAGCAGATGAGGAAGAAGATTGCGCCGACGAAGATGTAGGGCTCCCAGTAGATGCCCTTCCAGTTGATGTCGGCGCGGACGATTTGCGTCACACCGCGCAGCGGGTCCATCAGGCCGACAAAGCTGACCAGCGTCGTATCCTTGAACAGGCCGATGAAGGTGGACACGATCGCCGGGATGGAAATCTTGAGAGCCTGCGGCAAGATGATCAGCCGCTGCGCCCGCCAGTAATCCAGACCCAGCGCATCGGCCGCCTCATACTGGCCGCGTGGCAGGGCGGCGAGGCCACCGCGGATCACCTCGGCCAGGTAGGCGGCGGCGAAGAAGGTGACCAGGATGATGACCCGCAGGATGATGTCGAAGTTCGTCCCCGGCGGCAGGAAGTATTGCAGCAAAAGCGACGCGGTGAAGAGAAGCGTGATCAGCGGCACGCCCCGGACAAACTCGATGAACCCGACTGACAGCGTCTTGACGATCAGCATGTCGGACTGGCGCCCCAAGGCCAGCAGGATGCCGATGGGCAGCGAAAAGCTGATCCCGGTGACGCCAATCACGATGGCCAGAAGGAAGCCGCCGAACTGGTCAGAGTTGATTGCCTGCAAGCTGAAGGGCAGCATGGATTGCAAAGCGTCGACAACTGGCACGTCAAGATAAAGCCACCACAGGACAGCCACCAGAAACCCGGCACCGGCGGCGGGAGAAAAGCCGATAAAGGGCGAGGCAAGGCGGAAAACCGCATAAAGGATGCCAAACCCGGCCATTGCTACAATCGGCGACCAGATCGACCCGCCCCACAACAGCCAGAAGCACAGCGCCGGATAGATCAGCGTGAACCAGATCAGCTTGCCCGGCTGCACCTGCGCCACCGCGACAAAGCCAGCAATCAGCGCCAGCACCAGCACGAAGGCCAGAACAGGCGCGCTTGTCAGGTACAGCGTCACGATCAGGAAGGCCGCGACGACCAGCAGCAAGTTGGTCAGGTTGCGCGTTTGCCCCGAGAACAGAACCGGTGCCAGCGCGGCAAACAACAGGCCAAAGGCGCTGATCGGACGCCACCACAGCTCTGGCGGGTAGAAGCCGAAGATGAAGGCCCCCCACCACGGCCGGATCATCGCCCAGCAGGCGCCGGTCGCCCCTTCACCCGCACTGGCGGTGACGATGTCGCGGCATTCGCCAAGCGACCCGGCGGTCCAGACCGAATTCAGCCACCAGGGAAGCGAGGAAGCGATGAGGTAGTAGAGGACCGCCACGCCAAACAGCGTGAGGGCAATGTTGAACGGGGTAGAGAACAGGTTCTCGCGCAGCCATTTCACCGCGCCGCGTTCGGTGATTGGCGGCGCTTGCGGCGGCAGCATGTCGGTGCGGGCAAAGTGCTTGTCCATCTTAGCGCGCCTTCAGCTGAACGGAGGAGTTGTACATGTTCATCACCGCCGAGATTGACAGGCTGATCGACAGATAGATCAGCATCATCAAGAGCATACACTCCAATTCCCGGCCGGTCTGGTTCAGCGTGATGCCGCCAAGCGTGCCGCGCAAGTCAAGGTAGCTGACCGCGATGCCAAGCGAGGTGTTCTTGGTCAGGTTCAGATACTGGCTGATCAAGGGCGGGATGATGACCCGCAGCGCCTGTGGCAGGATGATCAGGTTCATCGTGCGGCCGGGGCGCAGGCCAAGGGCAAAGGCCGCCTCGGACTGGCCACGGCTGATGGCCTGGATACCGGCGCGGACGATCTCGGCGATGAAAGCGGCGGTGTAGAGACTGAGGGCAATCACCATCGCAGTGAACGGGTGCGCCACAAGAATGCCGCCGGTAAAGTTGAAGCCCTGCAGCGTTGGCACCTCAAGGTGAAAACCCATGGCCACCAGAAGGGCCAGGATCGGGGCGAAGAGGATAAGGATGGATTTCCACCACGTGACCGGACGAACGCCGGTCTCCTCTTGTGTGGCGCGGGCCGAGGCAAGGATGCGTCGGTTGACGTAGACCGAACCGGCAATGACCCCGACGACTGCGAGGAAGGTGAGGTTCAGCGACATGAAGCCAAGGTCGATGGTCCCGAAGCCCCGGTCAAACAACGGCGAGGGGATGTTGGTCCCACGGTTGGTGACGGCGACCGAGTCAAAGAACATCATCTCGGCAGCGGGGGCCTGACCGGCGGCGGCCATCTCGTCGGTCACCCGGAAATCGCGCGGCTGCGGGGTGATCTCCGACAGGATGACATAGGTGAGCAGGATCCACAGCAGCAGGGGGACGTTGCGGAAAATCTCGACGTAGACGGTCATGAGGCGACCGACGAGCCAGTTATTCGACAGACGCAGGACGCCGACGATCACGCCAAGGATGGTGGCGAAGATGCAGCCGAAGAACGCGACGACCAGCGTGTTCGCAAGGCCCACAAGCAGGGCGCGGAAATGGTTGTCATCGTTGTTGTAGGGCACCAGTTGCTGACCGATGTCATAGCCGGCGCGCTGCCACAGAAAGCCGAAGTTGAACTCTTTCCCGCGCGCCTCAAGGTTCTGCACGGTGTTGTTCAACAGCCAGGCCACCGCCATGGCGAACAGGACCAGCACCACGATCTGGATCGTATAGGACCGGTAGCGCGTATCGTAAACAAGCATCGAGAGCCGAAAACCGTCTTTCGGCACGTCCGTTGCCATTGCCATGGCTTCCCCCTGTTACCCGGACAGGCGGCCCCGGTTTGACCGGTGGCGGCGGGGTCTAAAAGCCCCTGGACTGTCAGGTTATCGTTTGAACGAAACGCGGGGGCGCCGTTCGGCACCCCCGCAAACCTTGCCTCAACTTAACGGAAGGGCGGAGCGTACTGCAGGCCGCCTTGGGTCCACAGCGCGTTCAGACCACGGGCGAGGTTGATCGCCGTGCCTTCACCGATGTTGCGCGAGAAGATTTCGCCATAGTTGCCGACGGCGGAAATGGCGGTCTTGAAGGCCGCATTGTCGAGGCCCATCTTCGCGCCCATGTCACCCGAAACGCCCAGAAGACGCTTCACTTCTTCGTCCGTGGTCGAGGTCGCAACTTCTTCGACGTTGGCCGAAGTCACGCCTTTTTCTTCAGCGATCAGCAGCGCGTAGTAGGTCCAGCGAACCACATCGCCCCACTGGCTGTCGCCGTTGCGGACGACTGGGCCAAGCGGCTCTTTCGAGATGATCTCGGGAAGGATGATGTGGTTGTCGGCATCCGGCATGGTCGCACGGCTGGCGGCCAGACCCGAAGCGTCGGTGGTGTAGGCGTCGCAGGCACCGGCAAGATACTGGCGCTGGGCTTCGCTGTCGTCAGCAACGGTGACCGGCTGGTAAGCGATGTTGTTCTGCTTGAAGAAGTCAGCCAGGTTCAGTTCGGTCGTGGTGCCGGTCTGGATGCAGACGGTTGCGCCGTCCAGTTCCTTGGCGGACGAAACGCCGAGGTCTTTCTTCACCATGAAGCCCTGACCGTCGTAGTAGTTCACGGCCACGAAATCGAGAGCGAGTTCGCCATCCCGCGAGAAGGTCCAAGTCGAGTTGCGGACCAGCAGGTCAACTTCGCCAGACTGCAGTGCAGTAAAGCGGGTTTCACCAGTGGTGGGCACAAACTTGACCTTGCTTGCATCGCCAAGGACCACGGCCGCGACAGCGCGGCACAGGTCAACGTCGAAGCCAGACCAGTTGCCGCTTGCGTCCGGCGCGCCAAACCCGGTCAGACCGGTGTTCGACCCGCAGATCAGCTCGCCGCGCGCCTTGACGTCGTCAAGGGTCGCAGCAGCAGCCAGACCCGATACGAGCGTGGTGGCCGCGAGCGCGCCGAAGAATACGGATTTTTTCATTCTTACCTCTTCCTGAGTAAGCGGCCTTTCGAGAGCCGCGTTTTTTGGTGCCCCACGATCCCCTCGCGGCGGCGCAACTGTTGGAGGTGAGCCTCTCCCAGTGTCAGACAGTTTCGGCTAAAGCGGTTTGAAAGGTCAAGCGGGTCTGGTCACAATCAGGAAAAACGCTTGTTTTCGGCAGCTTGCACAGTGTGATCGACCTTTAGGCACCCACCTGCACAGTCTTTGGGCAAACTTGTTACCCACACAATGCAAAGAATCGGTCTGCCTGCCGCAGCGCTGCCTGTTTCAGCACCATGATTTCGGCGGCTTCTTCGTCCGCGCCCCACTGTTCAATCTGCCAGGTTTCGTCGACCCGGCTAAGGGCCCAGGCCTCATCCGCCGTCAGCCGCCCGCGGATGACGGCCAGCGCCAGCACCAGCGACCCAGAGATCGCCACAAGGTCATGAAAGGCCGCCAGCTGGAACGGTGACAGGCCACGAACCGCCGCGCCAAGGGTGGCAAGGCTATCGGCGGGCTGGTCAATGTGCATGACACCCTTGGTCACCCGCAGCGGTGCCTGCAATGTCTGCGCGGCCCAGTCGAGGAGCGGGTCCCAGACGGCGACCTGACGGTCGATCAGGGCTTCAGGGCCGGTGGCGCGGTAGCACAGCAGGTCTGTCTGGCCATAAGCGGCCAGCATGTCGGCCACGGCATCGAATTGTCGGGTGACGGTGTCGATGGCGGAATTTGCGGTGCAAGTGAACGGCATCGTAGCGGGGTTCACCGTGCCGGTTTGTGCCTGCCATTCGGCGGCCACAGCCTGCGCAAGGCCCATCGTCGGCAGGACAAGGGGCGCCTTGAGGGGCGTGCGGACCGGGCGGGCGTCAAGGTGGACAGTGTAACCTTTGCCTTCGGGCTTGACGGTCGCCTCGGTCCAGAAGCGGCGGGCGGACCAGCCGCTCATCTGATCTGCTCAAATGGGTCGGCGGGGACGTCGGATTCCTTCCAGTCCATCAGTTTCCAGGTGCGGGCCATGTGTTCTGGCAGGGGGGCGGTGAAGGTCATCATCTTTTTGGTGATCGGGTGTTCAATCGACAGGCTGCGCGCGTGAAGGTGCAGCTTTTTCGACATTTCCCCGCCTATGGCAGCCCCCCAGCCATCGCCCAGATTGTCTTGCGCGCCGCCACCATATTTGCCATCGCCCAGGATCGGGTGACCAATCTCGGCCATATGGGCGCGCAGTTGGTGGGTGCGGCCGGTCACCGGCTCCAGCGCCATCCAGGACAGGCGCGCGCCAAGGAACCACAGGGTGAAATAGTCGGTCTGCGCGCGCTTGGCGTCGGGGTGTTCGGCCATCTTGGCGGGATGGACGCAGATCATCTTTTCCCCCTCACCCCCCCTGCCCCGGCCCGGTGCCTTTTCCAGACCGAACTTGATGGAGCCTTGCCGGGGATGCGGCACACCGGCGACGATGGCCCAATAGATCTTGCGCGCAGCCCGGTGGCGCAACGCCTCGCTCAGTGCGCGGGCGACGCGGTCGGTGCGGGCCAGCATCAGAAGGCCAGAGGTATCCTTGTCCAGCCGGTGCACAAGCTTGGGCTTGTCCTTGTAGCCGAACTTCAGCGCCTCGGTCAGGCCATCGACGTGGCGGTCCCCCTGACCGCTGCCGCCTTGGGAAGGCAGGCCTGCGGGTTTGTTCAAGATGATCATATGCTCATCCTTCCACAGGACGGCGTTCTGGATCATCTTTTCATCCGCAGCCGTGATGCCATGGGCGCGTGGACCGGCCAGCGGCGCCTCGGACGGCAGCGGGGGCACGCGGACGGTCATGCCGGGGGCCACGCGGTCAGACGCCTTGACGCGGGCACTGTCGACGCGGATCTGGCCGGTGCGGCACAGCTTTTCCACGGCACCTTGCGTCACATGCGGGAACCGGCGGCGGAGCCACTTGTCAAGGCGCTGTTCGCCCTCATCCTCGGTGACGGTCAATTGCTGGACGCTCATAGGGTGGCTTTCATCAGGGCCACGCCAAGCGCGACAGCGGCAAGAGAGAGGGCGACAGACCCCACGACATAGGTGGCGGCCTGCAAGGTCTGGCCAGCCTGAATCAGCTTTAGCGTGTCCAGCGAAAAGGCGGAGAACGTGGTGAAGCCGCCCAGAACGCCGGTCATCAGGAACAACTGCCAGCCCTCACGGGCCCCAAGCCAGACGAACAGGATGCCGATGGCAAGGCTGCCCAGCACATTGACCGCCAGCGTGCCCAGCGGCGTGCCGATGGCGGTGACCAGCAGATACCGAAGAACGGAGCCGAAGGCGCCGCCAAGCGCGATAAGAGGCAGGGTCTGGGACATGCGCGGTCTTTGCGGTGGACGGGCGCGATTGTCAATCTTTGCGGGCGCATTCAGCCGGCGGGCGACCAAATTCCTCAAGCAAGGAATTTGCCAGTTTTCTTGCTCAAGAAAATTGTGGCTCAACTGCCCTGCCGTTTCGCCCGCAGCTTGGCGAAGTAGTCGATCCGCTTTTTCAACTCACGTTCAAAGCCGCGCTCGGGGGGCAGATACCAGACCGGGTGCTTCATGCCTTCGGGGAAATAGTCTTGGCCCGAAAACCCATCCTCGGCGTCATGGTCATAGGCATAGCCGGTGCCATAGCCGATATCCTTCATCAGCTTGGTCGGCGCATTCAGGATATGCTTGGGCGGCGGGTGGCTTCCGGTGTCGCGCGCAGCCGCCCGCGCGGCCTTGTAGGCCACATAGACCGCGTTCGATTTTGGCGCGAGGGCCAAGTAGACCACCGCCTGCGCCAAGGCCAGCTCGCCCTCGGGGCTGCCCAGACGTTCGTAGGTCTGCCAGCTTTGCAGGCAGACCTCTTGCGCCTGGGGGTCAGCCAGACCGATATCTTCCACCGCCATGCGGGTGATGCGGCGGGCAAGGAAGCGGGGGTCCTCGCCGCCTTCCAGCATCCGGGCGAACCAGTAGAGGGCGGCGTCGGGATCAGACCCGCGCACGGACTTGTGGAGGGCCGAGATCAGGTTGTAATGCTCTTCGCCCGATTTGTCATACTTGGCCGCGCGGCGCATCAGGCGCGTGGCAAGCTGGTCACGATCAAGAGGCGTGTCGGTCTTCCAGGCGGCAACCTGTTCGATCAGGTTCAACAGCGCGCGGCCGTCACCATCGGCCATCTCAAGCAACGCCTCACGCGCCTCACCCTTAAGGGGCAGAGCGCGGCCAAGCTCTTGCTCGGCCCGCTGCGCAAGGCGTTCCAGATCGGCAAGGTTCAATCTTTCCAGCACGATAACCTGTGCCCGCGACAGCAGGGCTGCGTTCAGCTCGAAGCTGGGGTTTTCGGTGGTGGCCCCAACCAGGAGGATTGTGCCGTCTTCCATATGCGGCAAGAACCCATCTTGCTGCGCCTTGTTGAAGCGGTGAATTTCGTCAACCAACAGCAGCGTGCCCTGACCGTTTTGGCGCCGGATCTTCGCGGTCTCAAACACCTTGCGCAGGTCAGGCACGCCGGTGAAAATCGCACTGATCTGGACGAACGTAAGGTCTGTCTCATCTGCAAGCAGCCGGGCGATGGTGGTCTTTCCCACCCCGGGCGGCCCCCAAAGGACGAGCGATGACAAGGACCGCGCCGCCAGCATCGCACCGAGGGGCCCGTTGGGCGACAGCACCTTTTCCTGTCCGATCACCTGCGACAGGCTGCGCGGGCGCAGCCGGTCGGCCAAAGGGCGCGGGCCGGGGGTGGGTGTCGCGGCGACGGTATCGAAAAGGTCTGCCATCAGGGCAATCTAAAGCTACTTTCGGGCGAGCAAAAGCCTCAAGCTGCACTGAACGGCGGTTGGGTAACCCTTCTTCTGTCGTGATATCCGTGCAGGCTGCCCAGACATCAATGCAACTTCGTCGCCATGCTGATCGTCACGCAGACCGAACGCGTACCGCCCGCATCCATCACAGGGCCGGAGGGCTGGCAATCCAGGCCCACCCGACGGGCGAGGCGGGGCGAGTTTTCCGGGATTATTCCCAGCAGCGTCACCGCCCCAAGGGATCGGGCCGAGATCACCATCTCATGGATCAGCTGCATCTGGACGCGCAGGCGGTCAGCGGCGGGCACGTCATTGGACACGAAGACGCGGCTGGATTCCCAGATGTTCGGGTCGATCGGAGCCTCGAAGTTCAAGAGGTCGCGCGGAATGGTTTCCAAAAGCCCGCGCTGCGCGTCGCGGATCATGTAGGTGTAGATGCCGCAGCGGTGGGTGGTGGGTGTCAGGCGGACCCCGGCCATCACTTCGCCGTCCTTGTGGACACAGACCCAGCGGCTGGCCGGGGTGTCGTACTGGTCGAACTCCATCCCGTTGGCCTCGGGCAGGTCCCACTTTGCATTCTGAATGAACGTCCGGTGCCGGGCCCGGAACATGTTCGCAAAGAGCTCGCCATGATTGTGCAGATTTTCGTAGGACAACGTGGTCGCTTGCATTTTCCCTCTTTCCTTCTCATGGTTCAACACCGCTGGTAAGTAAAGGATGGCAGGGACTACAGCAGTCGGTATTCCCGCGCTTTGCGGATCGCTTCCGACGTGGTGCGGGCCTCAAGCCGGACGCGTGCCGACTGGAGCCGTGCCTTGAAGGCGCTTTCCGAAATGCCAAGCTTTTCCGCCGCAGCAGTGTGCCGATCCCCATTGGCAACGCATTGCAGCGCCTCGACCTGCGCTTTCGTCAGCTCAGAGGGCGGCTTTGCCTCAATATGCAACTGGATGGTCAACTCACGCAAGTGGCCCAGTTCGCTGTCATCGAACTCTCGGTCAGACCGGCCTATACCGACGATGGAGCGGGACGTGATCGGGCCGTAGGATGAAACCGCACCATAGTTCAGACCATGACTGGCGGCCTTTTTCATGACGCCGAATGGGTCTGGAAGTGGGATATCGCTCCAGCGGATGGTACCCGCCACGCCGACACCCCAGAAAACCAGAGGGTCGCGCAGGTAGTAGGAATTGCTGTTGTAGTGGTCGACCCAGGCGACCGGATACGAGCTTTTGTAGATCAGCGGAGTCGCAAATCGAATATGCAGACCGACAGTGTAGCCCATCGGGGCAAGCTGATCGAGTCGCTCAAGCAACACGGCGATGGCTTTCTTTTCGGACATTCAGGATCGTACTCCAACTCGTACGGTTCTACTTGAGATTGATCTGCAGCTTGAATCACTCAAGCGCAAGAATAATGTAACGAAACGTTGCCATGATCCTTCTTTTGCCCGACAAAAACAGAAAAAAGGCCCGCCAACTGGCAGGCCTTTCAAAAGCAAGCTCGCGAAACCTCAGCCCTCGGCGGCTTCGCTGCGGGCGTGGTCAGCGGCACCTTTCGCGGTGGTGTCGCGGTCAACGAATTCGATGATCGCCATCGGGGCCATGTCGCCATAGCGAAAACCAGCCTTCAGAACACGGACGTAACCGCCCTGACGGTCCTTGTAGCGCGGCCCGAGGATTTCAAACAGACGCGCGGTGTGCATGTCCTGCTTCAGCTGGGCATGGGCCTGACGGCGGGCGTGCAGGTCGCCGCGCTTGGCCAGCGTGATCAGCTTTTCGATGATCGGGCGCAGTTCTTTGGCCTTGGGCAGGGTGGTCTTGATCTGTTCGTGCTCGATCAGCGAACCGGCCATGTTGGCGAACATCGCTTTGCGGTGTTCGTGGGTCCGGTTCAGCTTGCGGTAACCGCTTGAGTGACGCATTTTCTATCTCCTAACGCGTGTTTTACTTTGTCCGGCGGGTCCTCGTGCGGCCCCGCTCACCTTGGGCTTGCGCCAGTCATTCCCCGCATAAAGCGCGGGCATTTTGGTAGGGTGGGTGTGAACCCACCCCTGTTCTTAGAACTGGTCTTCGAAACGCTTGGCCAGATCTTCGATGTTTTCCGGCGGCCAGTCTTCCACGTCCATGCCAAGGTGCAGACCCATGCCCGACAGCACTTCCTTGATTTCGTTCAAGGACTTGCGGCCGAAGTTCGGGGTGCGCAGCATTTCTGCTTCGGTCTTCTGGATCAGATCGCCGATGTAGACGATATTGTCGTTCTTCAGGCAGTTTGCCGAACGGACCGACAGTTCCAGCTCATCAACCTTCTTGAGCAGCAGCGGGTTGAATTCGAGACCCGAATCCACTTCGCCCAGCTTGGCCGATTCCGGCTCGTCAAAGTTCACGAAGATCGACAGCTGATCTTGCAGGATGCGCGCGGCGTAGGCCACGGCGTCGTCCGGCGTCAGGCT
>JBBQVR010000068.1:0-18229 GCA_038211355.1 Rhodobacterales bacterium | reverse complement strand
GGCACCAACGGCATCATCACTGCTCTGGATTACGGCCTCACCCGCGCGGTCGACTACCGGCAGGTGGTGGCCCTGTTCGACGGCTACGACGTGGCGCTCAAGGCCTCGGTCGAGGCCGAGACGCGGGGGATCGAAAGCTTCCTCCTCACCGTCTGCGAGCGCCGGTTCTCGCGGTTCTACAAGAAGTTCGAGGGCATCTTCCCCCCCACCCACGACGCGATCTTCGCCATGGTCGCCCCCGAAAGCCTCGCCGCGTTCAATGCCCTTGTGGCCGACTATGGGGGCACCGTCGTTCTGGTGAAAACCGACGCCGAGATGGACGCGGCCGGCCTTCCCCCCGTCTGGGAATGCGGCTGGAACCACACGACTTTGCAAGCTTTGAAGGTCGAACCCGGCGTCTGGACCTACCTGCAGGTCGCCTACGCGCCCCCCCTGGACTTCGCCCTCTGCGCCCGGCAACTGGAGCGCTACGGCGAGGAAATCTACTGGCACCACGAAACCGCCCGGATGGGGGGAGAGGTCCATTTCTTCGCCCTGCCCATCGTCCGTTGGACGTCGAAAGACCGGATATACCAGATCATTGCCGAACTGGAGGCCGAGGGCTGCGCGATCTACGACCCCCACGCGATCACGATCGAGGATGGGGGGATGAAGGCCATCGACACCACCCAGATCGACTTCAAGCGCGAAGCGGACCCCCACGGCCTCATGAACCCCGGCAAGACAAGGGGCTGGACGGAGGACATGGCCAGGTGAAAGCTGTCCATAGTGGTCAGGCCAAGGATTGCGAATGATTCCCAATGTTTGGATTTTTGCATTCGGGATTTCCCAAGGCTTTGGCAACGTAAGACCCGCGCGTCTTGGGGAAAGGGGCTGAGGAGACGGGACTGCCGCCGACCCTTCTCTTGTGGATGCCCTCTGGTTTCTCTTGTGACTGCAGCATCACAAGCCAGCCGCATTGCGGCGCCGTTGGGGAGAGAGCGGCATCCACCCCATCTTCACTCCAAATCGTCCATTTCAATCCTTTGGAGTGTCGGATCTCGTGTCGCGAACGAGCTCCAAAGGTCAACCCACATACCCCGCAACGTCAGTTTACCGATATCTGTGCGCCTTTCGTGCGGACGGGACTCAACGATGCGTACTGACAGCGGGAACCGGATGGCACCACCCGCAACTTTGGCAAGAAACATGAACGGTAGATGAACAGTGGGTTTCTCTTCGGTTTAGCCTATTGGCCGCATATTGGATCCTGAAGGTGATTTCGGCGCGTTCGTGCGCTGCCGTTAAACCTCATGCAGGGGCATCAAAATGGTCGTCGCGGCACGGATACAGGGTCGCAAGTGTCTGAAATGCTTCCTGAGTGAAGAAGATGGAACGTCCACGGTCGAATTCGTGATCCTGCTTCCGCTCTTTTTGTTGATCTTGTTGCTGGTTGCCGATGCGAGCATGCTTTTCCTGCGTCATACCAGCCTTATGAACGTGTCGCGCGACACTGCACGTATCGTATCACGTCACGCGATGAGCGCAGCAGAAGCCAAAGCCTATGCTGAGGCCGAGGCAAGCTCGGGGCGGTCGCTGGCAATCGCAGAGGTGACCATCGCAAACGGCTTCGTGACCGTCCGTATAACAACCGATGCCGCCGCGTCCGCGCCATTCGGGATCATCGCCTTTGCCGTCGGAGATCTGATCGCCGGCAACGCCATCAGCACAATGGAGCCGATCTGACCGTGCGTAATCACACAAACACAAAAAACGTGAAAAGCTTGCAGAAGTTCTCATCCGGCGATCTTGGCGGCATGACAGTCTTTTCACTGTTCGGCTTCGCCATCAGCTGCATGTTCGCAGGCCTTGCCATCGACGTGACCAACCTGCACCGGCAAAAGGAATGGATCACGTTGGCCGCAGATGCGGCGGCCCAGGCGGGTGTCGTAGCGCTGGCGCAGAAGAAGACCACCAGCGAGATCCAGGCCGCCGCCCTGACGGCTGCAGAGGCAAATGCCTCTGCAGCCTCGTCGGCGTGACGAACAGCGGCGCCAGCGATGTCCAACTTGTTCGCTTTGACCCCAAGACACGCCAGCTGGTTGCAGGCACTCCGAACGCGGTGCAAGTCACGCTCCACCGTGATTCAAGTGTGGGAAACCCGGTCGCCACCGGCCTTTTGCGCCTTGCTGGTGTACAGACCTTCGACTTTACCGTTGAGAGCGTTGCATATTATGGCCAGCCTGGAAATTGCACCTCGTCGGACGGCATCTATGCGAAGGGCGAGGTTATCGCGTCTGTTCGGCGCGATGGCCAGGCGTGACGGCAAGCACCTGACGACGGCCTGTGAGCCACACCTTGGCATCCGGGTCGATGCACAGGATATCGAAGAGGTGGTTGGCAACCTTCTGGACAACGCCCTCAAATGGTGCCGCGAGAACATCAGGCTGAAGGTGCAGCAGGTCCCTGACGGAATTGAGTTGACCATCGAAGACGATGGCCCGGGAATTGCTGAAAAGGACCGGAGCGAGGCTATTCAGTCCGGCGGAAGACTTGATACGACAAAACCGGGCACGGGTCTTGGCTTGGCCATCGCCAATGATCTTCTGCGGGTCTACGATGCGTCGCTCACGCTTGAAACGTCGCAGCTTCTGGGCGGGCTGTCCGTGCGCATTGTGCTGCCTGCAACGCTCGTAAGGTCGTAGAGGCACGGCTCGTTCCAACCTCATGGTTAGCCGAACTTGCAGCGCAATGTATCTTATCTGACACCCCCATGCAGGCCGAGTAGTCCAGCGGCTATCTGGGTAAAGCGGGGTTCATCCGGACTACCGTCCAGCCACTTGTGCCGGATACCGCATCCCGGAAGCGGAAAGGCTGGACGGTCGCGCCAAGGTCGGGCCCAGTTAAACCGTGATTTCACACCATCCACGGCAATCGGTCCGTCCTATAGGACGGTGGCCAATTGAGCCGAAGGCACAATCACTTAAGGGTAGTGCGGCAGACCGTCAGCCCGATGCAGGGGGGGCGTCGAAGCATCCGGCCCATCTGCCTTGGGGGCCGGTTTGACAACGTTTCCATCATCAACCCCAACAGAAAAGCTTCCAAGGCGCGAAGTGACGGCACTTGCCCGAGCGTTGTGTTCAGTGATGGGCATTATGATGGGCACACCCAAAACAAGACATAAACATACAATGATATCAGGGGGTTGTTGGCGGAAGCGGTGGGATTCGAACCCACGGTAGGGTTCCCCCTACGCTCAGTTAGCAACCGAGTGCTTTCGGCCTCTCAGCCACGCTTCCGACGCGGTATATTTAGCCACCCCTGCGTGAGGGGGCAAGAGGGAAAGGCAGGGCCTGTGCTTTTCCCGGCCGAAAATCCGGCTGCGGGGCCCTGATCAGCCGCTGAACAGGAAGTGCAGCACATCGCCGTCCTTGACCTCATAGGTCTTGCCTTCGACGCGGAACTTGCCGACCTCTTTCGCGCCCGCCTCGCCCTTGCCGGCGATGTAGTCGTCATAGGCCACCGTTTCGGCGCGGATGAAGCCCTTTTCGAAATCGCCATGAATGACGCCTGCCGCTTGTGGGGCCAGGGTGCCTGCCGGGATCGTCCAGGCGCGGGCCTCTTTCGGGCCGACGGTGAAATAGGTCTGCAGACCCAGAAGGGCGTAGCCCGCCTTGATCAGCCGGTCCAATCCCGCCTCATGCAGGCCCATCTCTTCAAGGAACATCGCGGCTTCGTCTTCGGCCAGCTGAGAAATCTCTTCCTCGATCCGCGCGCTGATCACCACCATCGCCGCCCCTTGCGCTGCGGCCATCGTGGCCACGCGGTCGGACTGGCTGTTGCCAGAGGCGGCCTTGGCCTCTTCGACGTTGCAGACAAAAAGCACGGGCTTGGCGGTCAGAAGCTGCAGCATGCGCCACTGTTTCTGGTCATCTGCCGCGACCTTGATGGTGCGGGCGGGCCGTCCCGCCTCAAGCGCCGCAAGGGCTGCGCGCAGCAGGCGGTCCTGATCCAGCGTCTCCTGATCGCCGCCACGCAGCTTTTTCGCCAGCGCCGTCAGCCGGCGTTCGACCGATTCCATGTCGGCCAGCATCAGCTCCGTTTCAATCGTTTCGGCATCGGCAACGGGGTCAATCCGGCCTTCGACATGGGTGATGTCGCCATCTTCAAAGCAGCGCAGCACATGGGCGATGGCGTCACATTCGCGGATGTTGGCCAGGAACTGGTTGCCCAACCCCTCCCCCTTGGAGGCCCCGCGCACCAGGCCCGCGATATCCACAAAGGTCATCCGCGTCGGGATGATCTGCTTTGACGACGCAATAGCGGCCAGCTTGTCCAGCCGGGCGTCGGGGACGGCCACCTCACCCACGTTGGGTTCAATGGTGCAAAAGGGAAAGTTGGCGGCTTGCGCGGCCGCCGTTCGGGTCAGCGCGTTGAAGAGGGTGGACTTGCCCACGTTCGGCAGCCCGACGATGCCCATCTTGAAACCCATAGTGCCCTCCAGCCAGCTTTTCGCCGCTTCTAGGCGGTGGCGGGGCGTTCCGCAAGGCAAGCGCCTTCATCCCAGATCAGGTTGGCAAAGGCGGCGCCGGACTGGATCATCCCGTCGATGGCCGGAACACCGAACTCATCGACCAGCGTCGGCGTGTCTGACAGAAGCGCCCGGCCGATTCCAGCGGCGGCAGGGCCTTCCGACCAGCCAAGCCGCCACCCCACTCCGCCGGGCTGCCGCCGGGCTGCCGAGCGCGCGGGGCATTGATTTCCCCCCTCCCCGCGTGGCACATCCGGCAGGCAATAACTTGGGGGCCTGCATGACACGGATTGACACCACATTCGCGCGGCTGCGGGCCGAGGGGAAGAAGGCCTTCGTCGCCTACATCATGGGCGGCGACCCGGATGAGGCGACAAGCCTTGCCGTGATGCAGGGCCTGCCCGGCGCGGGCGTCGATATCATCGAGCTGGGGATGCCCTTCACCGATCCCATGGCCGACGGCCCGACGATCCAGCTAGCCGGCCAGCGCGCGCTGGAAGGTGGCATGACGATGGACAAGGTCCTCGCTATGGTCAGCGCCTTCCGCACCACCGACCAGACCACGCCAATCGTCCTTATGGGCTATTACAACCCGATCTATTCGCGCGGGGTTGACCGGTTCCTGACCGATGCCAAGGCCGCCGGGATTGACGGGCTGATCGTCGTCGACCTGCCGCCGGAAGAGGACGGCGAACTGTGCCTGCCAGCGCAGGCTGCGGGCCTCAACTTCATCCGCCTTGCCACCCCCACCACCGATGCAAAGCGCCTGCCCAAGGTGCTGCAGAACACCAGCGGCTTTGTCTACTACGTCTCGGTCACCGGGATCACCGGGGCGGCGGCGGCAGTGGCCACTGACGTCGCACCCGAAGTGGCGCGGATCAAGCGGTCAACCGATCTGCCGGTGATCGTGGGCTTTGGCATCAACACACCCGAGGCGGCGCAAGCGATTGCCAGCGTGGCCGATGGCTGTGTGGTGGGGTCGGCCATCGTCAAGGACATCGGCGCGGGCATCCCGGTGGCGCAGGTTCTGGCGCGGATCAAGGCCCTGTCGGACGGCGCCCATTCGGCCTGACGGCGCGACCAATGCGCAAGACTGCGGCCAAGGCGGACAGCCGGCCGCAAACGTCGTCAGGCCTGCCTGATCGTCTTGTGCTGCGGCGCGCCCCAGCCGCGATCAACCATTGCGCCAAACCCCACAGATTGGTAACACAAGATGACCAATCCGAGAGGGAAACCATGCCCGTCATCACCTGCATCGAGGATCTCAAGCGGCTGCACCAAAAGCGCACGCCCAAGATGTTCTGGGACTACTGCGAAAGCGGCAGCTACACCGAACAGACCTTCCATGAGAACACCTCGGACTTTGCCAAGATCCGGTTTCGCCAGCGGGTGGCGCGCGATCTGACGGGGCGCGACCTGTCCAGCACCATGGCCGGGCAGAAGGTGACAATGCCGGTCGCCCTTGCCCCGGTGGGCAGCACCGGCATGCAGCACGCCGATGGCGAGATTCACGCCGCCCGCGCCGCGGCCAGGTTCGGCGTGCCCTTCACCCTGTCCACCATGAGCATCTGTTCGATCGAGGATGTCGCGGCGGCCAGCCCCGACCCGTTCTGGTTCCAGCTTTACGTGATGAAGGACGAGGATTTCGTCGATGCCATCATCGAACGCGCGCGCAAGGCCAACTGCTCGGCCCTTGTGCTGACGCTGGATCTGCAAATCCTTGGTCAGCGCCACAAGGACCTGAAGAACGGCCTGACCAGCCCGCCGAAACCCACGATCCCGAACCTGATCAACATCGCCACCAAACCCCGCTGGGCGCTGAACATGGCCCGCACCCCGCGCCGCCAGTTCCGCAACATCGTGGGCCATGTGAAGGGCGTGCAGAAACTGTCTGACCTGACCGCCTGGGCCAACGAACAGTTCGACCCGCAGCTTGACTGGGGCAAGGTCGCCCGCATCCGCGACCAGTGGAAGGGAAAGTTCATCCTGAAAGGCGTGCTCGATGCCGATGACGCCCGCATGGCCGCCGATGCCGGGGCCGATGCGGTGATCGTATCAAACCACGGCGGGCGACAGCTGGATGGGGCGCTGTCGTCGATCCGCATGCTGCCCTCGGTCGTCAAGGCCATCGGCGACCGGACCGAGGTCTGGCTCGACAGCGGTATCCGCTCGGGTCAGGACGTGCTCAAGGCACTGTCGATGGGGGCCAAGGGCACAATGATCGGCCGGGCCTACATTCATGGTCTGGGCGCCATGGGCGAGGCCGGCGTGACCAAGGCGCTGGAGGTGATCCAGAAGGAAATGGACATCACAATGGCGCTGTGCGGTGAACGTCAGGTCAGCGCCATGGGCCGCCACAACCTGCTGGTCCCCGAGGATTTTGAAGGTCGCTGGGCCTGAACCGGCCCCTCCACCGCGCGGCCTTGTGATGGACCTATGGCAAGCCGCCAAGCGGGCGCTTGCCATTTGATCAAATTATAATGCATAACCGCGCGACCCTTCTGGAACGCTGCCATGTCTCACGTCTTGACCGCCGGGATTAGCCAGGACCGCCTTGCCGCCTTCGCCGCGCGTGAGGGTGCGGCCTATTCCAGAACCCGCCCCAAGGCCGCCAAGGCGCTTGCCAACGGGGCTGGGGTCTTTCTGGGCGGCGTGCCGATGCACTGGATGTCGGACTGGCCGATGCCGCACCTGCCCCTTGTCGCCAAGGCAACCGGCGCCACGATCACCGATATCGACGGGATGACGCTGGACGACTTCTGCCTTGGCGATACCGGGTCGATGTTCGGCCATTCCCCCGCGCCCGTGGCAAAGGCCATCCGCCGGCAGGCCCGGCTTGGCCTGACCTACATGCTGCCGACCGAAGCCGCACTTGAGGCTGGCCGCCTGCTGACCGACCGTTTCGGCGCCTTTCACTGGCAGATCGCCACCACCGCGACCGATGCCAACCGCTTTGCCCTGCGCGTGGCCCGGGCGATCACCGGGCGGCCAAAGGTTCTGGTCTTCAACGGCTGCTACCATGGTACGGTGGATGATACCTTCGTCAGCCTTGAAGATGGCCGCACCGTCGCCTCGCCCGGCCTTCTGGGCCAGGTGCACGACCTGACGCAAACCGCCATTGCCTGCGAGTTCAACGATCTTGCAGGGGTCGAAGCGGCGCTTGCCAACGGTGATGTCGCGGCGATCCTGACGGAACCGGTCATGACCAACTCTTGCATGGTCCTGCCAGAGGCGGGTTTCCATGACGGATTGCGCCAGTTGTCGCTGAAATACGGCGCACTTCTCATCATGGATGAGACGCACACCATCTCAACCGGGCTTGGCGGCTATACCCGGGTGCATTCGCTGCGGCCCGATATCTTTGTGGCGGGCAAATGCGTGGCAGGCGGCATGCCCACTGCCGTCTGGGGGCTGACCGCAGAAACCGCCGCGCGCTATCATGCGGCCGACGCCCGGCGCGCGGCGGGGCGCACCGGCATGGGAACCACCCTTTCCGCCAACCCGATGCAGTTCGCCTGCCTTGCAGCCACCCTGTCTGACGTGATGACCCCCGCCAACTATGCCCATATGGAACGGCTGGCCGACCGTCTGTCGCATGGGCTGGCCAAGGTCATCCACCGTCACCGCGCGCCCTGGCATGTCGTCCGCGTCGGCGCGCGGGTAGAGTTCATCTGCGCCCACGGGCCCCTGCAGAACGGCACCCAGGCCGCCCAGGCCCACCATCCGCAGCTTGAGGCGGCTATCCATACCGGCCTGATCAACCGGGGCACCCTTATCGCGCCCTTCCACAATATGATGCTGATCAGCCCGGCGACGAAAAAGGCTCAGGTTGACCGCCTGATTGCCAATTTCAACGTCATCCTCACCGACCTTTTCAAGGCCTGACCCATGACCACGACCAGCCCCTCCGGTTCCACCCCAGCCGAGGCCGAGGCCTTCCTTTCCGCCCACCCGGAAATTGAGGCGTTTGATATTATCCTGCATGACGCCAACGGTATTGGCCGGGGAAAGATCATCCGCCGGCATGAGCTTTTGTCCTTTTACAACAATGGCCGCCATTTGCCGATCTCGATCCTTGGCCTCGACATCTGTGGCGAGGATGTGCATGAAACCGGCCTGATCTGGGATCAGGGCGACGGCGACCTGCGCGCCTGGCCGATTCCGGGCACGCTGAAACCCCTGCACAACACCCAGCCGCCGCGTGGCGAGGTGTTCATGTCGATGTACATGCTGGACGGCGCACCGATGTCCAGCGACCCGCGCCACGCCCTGCAACGGCAGGTTGACGCATTGGCGGCCGAAGGCCTGCACCCCTCTGGCGCCTTCGAGCTGGAGTTCTTCCTGCTTGACCCAGAACGCGGCCCCGACGGCAAGATGCAACCTGCCCGCGACGTGCTGGATCGCCGCAAATCCAACAAGACCGAGGTTTATTCGGTCGACCATCTGCACGGCATGCTGCCCCTGTTCAGCGATATCTACGCCGGGGCAGAAAAGGCCGGCATCAAGGCCGAAACCCTGATCAGCGAATACGCCCCCGGCCAGTATGAACTGACGCTGCACTACCGCGCTGACGTTATGCAGGCCGCCGATGACCTGATGCGCCTCAAGCGGATCGTGCGCGCCCAGGCCCGCGCGCATGGCGTGGTGGCCTGCTTCATGGCCAAGCCCAATGAAAACTACGCAGGCTCAGGGATGCACTTCCACGTCTCGATGCTGGACGATGCCGGCAAGAACGTCTTTGTCGAGGCGAAGGAAGGCCAGTGGAACCCGCTGATCCTGCACGCGCTTGGTGGCCTCAAGACCACGATGGCAGAATCGATGCTGGTCTTTGCCCCCCACGCCAACAGCTGGCGCCGCTTTGCCAGCCAGTCCTACGCGCCGGTCTCGCCCACCTGGGGGGTCAACAACCGGTCAGTCGCGCTGCGTATCCCGGCGGGTGACATCAAGGCCCGGCGGATCGAACACCGGCCTGCCGGGGTGGACGCGAACCCCTATCTTGTGGCCGCAACCGTCCTTGCCGGCATCCGCCACGGGATGCAGCACAAGATCGACCCCGGCCCAGAGACGACCGGCAACGGCTATGAAGATGAAAACGGTGCCGCGATCCCGACCGACTGGCGCAGCGCGATCGAGGCTGCAAAGCGGTCAGAGTTCTTGAAGGACGCGCTGGGTGCGGACATGCACCGCACCTTCACGGCAATCAAGGCGGCGGAGTATGGCCGGGTGATGCGCACCGTCAGCGAAGTGGACTTCGACCTTTACCTGCACACCGTCTGACGCCGGGGCCAAAAGTTTTTGAAAACTTTTGGCTCACCGTGCCCAGCGGCAGGCCCCTGAACAGACCGGCACACCCCGCATCAGCGCCGCGGCAATGATGCCCGGCACTCGCGTGTCCAGCCCCACCGGCGGCAGGATGCGTCCCGTGAAGCCTGCCGTGGCCAAGGCGGCAGGGATGTCGTCGCTGACATGCCCGCCTTCGGCCGCAAAGAACGGCAGGCAGATGCCACTGAACCCGGTCAGCGTTTCCAGCTGCGGGTCCTGATCGATGAACCCCGCCGCGACCTGCGCCCCGGTTTCCGCCGCGATCCGCCCCGCGACGTGGCGCGCAATGTCGGACGGCGCTGTGGATTTGAACGACCCATGCGCCGCCAGGATCACCTGATCGGCCCCCGTCTCGGCCACCAGGGTCAGGCACAGGTCATGCACGGCCGGATCACAACCAAAGGGCTCCAGCACCGTCCAGCCGACGGCCCCCGCCTCAACCATTTTCGCCGGAATCTGCACGCGGGTGAACCAGCCGCCGGTCATGAACATCGGAAACACGACACCTGCCCCCCGCCCCGCAACCGCGCGGGCGATGGCCCCGGGTTCGGCCAGCGTGGCTGCGGCCACGTCCCAGCCGGGCATCAGGGCCGCGACAGATGCGGCCAGACCCTCCAGCGCGCGGGCGGCGGGTTCGGGGTCAGAGGGCTGGCCATGGGCCACGATCAATGCGGTTTGGGTCATGCGGCATAGGTGCGCCAGCAAGCCGCGGGGTCAAGGGGGATGATGCGTTGCCTGCGGGTGCCCGGATGTCCTGCGCCCCCGGCTGACCTGCGTAATTGCATCGGCTTGCGGTCTGATCCGACTTTCCGCTCAGGCGTCGTGGTCTTGCGGCATCCGCCCGGCGATATACTGCGCAAAGTCGTAATTCGGCCGCTCAAGATGGCTAAGCGGCCCGGGCGCGGACAAACCCGCGCAGAGGCCCTGATAGACCCGCTCTACGCAGCCTTTGTCTTCGACATTCACCTCATCCAACAGCGCCTTGATTGCGCTGAAATGGGTGTCTGCCGCAGGGTCCTTGGCCCAATCCGCCGCCATGCCGCCGCCAAACAGCACCTGCACCTGCCCCGGCCCTTTGGGGGTAAGGCTGAGATACCAGAAATACCCTGGCGTAAGCGTGATCAGCAGCGACGGGTAGATCGACAAAAGCCAGGTGATCCGCCGCTGATCCCCCGTCAGCCGCGTGTTCGACGGGTGCGCCAGCGACAGCGGGATCGTGTCGTTCTTCATGATCCAGTGGTAGTTGAACGCCTCCAGGCCCTCGGGGCAGGTCATCTGCAACAGATCGACCGACCCGCCGATGGTGCCCTGATGGCAAACTGGCAGGTGGTAGCTTTCCATGAAATTCTCGGCCAGCACCTTCCAGTTGGTGTCCCAGGTGAACTCTTCGCGGAACGCCTCGACATAAGTCCCCATGTCCAGATAGCCGACCAGCGCCTGCACCTCGGCCAGCGCCTCCGCCGGGGGCGGGGCGTCGGGGTTCAGCGTCACCAGGACCCAGCCCTGCCAATCCTCAACCCGGACAGAGGGCAACTTGACATCCTCTTTGCAGAAGCCTTCGTTCAGCGTCATCGCCGGTGCGCCACGCAGGGATCCGTCAAGGTTGTAGGTCCAGGCGTGATAGGGGCAGACGATGCTGCGTACATTCCCCCGGCCTTCCAGAAGCGTGCTCATCCGGTGGCGGCAGACGTTCGACATGCCGCGCAGGGTGCCATCCCGGTCACGCAGGATGATGATCGGCTCACCGGCGATCTGCATCGTCAGGTAGTCACCGGGGTTCGGCAATGCATCGGCCCGACCGGCGCAAAGCCAGTCCTTGGCGAAGATGTGACGCGCTTCCGCATCGGCAAACTCGGGTGAGGTATAGACCGATTTCGGCATCGCCCGCGCCCGGGTAAAGGGCTGGGCGACATTGGCGCGCAACTCTGCCAGAGCAGACAGCGCCGGCGCGGCAAGGGCAGGATCGTGGCGGGTCATCATAGCCTCTGCAAAGCCTGTGGCATTTTTCAGTCTGCGTGAGGATGACGGCCCGGCAAAGCGAAATTCCTTGCCGGCTGGCGAAATCCGGCCCTGGTCAGGGAAATTGCGCCCTGATCGCTGCCGCAACGTCAGTGGCCAGCGCCGGGTTCGCCTCTGGCCCGTAGTGGATGCCGTCGATAGGCGACACGGTGACCACCTGCCCCGCATCCAGAAACGGCACCCCCAGCCGCGCGGCCGCTGCGGAAACCTCAGCCGCCAGCATGCGCGACTTGGCCGCCCCGCCAGCAAACATCCCGGCCAGACAGCCCACCTCGGTGATCGGCGGGGGGGCGACCAACAGCACCCCCGGCGCCACCCCATCAGGCCCGGTGGCCGAGGCAAGGATCACCCGCACCAACCGCTCCAGCGACAGGGCGATGTCACCGGCGTTGACGGAAAACCGTTCCTTCAGGTCATTCGTGCCCAGCATGACCAGCACCACATCCACGGGTCGGTGGCTTTCCAGCAGGGCGAGCAGCACGGTCAGCCCGTTGCGATGGGCACCCTCAACCGGATCATCATGCACGGTGGTGCGGCCCGGCAAGCCTTCGGCCAGAACCTCCCAATCGGGCAAAAGCTGCGCCAGACGGGATGACCAGCGGTCCGCACGGCCATAGCGCGCCGCTTGGCCCAGCGCAGTCACCGGCAGCGTGCCATGCGTGTTGCTGTCACCGTAAAGCAGTAGCGTTCTCATTGTGGTCTTCTCCCCCATGTCAGGGTCAGGATGCACCGCTTCGTGCCACCGAGTGAAGCCTTGCCGGCCCACCTTGTGCAAGAAATCCTGATTGACGTACCTCATGCACAAACGGATAGTCTCTCAAAGACCAAGGAGGCGGTCCCGTGCGGCCAACCGTCAACGACATCGCGCGTGAGGCTGGCGTAAGCCTGGCCACCGTAGACCGCGTCCTGAACGCCCGCCCCGGCGTGCGCGAAAAGACAATCCGCGCGGTAAACGACGCCATCCAGAAGCTGGGCTATGTCCGTGACCTGACAGCGGCCAACCTGGCCCGCAGCCGGAATTACCGGATGGCGGTGGTGCTGCCTGATACGGAAAGTCAGTTTGTTCAAACACTTGCGGATGCGCTGACCGATGCCGGGTCCATCGCCGCCGCCGCACGGATGGACCTGCGCCTGCACCGCTTTCCGGCTGAGGATGCGCATGCGTTGGCGGCCCTTCTGACCAGCCTGCCCGGGCGCGGTTATTCCGGCGTGGCGCTGATGGCCCCTGAAACCCCGATCCTGCGCGATGCGATTCGCGCCCTGCGCACCAAAGGCTTGCCGGTGGTGGCGCTGGTGTCAGACCTGCCCAACACCGGACGCGACCATTTCATCGGCATCGACAACCGCGCCGCCGGGCGGACAGCGGGGGTTTTGATGGGCCGCTTCCTTGGGCCAGCCCCCGCGCAGGTGCTGGTCCTTGGCCAGTCGCTTCTGGCGCGCGACATGATCGAACGCCGCCGCGGCTTTGATGAGGTGGTGCTGCGCGATTTCCCGCAGCTTGACGTCCTGCCTTCGCTGGAAACCCACGGCTCTGGCCAGACGCTGCGGCAGGTGGTGGCCGAACGGCTGGGAAATGCGCCGGGTGTCCGCGGCATCTACGCCATGGGTGACGGGCACCGCGCGCTGACCCAAGTGCTTGACGATATAGGGCTTTCCGGGAAACTGGTGGTGATCTGCCATGAGTTGACCCCCCACGTCCGCCAGGCGCTTGAGGGGGGTGAGATCACCGCCGTCATCACCCAGAACCTGGGCCACCTTGCCCGCAGTACCCTGCGCGTGCTGCGCGCCAAGGCCGACAACCTGCCGCTGGATGCCGGTCAGGAACAGATCAGGATCGAGATTGTCCTGCGGGAAAATCTGCCCGCCAGTCCTGATTCGGCCCTCTCCACCTTTGCCGAACCGGCGGTTACCGCCGCGTGACCCGCCCCCAAATCGCTTTGAAACAGGCTTAGGCGTGAAAATGAGGTGCGTACCTCAAAAATGCTTTACAGCCGCCCACCCCGCTGTCTATCGTAGCGTCAATCCAGAAGGCCCGGCCAAAGGTACGGGCACATATCAACCACAGTGGGAGGACTACCATGAAACGGAAGATTCTGGCCGCATCCGCGGCGATTGCGCTTGTCTGGTCAGCCGCGGCCAACGCGCAGGCTAACGAACTGACCCTCTGCTGGGCCGCCTGGGACCCGGCAAACGCGCTGGTCGAACTGTCGAAAGACTTCGAGGCCCAGTCCGGCACCAAGATGAACTTCGAATTCGTGCCGTGGCCGAACTTCGCCGACCGCATCCTGAACGAACTGAACTCGGGCGGCCAACTCTGTGACCTTCTGATTGGTGACAGCCAGTGGATCGGCGGAGCGGCTGAAAACGGCTGGTACGTCAAGCTGAACGACTTCTTCGCCGCCGAAGCCATCAGCATGGATGACTTTGCCCCCGCCACCGTCCGCGCCTATTCCACCTGGCCGAAGGGTGAGCCGAACTATTACGCCCTGCCCGCCATGGGCGATGCGAACGGCTGGTTCTACCGCAAGGACTGGTTCGCCCGTCCGGAGATTCAGGCCGCCTTCAAGGAAAAGTATGGCCGCGATCTGGCCGAGCCGAAGACCCAGCTGGAACTTCTCGACATCGCGCAATTCTTCCAGGGGCGGGAGATTGACGGCAAGACCGTCTACGGCGCCTCGATCTTCACCGAGCGTGGGTCCGAAGGCATCACCATGGGTGCGACCGGCGCGCTTTATGCCTGGGGCTTCAAGTATGAAAACACCCCCGGCAAGTATGACATGGAAGGGGCCGTGAACTCACCCGAGGCGGTTGAGGCGCTGGAGTTCTACAAGACCCTCTACCAGACTGGCACCCCCCCCGGCTATGACAACGCCTATATGGAACAGTCGCTGGACGCGTTCAAATCTGGTCAGGTGGCGATGGCGATGAACTGGTTCGCCTTCTTCCCCGGCCTTGCGGCTGACCCGACCGTGGGCGGCGACAAGATCGATTTCTTCGTGAACCCCGCCCAGAACGTCGCGGCCTCTACCCTTGGCGGCCAGGGCATCAGCGTTGTGGCAAACACCGACAACATGGACGGAGCACTGGCCTACATCAAATGGTTCGCCGATGCTGAAGTGCAGAAAAAGTGGTGGGCCGCTGGTGGCTACTCCTGCCACAAGGCCGTGCTTGAAGACCCGAACTTCGTGAACACAGCGCCTTTCGCAGGAGATTTCCTGCAGGCGATGGACGGGGTGCAGGACTTCTGGCAGGAACCTGCCTATGCCCAGCTTCTGCTGGCTATGCAGGAACGGGTCCACAACTTTGTCGTGGCCGATCAGGGCACCGCACAAGAGGCGCTGGATGGTCTGATCGCTGACTGGACCGAAGTGTTCCAGGACGAAGGCAAGCTCTGATCCCTCCCAACCGCGCCGGGTCTTGATCCGGCGCGCCAGCCCTTGCCCCCCTGCGTGGGGGTAGGGGTACCGCCTCCCTCTCCCTCCCCCCCCATTCTGGGGGAGGGCAGCCCCCTGCCGCACCCTTAGCGCGACGCCTGCAGCCCGGGCCAGCGCCCCGCCACACGGGATCACCAGATGACCAACCCCATCGACGCCGCCGCCCGCGCCACGCCCGCGCCCGTCGCCCGCCGCCTGCGCGGGTTGTCAGACCGGGCCATCGCCTGGATCTTCGTGGCCCCCACGATCTTTCTTCTGCTGGCGATCAACATCTTCCCGCTGATCTGGACCGTGCGCCTGTCGTTCACCAACTACGCCGCCAACCGCCCCAACCGTGAGGTAGAGTGGGTCGGCCTGCGCAACTACGAACGCATCCTCACGGATGAGGGCACCTGGGCCAACATGCAGACCACGGCGCATTTCCTGGTCTGGACCATCGTGCTGCAGGTGATCATCGGCTTCACCCTCGCCTGGCTGATCAACCGCAAGTTCAAGGGCAATGACCTGGTGACCACCCTCATCGTGCTGCCGATGATGCTGTCACCCGCCGTCGTGGGCAACTTCTGGACCTTCCTGTACCAACCGCAGATCGGCCTGATCAACTATATGGTCGAACTGGTGACCGGCATCCCCGCCTCCAGCTTCTCCATGCTTGGCCCCGGCGGATTGGCCCCCTGGTCGATCATCATCGTTGACACCTGGATGTGGACGCCCTTCGTCATGCTGATCTGCCTGGCCGGTCTGCGAAGCATCCCTGACTACATCTATGAGGCGGCCGAGGTCGACCGCGCCTCGAAATGGCGACAGTTCTGGACGATCACCGTGCCGATGGTGCTGCCCTTCCTGATGCTGGCGGTTCTCTTCCGCGGGATCGAGAACTTCAAGATGTTCGACATGGTCACCCTTCTGACCGGCGGCGGCCCCGGGAATGAGACCCTCCTGACCTCGATCGACCTCAAGCGCGAAGCGTTTGAGAAATGGCGCACCGGCTATTCTTCGGCCTACGCGATCATCCTTTTCGTCACGGTCTTCGGCCTCGCCTCGATCTACGTCAAAGCCCTGAACAAGGTGAAGGAAAGATGAGCGCCTATTCCGTCACCGAACCCTCGAAGGCCTCCAAATGGCTCGCCGGGGTGCTGGTCTTCACCTACATGGTGATCACCCTGCTGCCGCTTTTGTGGATCATCTCCACCGGCTTCAAATCCGGCCCCGACAGCATTTCCTACCCGCCAAAGGTGCTGTTCGAGCCGAGCTTGGAAGGCTACGTCAACCTCTTCACCACCCGCACCCGCATCGCGGCCGAGGATTTCGCCGCCCTGCCCCCGCCTGAGACATGGTATGACGAAGTCGTCCGCGAAGACGGTATGGTCATCGCCGGGCCTTCCCGCTTTGGCGAGAGGTTCTTGAATTCAGTCATCATCGGCTTTGGCTCCACCTTCCTGTCGATCGTCCTTGGCACCCTTGCTGCCTATGCCTTCAGCCGCTTCAAAGTGCCGCTGAAGGACGATCTTCTCTTCTTCATCCTTTCCACAAGGATGATGCCTCCCATCGCCGTCGCAATCCCGATCTACCTGATGTACCGGGAACTTGGCCTGTCGGACACGCATCTTGGCATGATCCTTCTCTACACCGGGGTGAACATCTCCCTCGCGGTCTGGCTGCTGAAAGGCTTCATCGACGAGATCCCCCGTGAATACGAAGAGGCGGCGCTGATCGACGGCTACACCCGCTTTCAGGCCTTTCGCAAAGTCGTGCTGCCGCAGGCTGCCACCGGCATCGCCTCCACCGCAATCTTCTGCCTGATCTTCGCCTGGAACGAATACGCCTTCGCGGTCCTCCTGACCTCGGGCAACGCCCAGACCGCGCCACCCTTCATCCCCACGATCATCGGCGTCGGCGGCCAGGACTGGCCTGCCGTGGCCGCCGGGGCGACCCTGTTCCTGCTGCCCGTGATGATCTTCACCATCCTGCTGCGCAAACACCTTCTGCGCGGGATCACCTTCGGGGCGGTGCGCAAATGACTAAGGCCGAGCCTTTCATCTTTGCCCAAATATCCCCGCCGGAGGCATCCGACGGCAGATGTAGAAGCCTCCGGCGGGGATACTTTCACAAAGATGAAAGGGCTGAAGCATGAGCACCTTCCTTTCCGGCCTCCTCCGCCTCCGCCGTGGCCCGTGGGAGAACCTCGCCACCGTCCTGATCGCGCTGGGGGTGGTGATGCTGATGCAGCCCTTCTTCCTTTGGGCCTACACCTGGTCCTTTCTTGTCACCCTGATCGGCACCGTGATGTTCATCATCACCAGCCATTTCCCGGAGTAAGCCTTGGCTGAGATTGTCATCCGCAACCTGCGCAAGGAATTTGGCGCGTTCACGGCGGTGAAAGGGTCGTCCTTCACCATCAAGGACGGCGAGTTCTTCATGCTGCTCGGCCCCTCGGGCTGCGGCAAGACCACCACCTTGCGCATGATCGCCGGGCTGGAACTGCCCACCAGTGGCCAGATCCTGATTGATGGCGAGGATGTCAGCCAAAAGCCCGCCAGCCAGCGCGACATTGCCATGGTCTTCCAGATGTTCGCTTTGTACCCGCATCTGAACGTGCGGAAAAACATCAGCTATCCCCTCGTCAGCCAGGGCATGCCGAAGGCGCAGGTCCAGGCCAAGGTGGCTGAGGTGGCCCGCATCCTTGGCATCGCGGACATCCTCGACAAACCCGTCGGCGGCCTGTCGGGTGGCGACCGTCAGCGCGTCGCCCTTGGCCGCGCCATCGTGCGCAGCCCCAAGGCCTTCATGATGGACGAACCCCTCGGCGCACTGGACGCCGAGTTTCGCGAGCATATGTCGGAAGAGCTTCGCGCCCTCCACGACCGTATGCACGCCACCACCGTCTACGTCACCCATGACCAGCTAGAGGCGATGCAGATGGGCGACAAGATCGTGGTGATGA